>JALZJL010000446.1 GCA_030859785.1 Acidobacteriota bacterium
TCAACATCGCTTGATTCGCAAAGTTTTGTCGCATACCGCGATGGTCTTTTTGAATTTACAAATGGGTCGTGACCCATTAGACCTTGATGGCCTTGTCACTGCCTAAAAGAGTCGAACATTAGGTTAAAGATCAGAGTCAGGATGTTAAGCTTCAAAAGCCCGCTCAAGCATTACGCAGCCCGCGCCGATCAGTGTGCGCAGGTGCATCGTCTCCGACGAACGACGTGGGCTGTTGAACCCTTCTTAGCTGCTGACCACCCATCCACCGAAAATCAGAGTAACTGCCCACCGATCTTGAGCATCTAATTCCCACGCAATATGTCTGAATCAATTCGCGCGGTATCCCCGCTCAGTGTCGGTCGAGATAACGTAGTGCTGCGCCGGATGGCGGCGCGCGGGCCGACGGTTCGTGAGTGGGTGCGACACGCCGCGCTATTTCTGTTGACGGCGCTGACGACGACGGCAGCGGGGGTGCTGCTCGCTGTCGATTTCGGAGAGGTTCCCGAACCGGCGTGGGCGGCACCGGCATGGTGGTTCGACTATCTGCTGCTCGTCCCCGTGTACTACTACCACGCGCTGGCTGCGGTCGCTGCGCACGCCGCGGCCAACCCGGTGCTGCTGGTGCGGGGCGCGACGTTCGCCGCTGCGCTGCTCGCGATTCTCGTCGCGCACGAAGCGGGCCATTACCTCGCGTGTCGTTACTACGGCGTTAACGCCACGCTGCCATTTTTTATTCCGGCACCGCCTTTTTTCCTTGCCGGCACGTTCGGCGCGTTTATTAGAATCAGGTCGCCGATCCCGTCGCGACGCGCGCTGTTCGACATCGGCATCGCGGGGCCGCTCGCGGGCTTCGCCATCATCCTGCCAATCGCGCTGATCGCGCTGTTGACGGCGCAATCTCACGCCTCCCCGCTCCCAACCGAAGGCGTGATAATTTTCAACGACCCGCCGCTGCTGCGCCTGATCGCCGCCGCGATTGGCATCACCGACCTAAGCAACGTCGTGCCTAACTCGTTGTACTTCGCGGCGTGGATCGGCTTGTTGGTGACGAGCCTCAATCTGATGCCGGTCGGACAGCTCGATGGCGGCCATGCGATTTACGCCCTCTGCGGCATGCGCACACACCGCTGGGTAGGGCGCGTCGCCTTCGTTGTGATGGCGACGCTCGCCCCGCTCGGTCTCATCTGGCACGGCGCGCCGAGCGGCTTCGTCTACGCGCTGCTGCTATTGATTATGCTGCGCGTGCGCCACCCGCAGGCCGTCGACGAAAGCGACCGACTCGGACGCGGGCGCTTGCTCGTCGCCCTTCTCACGCTCGCCGTCTTTCTTCTCTCGTTCGTGCCGTTCCCGCTTACACTCACGTAACCATAGTGAAGCTTTCGCGAATACATATAACGCCGGATCAACCGGCGAGATGACCGATTGACCCGGCGTTGATTGAAAGAAGCGGTGATTTTCCCCTGACCGTTCATCCGCCGTCCATGTTCACCAGACAGGCGCGCTGACTACAGTACAGGCTCGACCAGTCGCTCATTCTCCGGCGCGATTTGGACAATCGCCATCCGCTCCAGCCCTCTGCGCGCCTGCTTGCTGAGGCGTGCGAGGAGAAAGCGGACGCGCACCTGACCGTGATTGTAAGGCAGCGACAACGTGAAGCGCTCTTCCGCGACGCCGTTGCTAATGAATGTATCGAAGCGATATTGCAGTTCCCTGACCTGCGAGAACGGAACGATCTCGGTAAAGAAATTCAGCCCGGTGACGCTCTTCGGTGTGAGGTTCGACTTCCACTCTTTGACCGGCTCGTACAGCAGCACCGTTCCGGTTGCGTCCAGTTCCAGCAGTCCGAAAGGGATCAGGTTAACGGGCAGGGCGTCTCTCATAATTGTCTCCTTTTGCTTGATTCACACGCGACCCAAATTTATCCGCGCGGTGCGGCGTCATCGAACGCCAAGGGGGTTCGTCGATGTTCGTTCATCAAGTGACTAAAACCGTCGTGGCACACTCATCCTGGCATCAGCCCCTCTGCGATTGGGATCGGGGCGTCACACCAAAAACTCGACGGCTTCGTGATTCAATCATCTCGGCGCTCGATCAACGGCGGGCAGTTTGCGGGGCGATGCGTAACAAATCTCGCCTGATGATAAGGCGCGACGGAGGCTAATTCTGTGTTACCGGCAAACTAAATTCTTCTTAAATTGCGCGTGATTTATATTTGCTGCGCCGGCGTAACGAAAAGCGGCGACCGCGTCAGGCACGGTCGCCGCTTTAAGATTGACAGGCCAGCTTCACCGGCTGGTTTCATTTAGGCTGAGGCGGCGGCGGGAAGCAGACCCTTAACTTCGCGGACGATACGCTCGACATCCCGCTGGTCTTTGAGCGCGATCATGAAGAATTTGTAGCCCTGTTGAAAGCAGATGACGCCGTTGGCGAACAACCACACGCCGTCGAGAACAGGGTTACCGCCGAGCAGCCAACTGATCGGCGCGCCGGTGATGCGACCGGGCTGAAAGATTTGCGCCCACATCGCGACACCCGCCGCGCAACTGAATGCACCAAGTAGCGGCGCACCGACGTAGCGCACAATCTGGCGCTCAAACTCGACACGCTTCCGCTCGGCCTCCGCTAGTTCACCGTTGTCAATTAACTGTTCACGCTCACGCAAATAACTGTCGAACTTTTTACCGGCACGCCGGAGCGCCCAGACCGGCAGCGCCGAGTGCGTGAACCAATGCGGGTGCGCGCCGAGCAGCACCCCGTCCAGTGCCGGGAACGCCGCGCCGAGGCGCACGCCAGCAACCAGCGAAAGCGACACCGTCACCGCGCGTCCCGGATTACGGCGCGCCCACTGATATGTTTTGAAGAAGCCGGTGGTGGTCGCTGAAGTAACGCGAGTGGCGCGCGCGCCGAAGTCGTAGAACTGTGCCGCACGGTCGTAGTAATTGCGCGCTTCGTCGAAGACCTCGCCCGCTTTTTCTTTGGCTTTACCGCCGGCTGTCTTCCCGGCGGCGCGAATGTTTTCGCTCGCTTCGCGGAAACTTTCTCCAGCTTCGCGAAGACTGTCGCCTGCCTCGCGGGCGGCACGGGCCGCTTCTTCGGCGGCGCGGCGGGCATGCTCCGTGATTTCAAAATCTTCGCCCAGACGCTCGGCCTCGGTGCGCGCCCGCTCCGCGCCCTCGGCGACCTTGCCGGCACCGCGCCGCGCCGCGTCGCCCGCTACCCGTGCGCTCTCTTCGACGCGCTCCTTAATGCCGTACTTCTCATCAAGCTCGCGCGCTTTACGCCGCGCCACCTCGCGCCACTCGTCAAGTTTGTCCCTGTAATCAGACATGTGTTACCTCATTCAAAAGGATGGAGAATATTAAGATGAAAGTTGAACGGTGAGTGCTCTCCATGTTCACTTCGACCGTTGCCTTCCGCGTCCTCAAGTTTACGATACGCCGAGCGCAGGCACCGAGTTCGCGGCGCATGCCAACAGCCCGACAACTTGTGCCCGTTGCGGGTGAACGATGGAACCTTTGCCACGCCGTTTTCTCAGCGGCATCCCTCACGTCGCCGCCGGTGCGCTGCCATGTGACGACCCGCAACCGGCGCTTGTCAGTCTCATCATCGACCACCGAAAAGGTATGTTTATCGCCCATCAAATGTAAAAATCCCACACCGGCTTGCCCGCTAAAACAGTCGTTGCGCGACCATGTGCTTCGTGATACATTGCCGCGGCATCAAGAACTGCTTTTCTGCGTCGGCGCGCGTTCCGTAAGTTAAGCTTCACTGGCCCTCATTCGGACGTGTTCTAAATAAAGTAAACAATAAGAGGGTTCAAGCCTCGCTCCGCGTTAACGGCTTCTATTCTCGTTTCCGATTTTCCAGTCCGGCGAACCACCTGGCAATTCTCGCTTGGGGCCACTACCGCTCCGCCCCGTGCATGCAAACCAATTGCCGCGCCGGCACTTTCTGCCCGAATCATTTAATCACTTGAGGACTTCACCAATGTCACACCGACGCGCCTGCGACCTTACCGCCGACGAACGCGCAGAGATTATACGGCAATCCGACATTGGCGCCAGACTCGACGACGCTCTGCTCGCGCAACTTGCCGACACCGGCACCGCCATCGATTACCGCCGCCGCCGATTCATCTACCGACGCGGCGATGTGTCCGACACGCTCTATCTGTTGGCGCGTGGTCGCGTCAAACTTTGCGCCGTCAACCCATCGTCGGGGCGCGAAGCCGTGATCGACATCGTCGGCCCCGGCTACCTCTTCGGCGAATCGGCACTATATGCATCGGGCTTTCGGGAAAAGTGCGCGGTCGCTTATGAAAACTCGCGGTTGCTGCGCATTCCGGTGAGAGAGTTTCGAGGGGGGATGGTTGAAAGTCGCGAGTTGTATGATTACATCTTCGGTCTGGTCGGTCAACGCCTTGCTCGGGCGGAACGCCGCGTCGCCGATTTCGCGCTCGACGCCATTCCGGCGCGTCTCGACAAACTGCTGATTGAGCTTTCCGAACGCTATGGCCGACGCCAAGCGGAAGGGGTGCTGATCGACCTGGCGCTACCGCACCGCGAGATTGCTTCGATTGTCGGGTCGACGCGCGAAAGCGTGACCGTCCGCTTGAACGCGATGCGGCGCGCGGGTATGATCGACTTTGTTAACCGGAAAATCTTAATCAAGCGTCTTCACGCAACCGCGGTCGTCTAAAGTCGCGCCGACTCGAACACACCGGCTTGACGATGTGGATCGAACAAGAGTGACGACCGCAGCGGGGCGCACCGACCATTAACAAACAAAGCGACCGCCGCAACTTCCACCGTCGATGATTCACGTTAAATGTATGCAAGGGGGGTTTTATGAAGTGCCCGATCTGCAATAAGCCGACATCCTGGAATGATAATCCGTTCCGCCCATTCTGTTCCGAACGTTGCAAACTTCTTGACTTCGGCGCGTGGGCGAACGAAGAATACAAAGTGCCCGCCGAAGAGGTTCCCGAATCGGAAGAGTTCGCCCAACATCCCACCACATCGATTGAAAACGAGCACGAGCGGCCCGGCCCATAACATCCTATTTCGCCATACGCTCAACCCATTCGCCGCCCGCGCCGCGTGCCCCATCCTCTACCCTTCGTGTAAGATGGGGCTTCCATCGTGAGGAGGTTCGATTTGCAGATGGTGGTTTCAAACCGACGAAAATTGATGCACCGCGGAGTTGTTGCCGAGGTCGCGGACATCACGAAGAACACGAAGATCATCAAGGCAGCGGTGTTCGTCTGCTGTGTCGGTCTCGGAATAGCCGGATGCACGTTGGACGGAAGGCCGCGCGCATCCGCGCCGGTGCCCGCGACCCCGCGCGGTAAGTCCCCGCCGCCGACCGCGCTGCCAATGCCGCCGATGGTGACGGCGGAGCAAGTGGGCGCGGCGAGCTATGGCTGGACGCTGCTCGATGGGCAACGCACCAACCTCGCCGACTATCGCGGTCAGGTCGTGGTGCTCGACTTTTACGCGACGTGGTGCCCGCCGTGTCGTGAACAGGTGCCGCACTTAATCGCGCTTCAAGACCGCTACGGTCAACAGGGACTGAAGATCATCGGCCTCAATGTCGGCGGCGATGATGACCGGCCCGAAGTCCCCGGCTTCGTCAAAGAGATGGGCATCCGCTATGCGCTCGGCGACCCGGAACGCGAGTTCGCCGACCTCTTCCTTTCCGACAATACTAGCATTCCGCAAACATACGTCTTTGACCGCGAAGGCCAGTTGGTCAAACGCTTCATCGGTTACGACAGCACCATGCCCGCCGAACTTGAGCGCATCATTCAATCCGCACTCGCGTCGACAGGGGCACAGCAAGAAAGGGTGAAAGGTGAGTAATGATTGATGAAGGTGTGACATGCGGCGACGACGCTTGATTCATCCTTCATCCTTCATCCTTCATCCTTTAGCAACATGCCTCGTGATATTCCTGTCGGCAACGGCTCGCTGCTGGTCACTTTCGACGAGCAGTATCGCATCCGCGACATCTACTTTCCCTACGTCGGCAAAGAGAATCATTCCGAAGGCCACCCGTTTCGCTTCGGCGTGTGGGTTGACGGAGCGTTTTCGTGGATTGATGACGCCAGATGGACGCGCGAATTGCGCTACCTGCCGGAGACGCTGGTCACCGATGTGCGTCTGACAAACGACGCGCTTCGTCTCGAAATCGTGTGCCACGACGCGGTCGACTTTTACGAGAACATCTTCCTCCGGCAGTTGCTGGTGCGCGACTTAAGCGGCACGGCGCGCGAGGTGCGACTCTTCTTCCATCACGACTTTTACATCTCCGAATCTGAAGTCGGCAACACCGCGTACTTCGATCCCGACGCCCGCGCGCTCGTCCATTACAAAGGCCGTCGTTACTTTCTGATTTCGACCGATGCGGCTGAAGGCGTCGAGACGTTCGCGACGGGTCGGAAAGCGTTTCACGGTCAGGAAGGCACGTGGCGCGACGCCGAGGACGGCACCCTCTCCAATCATGCGATTACCGAAGGCTCAGTCGATTCAACCATCGGACGCATACTCAAAGTCGCGGCGCATGGCACGGCGGAGGCTTTCTACTGGATCACGGTCGGCAAATCACGCCAGACGGTTGCAGACTTAAACTCGCTGGTGCGCGACCGCCACCCGCAGGCGCTGCTGCGGCGAACAAAAGATTTCTGGCGAGCGTGGGTTAATAAAAACGAGATTGACTTCGGGAATCTGCCGCCCGTCATCGTCGATTTGTTCAAACGCTCGCTGCTGATTATGCGCACGCAGATCGATTCCGGCGGCGCGATCATCGCGGCCAACGATTCGGATGTCACCGCGCGTGCCACCGACCACTACAGCTACATGTGGCCGCGCGATGGGGCGCTCGTCGCACACGCGCTCGATATGGCCGGCTACTCGAACCTGACGCGCTCGTTCTTCGATTTGTGCGGACGCATCATCACCGCCGAAGGCTACTTTTTGCAGAAGTATAATCCGGACGGCTCGCTCGCTTCCGGCTGGCATGCCTGGTGGGACGCGCGCACCAAAGAGCGTCTGACGCCGATTCAAGAGGATGAAACGGCGCTTGTCATCTGGGCGCTGTGGAACCACTACGACGAGTTTCGCGACATCGAGTTTATCAGGCCGCTCTACCACTCGTTGATTACGCGCGCGGCGGACTTCATGGCGCGCTTCCGCGACCCCGTGACGGGGCTGCCGCGCCCCTCCTGGAATCTATGGGAGGATCGCTACGGCGTTCACGCCTTCACTTGCGGCACGGTCATCGGGGGTCTGCGCGCCGCCGCCAACTTCGCAGAGTTGTTCGGCGAGGCGGAACTCGCTGACGGCTATCGTCATGCCGCGACCGAAATCTGCGACGCTATGCGCGCGCACATCTATCGCCCGGAACTCGGTCGCTTTGCGCGGACGATCTTGCCGCGCGAAGACGGAGGCTTTGATGTCGACCCGATTCTCGACGCCTCGCTGTGCGGCATCTTTTACTTCGGGGCGTTCGCGCCGGATGACGACACGGTGCGGGCGACGATGCGCGCGGTCGCTGAGGGACTGCGGGTCAGGACACACATCGGCGGCATCGCGCGCTACGAAGGCGACGGGTACATGCGCGTGGTCGATGGTGCGCGCGGGGATATCCCCGGCAACCCGTGGCTGATCTGTACGCTGTGGCTGGCGGACTACGAAATCGCGGTAGCGCAAACGATTGATGACTTGCACGGCGTGACGGAAACACTCCAACGTGCCGCCGAACGCGCGCTTCCGTCGGGGGCCTTCGCCGAACAGTTTCACCCGTTGACCGGGGCGCCGCTCTCGGTCTCGCCGCTGACCTGGTCGCACGCCGCGCTGGTCACCACCGTGATGCACTATCTGCGCAAGCTTGAATCGTTGCAGGCGTGTGACTCGTGCCACCATCCACTTTTCCGCTACGACCGTCGTGCCCGCCGCCGGTCAACTCACATCAGCGAGTCGACCGCGGAGTTGACCAATGATTGACGCCCGCCCCTCCGTCGCGTTATTACAAAGCCACACCAAATCTTATCAACCAAATCTGTTTGTCAGGAGAAACGTTTGTGAGAAGAGCCAAAATACTTGCCACCCTGGGGCCGGCGTCGCGTGAACCGGCGGTGCTCGAAGCGCTGCTCGCGGCGGGCATGAACGCGGTGCGGATCAACATGTCGCATGGCGACCAGGAGGAGCACGCCGAATCCATCAAGCGCGCCCGCGCCGCCGCCGAACGGATGAAGCGTCCGCTCGCGGTGCTGGTCGATTTGTCCGGGCCGAAGATCAGAACCGGCGTCCTTAAAGGCGGGCAGCCGGTCGCGCTCGAAGCCAACTCGCTGTTCACGATCACGACGCGCTCAGTCGTCGGCGATGCGCGCGAGGTGTCGACCAACTACCCCGGCATGGCACGCGATGTGAAGCCCGGCGCTCGACTGCTGCTTGACGACGGCGCGATTGAACTAAACGTCGAAAGCACCAACGAGACTGATCTCATCTGTCGCGTCATCAACAGCGGCATGCTCGCCGAGCGGAAAGGCATCAACCTGCCCGGCATCCAACTTCCGATTCCGTCTCTGACCGACAAAGACCGTGGCGATTTGCAGTTCGCGGTGCACCAGGGCGCGGACTACATCGCGCTCTCGTTCGTGCGCCGCGCCGAGGATGTGATCGAAGCGAAGTCGCTCATCGCCGCCGCTGGCAGCAAGGCTCCGCTCGTTGCGAAGATTGAGAAGGCCGAGGCCATCGATCACCTCGCGGAGATCATCGCGGCGACTGACGGCGTGATGGTCGCGCGCGGCGACCTCGGCGTTGAGACAAGCGTCGAACTCGTCCCCGTCTACCAAAAGCGGATTATCGAAGAGGCGAATCAGGCGGGTAAGTTCGTCATCACTGCGACGCAGATGTTGCAGTCGATGATCTCCAGTCCGACACCGACGCGCGCCGAGGCGTCGGACGTCGCGAACGCCGTGTGGGATGGCTCCGACGCGGTGATGCTATCGGCGGAGACGGCGACCGGAAAGTACCCTGTGCCGACGGTGGCGACGATGGCGCGCATCATCGAGTCGGCAGAGACGGGACGCAAGACAGGGTCGAGCGCAGTCAGCAAGTGGATGGGCAAGCAGTCGGGCAAGTTTAGCCGCGCGCTCTGTGAGGCCGCCGCGTTCGCCGCCGAAGAGATGAGCGCAGAAACCATCGCCGTCTTTACCGAGTCGGGGCTAATGGCGCGTCGGCTCGCGGCGCTCCGTCCCGAACAGCGTATCGTCGCTCTCACCCCGTCGCGGAGTGTTCAGAACGAACTGGCGCTGATCTGGTCGATTGAGCCTGTTACACACACGCCGGTCAATAAAACCGATGACCTGATGCGCATCGGCGAACGGGCGCTACTCGAATCGGGGATCGTCAAACGCGACGAATTGATTGTGGTGATGGCGGGCAAGCTCTCAGGTCTCGGACTATCGCGGACGATGAAGTTGTACACCATCGGCGAGGCTGATGAAGTGCCGCCGCCGCCGGCACCGCCCGAACCTTGAGCGGCCCCGGACACCGCACAGTGAATTTCCAGTGGCAAATATCTTCCGGCGCACTCTTCGAGTGGTTGCGCCCGGTTGGCTTCGCGCTCGCCGCACTTCTTTCGACGTGGGTGCTCGTCGACGCGCGACGGCGCAGTCATGCCCTCCCTGTCATCGCCGTCTGGACGCTGCTTACGCTCTTCCTTCCGCACATCGTCTTTCCGCTCTATCTTGCCGCGCGCATCATCCGTCGACGACCGACCGCCGCCGACCGCGATGCGTCGCGCGACACGTGGCGCTGGGCACTCCCGCTACTCTACGCGCTGGTCATCTTCGCGCTCGGCGCATTCTATTTTAATCTTGATTACAACGGGGTGGACGCGTACCTGGCACGCGCCAATCGGGCCAGAGTGGCACGACAAAACGTGAGGACGATCTCTGAACTGCGGGCCGCGCTTGCCATCGAAGAGAATCCGCACACGCGCCAACTGCTCGGCGTCGCGCTCGCGGAGTCGGGCCACTGGAATGAATCGCTGAACGAATTCCAGGCAGCCACGCGCGGTGGCGAACCGGACGAAGAACTTTCTTATCACACCGCCGCTGCCCTTGAAACGCTGGGCCGTCCGGCAGAAGCTAAAGCGAGATACCAAGCATTCTTAAACGGCGGCAATTGCCGTCGGGCATTGCCTGATGCACGTTGCGCGATTGCCGAAGCGCGAGTCAAAGCGGACACGCCAACGGTGCCAGCCCGTGATGATAGACATCAAGAAAAAGAATAAGCCACGAATTACACAAATGAACCGAGGTCCTGGACTAACATCCAGCATCTCACGTCTGTTTCTCGGTGGCTGTCACTTTTGCCTTTTGCCTTTTTACTTTTGCCTTACTGCATATTAACGGCCCTATGCGGGAACTACTCGGCGCGCAGCATGCCGCCGACGGCGTCCGTCTTGTTCGTCGTATCGGACACAGCAGGGGCGTTGAGTGGCTGCTGTGGGTCGCGCCAGTTGTCGAGGATGGAGACTTTGTGGACGCAGGCGACGGTGCATAGAGGGGCGCACCACTTCTCTGTGTCGTACTCGCGACGGAAATCTTCCATCGTGTAATCGGCGAGCGGGATGCCGGGATTGCCGCGTTGCTGCGAGCAGTAATGCACGAGGCCGTCTTCGCAGATGTACAGGTAGCGCGCACCGGCACGGCAGCGCCACTCATTCGGCTTGCCGTCGGCGAGGTTGTTCTGGAACCAATCGAGCCGCGCGTACTCAGACTTGCCAAGGCTCTTCAGTTCGTAGAAAACTTTCCGCTCGCGCTCGGCCAGCGGTTTCAGTAACCCCTTGCCGTCATGTATCACGCCGACCGTCGTCGAGAAGCCGAGTTCGATGGCGCGGCGCCCGATCACCAACGCGTCCTCCGGGTTCTTGATTCCACCGCCTATCACCGAGTTGATGTTGACGTGAAAGTCGGCGTGCTCCGCAAGGAAGCCGAGTTTCTTGTCGAGCATCTTCAAACTCTTCTGCGACACTTTGTCAGGTTCAATGTTGTCAATACTGATCTGAAGATATTCGAGGCCGGCGTCGTTCAGTCGCTTGACACGTTGCGGCGTCATGTAATAGCCGTTGGAAATCAGTCCGGCGATCATCCCGCGGCGGCGAATGTGGCGAATGATGTCGTCGAGTTGTGGATGCATCAACGGCTCGCCGCCGGAGATGGTGATGACCGACGTGCCGAGGTCGGCGAGCTTGTCGAGCCGCCGAATCATCTCTTCGAGCGGCACCGGGTCAGATGTCTTGTCGTACTCATTACAGTAGCCGCACGCGAGGTTGCAGCGGCGCATCGGAATGATGTGCGCCAGCACAGGGTGGTTCGAGGAAACGAGGCCGCGCGAAATGAATTTCGCTTCGCGCAGTTTAAGTTTGAGAAATGTGCTTCTCTTCATCAAAGCGTTTTGTCTCGGGCCGCGACCACGCCTGCTCAAATCTTCTGCTTAAATCTACCGCGCGCGCCGCTCATCGTTGTCAGAATATGCACCGCAAGATACGAAGGAATACGCCGGAAGGCAAGCCGCGAGGCCGCCTACCTTTGCTTCATCTACTATAAAACGGCGAAGGGTTCCAGCGAACGCCCTCGTGCCGGAACCCTTTCGTGAATTGTTCGTGTGATGGGAAAACGTTAGCCGCGCACGATTTTAATATCCGAGCCGAGTTGGACTTTGAACTCGTCGGCAGAAAGCGAGGGGTTGCGCTGCACGTCGGTTAACCTGATGGTGGTCGAATCGTCGTTCTTGTCGACCACTTTCGTCTGCACCGGCATACCCTGCATGTCGACCCAGATTTCCGCGTACTTAAAGCCCGCGCGATTCTTCGGCACCAGTTTTAGGTGGTAAGTGCTGATGCCACCCCAGAGCGTTTCTTCGCCGAGGAGCTGCGGTTGCTCGTAGGCGGCGGAGAGTTGCTGGCGCGTCACATTCAAGCCGAACCCGAGCACGCCGCTGACTTTGTTGCGGCTCGAATTCGCGTCGCCGACATAAGCCATTTTTAGGCGCGGCCTGACCAGCGTGTATTTACCGTCGGCGACCGCGAGCGTCTCCTGCTGCGGCCAACGCCAATCGACGCGCACCGATGTGTTATTGCGCCCGCTGCCCGGCAGATAGCGCATCTCGCCTTTGTACTGATCTTCGTCCCTGATCTGCGCGTTGTACTTCGTCATGCTGATGCCGGCGCGCAGCGACTTCAAATCCCGGCGGTTACGTTCCATCTTGTTAATGATTGAACTGACGAGACCGGCGCCTTGTGCGCTGGCCCGCGTGGGAACAATTGCTGTCGAGGCCACCGCCGCCAATATCAACACGGCGATAATTCCAAACGTCACGAACTTCTTCATGCAAACTCCTTAAGAAAATGGGGGAACCAAGCCCGGTAATATAAAATTCGGGCGATTATAGAGAATGATTATTCGATGTCAACCTCGTATGCGACAGCGTGTCCGTCATTGTCACGCACTTCGCGTACCGCTTTGACCCGCGCGTCGGGGCGACCAGTGGCAATCCGCGTGCGTCGCTCAATGTCCTGTGTGTCCGGCTCATTCGAGGGCATGCGCTCAGGCCAGATCACCAGTCGGCTCGCCGCCGCTGCAGAGCCGTTAGGATGCGACCCCCGGTGCTTGAGTTCGCCCTGATCGAACCAGCCTTTCGGCGTCAAAAACACGAAACCAAGAATCAGCACGCACAGTATGTCGTACTGCCACGTGGTGCGCCCGTGTGACCAGAAGAGGATACTTTTGAAAATGCGGAAAACGGATGTCATAAATAACAGATGTCAGAGAGTAAGGGTTGAAGGTTACTTAAGAACTTTCTCTAACCTTCGGCCTCTAATCTCTGACCCGAAGCATTATATCTGCACGGCGACGTTTGGCGCAACAATCTGACCGTCGCGCATCTGAATAATGCGGCGACACATCGCGGCGGCCTCCGGGTTGTGTGTGATCATAATGATCGTCTGGTTGAAACGATAGTTCATCTCTTGGAACATATTTAAGACGATGGCGGAGTTTTCAGTATCGAGGTTGCCGGTCGGCTCATCGGCGAGAATGATGGCGGGGCTGGTGACGATGGCACGGGCCAGCGCCACGCGCTGCTGTTCACCGCCGGACATTTCCAGCGGCTTGTGGTGCATTTTGTCTTCGAGTTGGAGCAGGGTCAGGACTTCGCGCCGCCGCTCGGCGTTGCCCGCGCCGTTCGACCCGGCGTGAATCCGCTCGGCGAGGCGCAGGTTGCCGTCCGCAGACAGCGTCGGAAAAAGGTTGAAGCGTTGGAAGACGAATCCGATCTTGCGACGGCGGATGTCTGTGCGTTGCGCGTCGGTCGCGGCGGTCAGGTCTTCGTCGTCAATCACGATGCGCCCGGCGGTCGGCGTCAGCAGCCCGCCGAACAAATGCAGCAGCGTCGATTTGCCGCACCCCGAAGGCCCCATGATCGCGAGAAAATCCCCCTCTTCGACATCAAGCGAAACGCCGCGCAACGCATGCACGTCGACGCTCCCGACCTGATATGTCTTCTGAAGATTTTCCGCTTTTAAGATCGTCCGCATATAAAAGCAGTGACAGGTGATGGGTGATAGGTAATAAGAGAAAGGGGGTTTTATCCTATCACTTATCACCAATTACCTATCACTCGTAAGAAAGAGCGCTGACCGGGTCGAGGCCGGCGGCGCGCATTGCCGGATAGAGCGCGCCGAGCGCACCACCGCCGAGGCCGATGGCCGCCGCCGTCAACGCCCACGCCCAGCCGTACTCGAAGACTAGGCCGTAGGTGCGGTGAATCAGATGGCCGGCGATGAAAGAGACGGCGAAGCCGATCACCAGACCGAAGAAGCTAATCAGCAGCGCCTCCTTCTCAATCACAGAAATGATATAGCCGCGCGACGCGCCGAGCGCCTTCAGCACACCGATCTCGCGCGTGCGCTCCGTGATTGTGGTGTACATCGCGAGCATCACGACGAGCGCGCTGACAACCGCCGCCAGCCCGACCAGCGTCCGCAGAAAGACGCCGAGGTAGGGAATGCTCTTCTCGATATTCAGCACCAGTTCGCTTGTGAACTGAATCTTATTACCGGGCAGCGCCGCGTCGATGCTCTCAGCGATGACCCGCTGCTCATTCGCGTCGCGGCATTTGACCAGCACGTATGAACACTTGTCTGGCGTCTCCAGCGCATCCTGCATCGCGGCCAGCGACATCTTGATGCGCGCCCCCGATTCGGGGCTGTAGATACCGACGACGCGGTATGCACGGTTGCCGAAAATCTGTATCTCGCCGCCGACGCCGACCCGGTTGTTGCGCGCTTTCGTTTCGTCGATGACGACTTCGTTATTCCCAACGGGGGCGCGCCCTTCGACCAGCCGCATCCCGTTCATCGCGGCGTAGGGCGCCCACTCGACACCCTCGACCTGTTCGATTCCGAACCCGCGACTGCCCTGCGAAATGTAGCGGATGACCGGCACCGCCGTTTCGACGCCCTCGATTTTTTCCAACTCTTCGACGTACCGCGTGCTGAGATTGACGGTCGAGGTCATCAACTCTTTCGAGCCGGGGCGGGTGAAGAGAATCTCCGCGCGCATGTTGGACGAGCGCCGCTCCAGGTCGTTCGACATCCCGCGCGCCAAGCCGGTGAACAGCATCACGAGGCACACGCCAAGTGCGACCCCCGCGACGCTGACGAGCGCGCGCACCGGGCGTTGCAGGATGTTGGCGGCGACCAGACTGTCAAACATAATAGTGTCGGTTGTTGGATGTCAGACGCCAACTATCAAAGCAAAAGTAAAAAGGCAAAAGGCAAAAGTGAAATCAAATGAAGATCAGTTGCTGATTGTTGACTGACATCTGCCATCCAGCATTTAACATCTACGGCTTTTTTACGTCGAGGTCGACTTCCGGCAGTTGTGATTTATTCTGAAGGACGAAAACATCGCCGTCGTATCCTTGATCGAGCTTGACCGCTTCCGGTGTTTGGTACGAGATGCGCAGCGAGTAGCGATCCTGCGGGCGCGTCAACTCGACCAGCGAAGGCAGTTTGTAACGACCTTCGACGCCGAAGTTTTTCGGCTCGCGGTAGACGACATCGGTCGTCAACTGCCCGCGCTCGTCGTATGTTTGCAGGCGCGCCAGACGCAGCTCGCTAACGCGGTCGAACCAGAATCGGCGCAGCACGCGAGCGCGCCCCGTGCCTGTCGGCGTCAATTCTTGCAGCACGTAATAGCTGCGAATCAAGCGCGCGTTCTTTCTCGCGTTAGGGCGTGTGTCGGACTCCTCCTCAAAAGCCTCGGTCTGCGTGTACAGCACATTTGATTCGTTCGAGGCAGCCGGGCGAATCAGCAGCGCGTCGGTGAAGTGCTGCGGGCGCAGGCTCGACAACGAACTGATGCCGCGCTGCATGCTCGCCGCCTTCTGCTGGTCGCTGTCGCCGCCGCAATCCAGTTGTGGCGTGTTGCCGTTGCTCTCCAGTTTTTTATAGACGGCGTTGTTCGACCCGCGCACAAAACGCCGGTACTTCTCGTCGCCCTGAAACACGGCGACGCGAAATCGCTCGCCGTCCGAAGTCATCTCGGCGATTTTGACCACGCCGAGCGGCGCTTGTATCACCAGATAAACCTGGCCGGGCCGCTGGACGGTCACTTCGCCGTCCGCTGTTCGATACTTTTCGGCGACGCCACATTCAGCGAAGGACGTGTCGAGAAATTGGATGTCGATTTTGCCACGGATCGAGCGGACGGCGGCGAGGCGGTTGATCTCTTCGAGCAGACGTGACGTGTCGGCTTCAACCAGCGGGGACAACAGCGGCGGCACCGACACCTTGCTCTTGGTCGTGCAACCGCCTCCCACAACCAGCAGCGTGAGTAACAACGTCACTAACCGGAAGCGCGTTCGTGATCGCTTCTTCGCAAAAGAAAAATCAAGCATCAAGAAAGTGAAACACCGATTCATTAATTCGACCAGGGACAACGTTCACAATTAATTAACACGGAAGCTAACAAACGCGCTTCGCCCTTGTCAACGCAAGGCGAGATCAACGTCTGCGCCCGCATCGCGTCGCCATCAACCGGCGTGCCGGCTTCAACTTGTAGATGGATTTTGATTTCATCACCGCCCCGACTCAAGGGACGGCGAGTGGTGTGTCACGCGCACCGACGCCCTTCGCCGCGACGCGCGTCAGGTAGTCTTCCAAACCAGTCAAGCCGAAGTTTGCGGCGACACGCGCGATGTGCTCCGCATGCGATCCGGCCAGCGGTTCGTCGAGTGCGGCGGAGGCATGAAAGATCATCGTCGTCAAGTCGCCGCCGGCGCGGACGCGCTGAATGCCCAGTAGCGCCAGCACATGACAGATCGCGCGATAGAGGAACCAGTAGCCGATAATGTTCGGCCCCGGAATCGGCGCCAGCAACAGCGTCACCGGAGTGGTCAGCAGATTGGCCGTCAGCCAGATGCGGTGGTAGCGTTGACGACGCGCGAGATAATCCGACCACATTTCGCGCGCACGCTCCACCGTCAATGTCGCCGGGTGGAATAATTCAACCGATGAGACGTTACGCAAGCGCCTCAGCAAAACCTCTTCGGGCGAGGTGCGCCGGTGCAGCCACTCCCACACGCGCCGCATCCGCAGACCGATGCCCTGCTCCGACTCGTTCAGCTTCGTCTGCAAGCTCTGGAACTTTTGTTCCACCCACCCGCGCGCGTCACCCGGCGGCGGCACGGTTGCGTCCGACTCTTCGGCGGCTCCTCGCTCCGGCTCCTCCGAATAAAAGATAGTTCGCGTTTGATCGACGTGTAGCAAATATACTTTCAACAACTGCTCTCCATCCTCAAACAGTTTTCAGTTTTGAGTTTTCGGTTTTCAGCTCAAAACTGAAAACTCAAAAAACTGTTTGCTCTTGCCTTTTAATGATGCCGTGGGTCCTGCGCGGAGCGCGCGGCGACGAGCGTGCGGATCAGCTCGCCGACGATCTCTCGCGCCGCGCCTTCCAAGCCGAAGTCACGTTCCTCCGCGCCCTCCCAGAACTCGTCCAAGCCCCGCGCGCCGGCTCGCTCAAACTGTAACGCCTGCGCCAGCAAATCAATGATATCCGCCGCTTTGACGAGCCGCGACTCGATGCTGTCCCGCGCTTCGTACTCATCATGCAGTTTGCTGTAACTGTTACGCAACGACGCGCTGAGAGTTCGCACAACATCGTCGAATGCCGCGCGCTCCGCTCTCGTGCGCGACTCGACGCTATAGTAGATGGCTGCTGTGCGCGGCATGTCGCCAGTCTTCGCCTCGGCCAAATCGTGCAGCAGCGCCAGCCGCATGACGCGCTCGACATCGACCGGCAGACCCCGCTCACGAACTTCGTCAGCCAGCAGCATCGCCGTTAATGCGACGCCATAAGAGTGCGCCGCGACCGACTCCGAACCCGGCGCCAGTCCGCGCAACACCCACCCTGTGCGGTCGAGCCGCTTCAATCGCTGAACCTCGATGAGAGTTGAAAGCATCAGGATTTTCGATTGGCGATTTGAGATTTGCGATTTAAGACAAAAAGCTGATTGCCCGATGCTTCTTCTCAATCGCAAATCTCAAATCGCAAATTCAGACAAACATCTTTCCCGGATTAAGTATGCCGTTTGGGTCGAGGGCTTTTTTGATGCGCTTCATCGCATCGATGGTCGGTGCGCCAAGCGCCATTTCCAAGTATGGGGCTTTGACGTAGCCGATGCCGTGCTCGCCGCTGATCGTGCCGCCGAGTGCGACCGAGAGTGCGAAGGTTTCGCCGACAGCGGCGCGCGCGCGGCGGACGGCTTCCGTGTCTTCGCGGTCGCACATAAAGTTAACGTGGATATTGCCATCGCCGAGGTGTCCGAAATTGACGACGAACGTTTCGTGGCGGCGAGCGATCTCGACCACTCCCTCGATTAAATCCGGAACGCGCGAGCGCGGCACCACCACGTCTTCATTAAACTTTAACGTCCCGAACTTTTTGATCGAAGGCGAGAGGGCACGGCGCACATCCCACAGACGATCTTCTTCGGCGCGCGTCTCAGAGCGGATCACGTCGTATGCGCCGCCTTCGAGCACCACACGCTCGACGACGCGCGCCGAGCGTTCGACCTCTTCCACTGACCCATCGACTGCGACGAGAAGAAGGGCTCCGGCATCGGGGCCGAATCCGAATGCGAACTCAGATTCGACCGCTTCGATAGAGTTGCGGTCGAGCACTTCGCACGCGACCGGCGTGACACGCGCACGTGTGAAGGCCGGTACACAGGCGCAGGCTTCGCGCATCGTGCGGAATGTCGCACGCACGGTGCGCGTCGCTTCGGGGAGTGGCAGCAGTCGGAGTGTCGCCTCGGTGATGATTCCGAGCATCCCTTCCGAGCCGCAGATCAACCCGGTCAAGTCGAAGCCGACGACGTTTTTGCTGGTCCGCCCGCCGGTCTTAATAATCTCACCGGTCGGCGTCACGACTTCGAGTCCGATGACGTAGTGCTTCGTCACGCCATACTTCGCGGAGCGGATGCCACCGGCATTCTCGGCGATGTTGCCGCCGATGAAAGAGGTTTTGTAAGAGGACGGGTCGGGCGGGTAGAAAAGTCCGTGCGCCTCGACCGCCTGTTGCAGTGCATAGGTGGTCACGCCCGGCTCAGTCACGACATAGAGATCGTCGGCGTTAATCTCTCGGATGTGGTTCATGCGATCAGTGCCAATCACGATGCCGCCTTCGAGCGGCACCGCGCCGCCGGTGTAGCCGACGCCGCCGCCACGCGCTGTTACCGGAAAGCGACGCTCGTTAGCCAGCAGTATGATGGCAGAAATCTCTTGCGCCGCGCGCGGCAGCACGACCGCTTCCGGTGGGAACTTCTCCTTCACCGCGTCCTGCGCGTACGGCTCCACTTTGTCGGGTTCGACGAGGACGTTCTCCGCGCCGACGATCTCGCCGAGCCGCGCCACCACGTCCGGGTCAGAGGCTGCGGTGCGCGCACGGCGATTACTGTTGTTGATGGCGGGATTTAGTGAACAGCTCATTTCTGATCGCGAACCTTTCGCCAACTACTGTAACGCGCACGCACGCCACGCTTCAACGCGCGAAACGATGTCCGTTCCGCGCGTTGAACAAACCATCTCGGTTATTCACCTCACGGCGCGGTGTTGACGACGATCCGCACGCGCTCGCGACCGACGATGATCTCCAGCGGATTGCCGGGTTGCAGCGGCAGCGTCTTGCCATTGATGTTGATTTCGAGCGGCGGCAACGCGCTTGTTCTCGCGTTTGATGTCGCGCCGGTGGGGGCCGTCGTGGTTTGTTGCGCCACGGCGATGGTCGGAACCGTCGGCGCGGTCGCAGGTGCCGGGCTGGCGGTTGACGGCGTCGATGGGACGGGCGTCGCGGGCGCGTTGGTGTCGCCGGCAGGCGGCCTCGCGGTGTCACCGGCGCGTGTCACGAGGTTGGTGGCGACGATGCGCCAGGACACGGGCGCGCACGTCAGACGCAGGCCCGGCGTATCCACTTCCACCGACTCGCCCGGCGCGAACGCCTCTGCCTTCCACAGCCCTTCGCCGCACCGGATGCCTTCCGCGTCGTAGAAGGTCGCCCAGCCGGAGACGTATGTGTAAAAAGCGGTGCGGCGATTTTCGAGCACGATCCGCGAATTGCGACCGGGCGCGTCGGGCGTGCCCGTCAACGTCGTGGTGCGCAGACGCCCGGCGAGCGCTGATTGCCCATTGTTGTCGAGTGCAACGGCCTGCTCCGCCAACGGCACACGAGTTTCATTCAAGCGCGCCTCGCCGCTCGTCGCGGGACTTGTCGTCGCCGCCGCAGGACTTGTCGTTGTCGTCACTTGAGCGTGCGTGGCGATGGCGACACCGCTTACCAAGACAAACATCAAGCATGTTGAGCGGATCAATGCATTCACAATTCTTCTCCTCGTGCTGATCTGAAAGTCGTGCCTCATCCGGCCACCACCGGCATCAACGAAGCTCCGCGTGGCAGGACGTAGCCGGGCATGTCCGTCGCCGCTGGCGCGAGCGCCTCTTCAACCGTGCGCGCCGGGCTGATGCGCATCCGCCGCACGTCTTCAGCGGCGAGTCGTGAAATGAGATGGACGCGGAATCGTTCGGCCTTGGTGAGCAGTGCCCACGCCGTCTGGCCGTTCACTTCGTAGCTATCGCTGAGGCGCGTTGCCAACTCGCGCGAGTCACTAGCGTCGAACCACTTCAGAAAGTCCGCGCGCCCGAAGCCGTCGGCGCATTCCGCGAGCAGGATGATCGTCCCATTGTCGGCGCAGGCGTGCGTCGCCATGTCGAGTGCCTTGTGTGCTTGAATCAGGTTGATGTCATACGGCGCGCCGCCGCACGAAGCGATTACGACCGGGCGCTTCTCCGTGATTCTGATGGCGTGAGAGTCGGCGTACTCGGCGCATGCCAGGCGGTGTGCGGTGCGCCAGTCGCCGGCGTAGACCCGCACCGCTCGCCCGCGCTCGTCGACCACCGTGTTGATGAGAAACGACGGCGCGATTTCCGCCGCGATGCGCTCGCACTCTTGATGCACAGCGTTTTTGTCGAGCCGGCCCGCACCGACGCCCGCGCGACGCCCGCCGCTTGCGAGGTCGAGTGCTTGCAAATGCGTCGCCGCAATCGTCCGCGCCGAAGCGAGGCCGGGGCAGATGCTTTTGCGCCCGCCGGTGAACCCGGCGAAGTAGTGAAAGCCGATGGCGCCGGTGACGATGACGTGCGAGCACTCGGTCAGCGCGCGGTTGAGTTCGATGGGCGTGCCGCGCTCGGTCGTGCCGAGCGCGACGTGTTGCGACGGGTCGTGTGCGTCATGATCAAGCGTCTTGATGCGCTGGACGACGAACGGCGTCAACAGCTCAGACTTTTCGGCGGGCGTCACCGCACGGTGGATGCCGGTCGCGAAGATGATCTTGATGTCGTAGGGCGCGATTCCCAGTTCCACCAGACGGCGCACCAGCAAGTTGATGATTTGCGCGCTCGCCGTCGCGCGCGTCGCATCGGAGACGACGATCAGCACGCTCTCGCCCGGAGTCAGAATCTCTTCGAGCGGCTGCGAGTCGATGGGCACGTCAATCGCCACGCCGATCTCAGCGTCCGACAGTGGGCGCTCCGCCGCGCCTTCGTCCGCCGGCTGAAGCACTTCAAAGCGCGCATCGTCGAACGCGAAAGGAATTTGTTGGCGACCGTAACCCAGTTCGATGTGACCCATAACATGAAGCGCCGCAGTTTCAGTTTTTGAGCTAAAAACTCAAAACTGTTGAATTCTTACCTGGATTACTCGCCGGGCGGACTTTAGACGCCGAATCGAATCAACGAGCGCTCGATGGCGTTAAGAGCCGGCGAGTCGGTTTGGCCGGTGGCGCGCGCGTCGGCCAGCCAGCGGCGCAGTTTGCGTGCTTCGTCGAGCGTCCCGACGCGGCACGCGCCCGTCAGCGCCAGCGTCACCAGACAGTCCGGCGCGCCGTGCGTCACCAGCGCCGCCTGTAGCGCCGCCTGCTCACGCATATCAAGCACCACGAGAAGACTGATTTCCATACGCAGTAGATCAGTGGCTGGTGGTTAATGAACAGTGAGCAGTGAGCAGTGAGCAGCGAGCAGTAGTCGGCAGTCAATGCTCTTCGGCTGTCCACGGTTCATTGCCGCTCATTCTCTCACTGACCGAAAGCAGGCCGTGCCGGAGTGACAGAAGTGCAGTTGCTCGTCTTCAAAGTCTTCGGTTTCCATTTGGATCGTCAGATGGTCGACGCCGAAACGGTCATGGAGTTTCGCGCGCAACTCCTTTAACAGATCGGGCTGCGATGTGTGGCGCGCGTGGATCACATGCGCGCTCAGGGCCTCGCGCCCTGAGGTGATCGTCCACACATGCAGGTCGTGGACATCCTCGACTCCGGAGGTTTCGAGAATCGCGTCTTCAACTGCGGCGAGGTTGATGTGAGCGGGCGTCCCTTCCAGGAGGACGTTGGTCGCCTCGCCGATCAGTTTCCAGGAACTCCAGATAATCAGCGTCGCAATCAGCGCGCTGCACAGCGGGTCGGCGGCGTACCATCCATACGCCCACATCAACACCCCGGCGATAATCGCCCCGACCGAGCCGAGCGCATCGCCGAGCACATGCAGCCACGCACCGCGCACATTCAGGTCTTCTTCGTGGTCGCCGTGCAACAACCACGCGCCCACCATATTAACGAACAAGCCACCGGCGGCGACCGCGATCATCGGGCCGCTCTGTACCACCGGCGGCGACAACCAGCGCTCATACGCTTCGTAAATAATAATCAGCGAAACGACGACCAGCGTGACGCCGTTGACGAACGCCGCAAGAATCTCCAGGCGGTAATAGCCGAACGTCTTGCTCGGCGTGGCGGGCCGCGCGCCGAACCAGACAGCCGTCAGCGCGAGCGCCAGCGCCGCGACATCGGCCAGCATGTGCCCTGCGTCGGCGAGGAGCGCCAGCGACCCCGTCCACCACCCGCCGAGCGCCTCCGCGAACATGTAGAGGGCGGTTAGCAACATCACCATTATCAAGCGGCGACGGCTACGCGCCGCGCGTCCCGGCCCGTGGGTGTGTGCGTGTGCGCCGTGCGGTGGTGGCGCGTGATGTTGATGCTGATGTCCTTTCGAACTCATCGGTTGGTTAGCGAAAGCTGCGCCATGCCAGGAACAATTCCGAGCGTGCATCAAAAGGCGCGCTTCATACATTGAGATGAAATCTGAGATGACCCGTTCATCATACATCAAATGACTTTCTCAAAGAGATTCAAACACGAATCGTCGAGTGATTTTGTCAAAGGTTTAAGCCTTGCGAAGCAGGCGACGATTGGATTTGTGATAAACCGGAGATCACTACAGTCCGGCGACGCTCAGCACCTTGTTGAAGTCGCGGTAAAGCTCGTTGAAGTCACGCAGGTTGCGATCCAGATGTTCAGATAACTCTTCCAACTCAGTCGGATTGATGACCAGATTAACGTTGTCGAGAAAGGCCGCGTGCGCGTCAGCGGTCTCTGCCGTCGGTGTCAGGCGCACTACGAAGAGTCGACGGCGGGCCGCGGGCCGCAGCACATCAATCTCACGCTGAATGAAGGCCGCGCCCTGCTCGACCGAATCGAACTCCGCGTCAAGCACGATGACGCTCATCCGCCCGACGCGCATCCGGTCGATGGCCTGAGCCGTGCCCTCGGCGACCGTGACCGCGTAGTTCGCTCCAGCGAGGGCACGTGTCACGCCGTCCACGTGTGCCGCGCGGACGCATACCAGCGCCCGCCGTTTTTCCCAATCACCACCGGGCGCAGAGTCCCCACGCACCACGCCGACCCCAGGCGCTCCGGCGACCTGTTGCATCAACGCCGTCAACATGCGGAGCAGCGCGTCGCCCTCGCCGGTCGAGGGCGTGGCCGACGATGGAGATACCGGCGGTTGCAGTGCCGGTGATGGAGGTGCCAGCGACGGAGATACCGGCGGGGCAGCGGGCGGCGCTGCCACGTGCGGGTTCGGCGCGGGGCGGTTGACAGGCGCGCTCACCTGCTCTGTCGGTGGTGGCGGTGGTGGTGATGACACCGCTTGCGGGGGATGCGAAGCCGCCGGCGGGGGTTGCGCGTTAATGACTTGCTGGCACTTCGGGCAGCGCACCGTGAATGGGTGCGCAGGGATTTTCGCGTCGTCCAGTTGCAGCCGTGTCGTACAGTTCTGACAAGTGACATTCATAGTTTTTGAATAACGGTTGAGTGATGATGTGATATGTGATGGGTGATGAGCAGGCAGATGTGATGAGTGAGAATGAACCGCCGCTCACCCCTTGCGCTTGTTCTTGATCGGCGGTTGATGACCCGGACGCTCATCGACCCTTGTCTGTCACTCGATCTGATCAAGCATCGAAGCGGCCCCGTTCGCTCCGCCTGTGCGGCCCACGCGGACGACGGCGGCGGCGGTCACACCAGACTCTTCGGGGCGCAGAAACTCTTCCGTCGATGACAGCCCTTTGAGCGCAAGCTTCAGGTTATTCGGGTTGGTGGAGAACGCGAGTCCGTCCTTGAGCGTGATGACCTTGCTCTCGATCATGTCCTTGATGATGAAGTCGAACTCCTGCATCCCGTCGTGCTTGCCGTCGTGCATGGCGTCGAGCAAAGACTTACCTTCGCTCTCGCCCTCGGCGATATATTCGCGTGTGCGCGGCGTCGACTTCAGAATCTCGACGGCGGCGATGCGCCCGTGCCCGTCGGCGCGCGGGATCAACCGCTGCGAGATGATGTAGCCGAAGGTTTGGGCGAGGCGATTGCGGATGACCGGCTCTTCGTTCTTCGGATAGAGGCCGATGATGCGGTCGATAGTTTTCGAGGCGTCAATCGTGTGCAGCGTCGACAACACAAGGTGCCCGGTCTCCGCTGCTTCAAGCGCGATTTCTGTCGTCTCATAGTCGCGCATTTCGCCGATCAAAATAACTTTCGGTGCCTGCCGCAGCGCCGCGTGCAGGGCCGACGGAAAGTCTTTTGTGTCCGAGCCGACCTCGCGCTGGTTGACGGTCGATTTCTTGTGCTGGTGAAGAAACTCAATCGGGTCTTCGATGGTGATGATGTGATATGAGGAAGTCTCGTTGATCCGGTCGATGATCGCCGCCAGCGTCGAGCTTTTGCCTGCTCCGGTCGGCCCCGTCACCAGCACGATGCCGTTGCGCAACTCGCCCACATCACCGAGTTGTGGCGGCAGATTGAGTGATGTGATGGTCGGGATAGCGGTCGGAATGACACGCATCACGATAGAGTAGGTGCCGCGTTGTTGAAAGATGTTAACGCGGAACCGCGTGCGCGACGGCAGACTGTAGCTGAGATCAGCCGAGCCGGTGTTGATTAAGCGTTGCGCGGCTTCAGGGTTGCCATGCATCAGCGTCATCGCGATGACTTCCGTTTGATACGGTGAGAGACGCTGCACGCCGAGCGGTTGCACCGGCGTGAGCGTGCCGCTGACCTCGACTTGCGGCGTCTGGCCGACCGAGAAGTTGAGGTCGCTGATTTTGTCGGAAACGAGCAGCATCCGCTCGATCAAAGCAGGCAGATCAAAAAAGCTCATGGGTGGTCTTTGGATTCCGGGCAGCGGACGGAATTGGGGAAGTTGTGAGAGGTTATCTTCCTGGAAGGCGCGCGCGGGGCGTGTCGAACGCGGGCGTTAACTGACTCAAGGATTGTCGCGTATCGGTTTGGCAAAAGCAAGTTGCTGATTGAACGCGAACGGCGAGCGTCTGATGGAGAAGCAGGCAAGGAGTGAAGATACAAATTGGCGAGCAATTGACGTTAAAGGCTTGTGAACGGGTTGTTATCTTTGTGTTCGCGCCCATTCGCGCACGCGGCCAAGCCAGAGGTTGCGCTTCATGCTCTTGCTCGCTTCTAATAACTCGGTAACGGCGGCGGCAGTCAGCGACGGGAAAATCAGGCTTGTTGTTTGTGCCGCATACTGCCTGTCAATCAGTGTATAGAATCTCACGCGCACGCCGTCGTAACGCCAGACTTCCGGCACGCCGAATGCCGCGAAGATTGGAAATTTATCGAGCGACGGATGCGTGATGTCGATTTCAATCACGAGGTCAGGCGGCGGGTCAATCATTAAGTCAATCTCATCTTTCCGACGCGCGAGTTCGGCGTGTGCGACGTAGAAACAGGAATCAGGTTCAAATCCCTTCGCGATGTCTTCGCGCTTGAATGTCGTCGAACCGAGATTCTCAATATCAACTTCCATCTCTCCGGCAACGAGTTCGATAAGCATCGCAATCGTGCGATTCGGCTTTTCATGCTTGGGTGAAGGCGACATGATTTCAAGTGTCCCGCTGTCAAAGGCGAAGTGCGCCGCGTGACTGTCTACGAAGTCAGCCAAGAGTTGTTCGTAGGTCGCCCAACTGACACCCTGCATGATGATTTTTTGTTCCGGCGGACTAATGATGGCTGCCATAGTTTCTAAGCCTCGACCTTCCAAAGCTTCCATAGAGATTCTAGCACCGACCGTTGATTACCGCTTCGGGCGAATCATCGACGTCCTTCACATCGCCACTGTGATACCACGTATGCCCGTCTAAGTGATATCACGCTAGCGCGCCCATGCGCCCATCGTCTAGGCTCACCGCATACAGCAAATCCCGTTCGCCGCACAGTTTCCAAGGGGGGAGAGTGAAGTTGTATTTCACCGCGCTTCCGAAGTCGTGTGCAGACGCGCCTCGCGGAAAGCGTGCTGCGATAAACGAGGTAGGTAAAGGGTTGAACGGTGTCCATGCGGCAGCGCGGCGTGACATTAATGCAAAGTCTTCTCATGCTCTAGCGACGGCTGTGTGGCAGGCTCTCGAAGCTCCCGCGGACGGTGAGTGGTGCTGACGGCCACTCGATGGCCTTCCCCGTCTCGGCATTTTCGCAGGTGGCGAGCTCGACGAGGAAGCGGCCGTCGAGCTCGTCGGAGCCTGCCCGCGTGGTGGTTCGGAGATAGCCGGTGGCACGATCTGCGGGTCGGCAGCGTAGCGTCCGCTGTTTCTCCGCGAGCTCGATCGGGAACACGAGGCGCGTCCCTGGAGCGACCCCCCCTTCGCCGTCAATCTCGATCAGGAGGTCCCAGCCGTCGGCGCTGAGTTCGAGGCGGTCGTGTCCGACGCTGCCGATCTTGGCGCCACGGCTCGCGTGGTCGAACGCCGTTTCCAAATAGCCGCCGTTCCCAAATAGCCTCGCCTCGAGCTTGGTCGGGAGGATCCCGAAGAGGAACCGGTTGAGGCGAGGCTTCTCGACGTTCACCTTGAACGACGGGCCTCGAGACGTGTCCGAGACGCTCGGGGTGACCGGATCGTTCGGTCGCGATACGAGCCAGACGAGGCAGGCGAGCAACGCCAGCGCGATGATGATCAGCGATGTCTTCATGGATGTCTTCATGCCACCTATGATTGCGGCAGATCGTGGCGGTGGTCAAGCGTAAGCGTTCGGCAGCGAGGCTTGACACGCTCGTGTCAAGCCTCGCTGCCGAACGCTTACGTTGAACGGATTTGCTGTCAAAACTTTGTTCAGCGAAAACGACTTGACGAACGTCGGCAGAGGAAGGGTGAGAAAGCATGAGCGAGGCACGACGGAAAAAACTTAGCGTGGTTGACCGCCAACGCCGAACTTCTGTTGTGCGAACTCGAGCTGCTCAAGGAAGCCACAGTTTTTCTTGAATTCCATACCTGCTTTTCCCTTGCTTACTGAGAACGGTTTACATGCGCTCCAGCTCAGCGCGCTCCCACTTCGCAAGATTCGCTCCCGCCTCGTAAGTGCTCTGTAAAAACTGAAGCAACGTTTCGTCCGGTGAGTCGGCGCGGCGCACGTCTTCATACATCAGCAGAAACTCGGACACCGCTTGACTGTAGAATGCCTGCGGCGGGCTGACGGGCGCGTCCTTCAAACCAGACGGCTCAGGAGCGGTGTACGAGTAGAACGCCGGCCCTTTAACTTCGCCGCTGCCCGGCCAAAAACCGTGACTGATTACTTCGTGTGAATAAGCCTCGCGGGTGATCGCGTCCGCCCCTTCGCGCTCCGGCGCGCGCCGCCCGGAAAAGCGCGTCACCGCCAGATCAAAGCTGCCCCAGAAGAAATGCACCGGGCTGCACTTGCCGATGAAGCGACTGCGGAACTCCTTAAACACATTGTCCGTCCGCACCAGAATCTGCCAAAAGCGATTGGCGTACTCGGCATCATACGCAGCATGCGCGTGGTCTTCGGTAAACGGAATCGGGTCCGGGACTTCGATCGGCGTGGTGTAGATTTTGATGTCGAGACCGAGTCCGCGCAGACGATCCATCACCTCTCGATAAAAGTCGGCCACCGAGCGCGGCGCAAGCGCGATGCTTTGTGTCGCCCCATCGCTCACGTTAATCAAGAGCTTGTGATCGATGAAGTCGAAATCCATCTGGAAAGTTTTAGCCTCGTAAGGCATCGCCGAAGTCGTCAGCCCGCGAGCGGTGACGTAGAGAGGCACCTGCCACCAGTGATTCAGCGCGGGACTTTGCACCAATCGAATCTTGCCGACCACCTGCGTTCACATGTGCAGCGTCGCGTACGTCTCCTGCCACTCTTCCAGCGGCAAGCTCGGCCAAAGTTCGGTGCGGGCGGGTTCGTTGTTATTGTCGTCAGTCATCATTACCTCGCCTCCTGTGAAGTCTCTGTTTTATGAAACGAGAAATTCGCGCGTGCGGCGCGTGATCTCGCGCGCGTCTCCGTCGAGTAGCGCGCTGATAACCGCGACCGCGTCGGCCCCGGCATCAAGCACGTCTGGCGCGTTCTCGCGCGTGATGCCGCCGATGGCGACGAGCGGGATGTGTCCGATGCCGTCACGCACACGACGCAACCCGTCGAGACCCACCACCGGGTCAGGGTTAACTTTCGAATCTGTGGCGAAGACGGGGCCGATGGCGATGTAGTCGACCGAATAGCGCGCTGCCTGAAGTGCCTGTTCGATATTGTGCGTCGAGTAGCCGATGATCGCGTCGTCGCCGAGCAGGCGGCGCGCGGCTTCGGGCGGCAGATCATCTTGTCCGAGATGAACACCGTCCGCGCCGAGCGCGAGCGCGATGTCCGCACGGTCGTTGATAAGCAAGCGAACACCGAGACCGCGCGCGATGCGCAGCGCCGTCTCAGCTTCCTGATAAAACTCGCGTGGCGCCAGGTGCTTCTCGCGCAACTGTATGAACGTCGCGCCGCCGTCGCTAAAGAGCGCGACTTGCTCGGCGTGCGACAGGGCCGTGAGCCGCGCGTCGGTGATCGGGTAGAGTTTTGGTAAATTGAACATTGGCGATTCGCCTTCTGGCGCGAGGGCACAGCAGCTCGACCGGACGCAATTCTTCGAGATGACGGCGCAGGTAATTTAGCAAACAATGCCTCTTCTCCGCCCCGCGCTGCTGTTTAAGCAAAGAGTCTTTTGAGGCGGCGCAAAACAAATTGGGCCGTCGTTCAGCCACCTGCTCGTAGATCGCGCCCCACCGCTTCTTCACCGCCGAGAGCGAAACGCACAGAGAGGCGTTCGCCAGTAAACTCAGCGCGGACGGGCAGCGCTCGCGTGACCTAAAATCCTTACTTGTTACATATCACCTGTCACCCTTGAGTGAGAACGACGAGTCTCACAGGAACACTCCACTTCAGGGTAGATGCCTAAGCGCTCCAAAAGCAATAAATTTTTTGCACTGAAAACTGTCGTGTTCTTCCCAAACCTTCGCGTGTGAGATGTCTTGAACTTTCATTCACCTCGGGCATGGAAGTTGCCCGCCGCACTAGCGCGACCTTCAAGACTCATCACCTCGCGATCTTTGACCTTGCCACCTCAACCGGAGGATAGAAAGATGCCAAAACAAATCTCGCTTCTCACACTGTTTCTCACGACACTACTGCTGCTCGTCGGTGTGACTCCGCTTTCCGCACAGCAGGAAACGGCGATTATCACCGGTGAAGTTAAAGACGCTTCCGGCGCGCTGGTGCCGAAGGCAATTGTCACCGTCATGAATGCCGAGACGAACATCGAAACAAAGAGTGAAACAAACACGGAAGGGTCATACACCGTTCCCAGTCTCAAGCCCGGAACTTACCTCCTGATTGTCGAGAAGGACGGTTTTAAGAAACACGTCCAAACCGGAGTCGTGTTGCAGGTTAACCAAGTGGCTTCGGTCGGCGTTACTTTAGAGCCGGGTCAGGTCAGTGAAATGGTAGAAGTTTCGAGCGGGGCCTCGCTGCTGGATAGTGAGACTTCCGCGCGCGGTGCAGTCATTGACCGTCGGAAGATTGTTGACTTGCCGCTGAACGGGCGCGACTACAATCAGCTTGCGCTGCTTTCACCGGGAGTCGTCGCCGGCACGCCGCGTCTGTCGTCAATCGGCTTCAAGGGCGCGATCAACGTCAACGGCAACCGCGTCTTCATGAACGTCTTCCTGCTCGACGGCGTTGACAACATCTCTTACTCGAACAGCTACCGGGGAGACAACGTGCAGGTCGTGCAGCCTTCTGTTGATGCACTGCAGGAGTTCAAGATTCAGACCAACGCATACTCGGCGGAGTTCGGACGTTCGGCGGGCGCGGTCATTAACGCGACGATCAAGTCGGGGACGAACAATTTTCACGGCAGCGCCTACGAATTCCTGCGCAACCGCGCGCTCGACGCCAACAACTTCTTCGCGAATCTGACGGGACAGCAAAAGCCTGTGCGCCAGCGCAACCAGTTCGGCGCGAGCGTCGGCGGCCCCATCATCAGGAACAGAACGTTCTTCTTCGGCGACTACGAAGGCTTGCGCGAGCGCGAAGGCACGGTCCGCGTCTCCACCGTGCCGTCAATTAACGAAAAGCGTGGCGTCTTCAACACCCCGGTCTTCGACCCCTTCAACAACCGCGCGCCGTTCACTAACAACGCCATCCCGGCGAGTCGCTTCGACCCGGTCGGCGCTGCGATAGTCGCGCTGCTTCCTGACCCCAATCTGCCGGGCGCGAGCAACAACTTCGTCGCCACGCCCGTCACCCGCACGCGCGGCGATCAATTCGACATCCGTGTTGACCATTACTTACGCAACAGGCTCAACGCTTTCGCCCGCTACAGCTTTGTTGACTCCGATTTGTTTCGTCCGGCTCCGCTGCCGGGGCTTGCTGAAGGCTCATTCAATGACGCTTTCGGCACGAACGACAGCCGCTCGCAAGGGCTGGCCGCCGGCATCAACTGGACGATCAATCCGCGCATGACCCTTGACCTGCGCTTTGGCATGTCACGCGGCGACTACTTTGTGTTCCCGCCGAACTTCGGCACCGACGGAGCCGAGCAAGTCGGACTACAAAATGTGCCGGACGCGCCCGATATCGCCGGCGGTTTGCCGAAGCTCAACCTTCAAGGCTTCTCCGCCTTCGGACGCCACACCTCGACGCCGCAGTTTCAGACGCCGCGAACCTACAACTACAAAGTTTCACTGTCTAACCTGCGCGGACGCCACTTTATGAAATACGGCTATGAGTTGCTGTCAGTCGAAACGAAAATCCGCGACATCAACGCGCTGATCGGCAACATGACATTCAACAACGGCGTGTTCACGGGTCGCGCGATAGGGGATTTGCTGCTCGGCCTGCCGCAGCGACTCGTCCTCACGAGTAACTCCGTCTTCGATCAAAAACAATTGATGAACTTTCTCTACGCACAGGACGATTTCAAGCTGACTCCCAAACTAACGCTCAACTACGGTCTCAGATACGAATTCGCCACACCGCCGGTCGAGCGCGACAATCAGTTCGCCAACTTCGATCCGCAAATCGGCACGTTCCTTTTCGCTTTAGACGGCAGTTTGTTCGAGCGGGCGCTCGTTCATCCCGACCGGAATAACTTCGCGCCGCGCTTCGGCTTCGCTTATGCGCCGACCGACCGTTGGGTGATACGCGGCGCTTACGGACTCTTCTACAACCACTCCAACCGACAAGGGCGCGAAGGACTGTTAGGGTTCAACCCGCCGTTCCTTGTTGACAACGACCTCAGCGTTTTGGGTAACAACCTCACCGCGAACCGGGCGATCTTTCGTTTGCAGGACGGATACCCCGAAGGATTGCTTGACCCCAACAATCCGCGACTCGCAACCGTCGCGCGGCGCGCGCAGGATTTGAACCAGCGCACGCCGTACGTTCAGCAGTGGAGCGTCGGCATCCAGCGCGAGATCGTCAAAGACCTGCTGTTTGAGGTAGCGTATGTGGGCAACAAAGGGACGAAGCTGCCAGGGTTGCGTAACATTAACCAGCGCGCGGTGGTGTTCAATGCGGCAGGTGTGGCGACGGCGGGCGCGCGTCCCTTCCCACAATTCGGTGACATTCAGTACTTGGAAAACCGCGTGCTCTCTAATTACCACTCGATGCAGGTGCGCGCGGAGAAACGTTTTTCCGCCGGTTTGTCGTTCCTCGGCAGCTACACATGGGGCAAGGCGATCACCGAATCGCCCGATCATCTTTCGACGAGCGGTGCGGTCGTCGGTGAAACTGTCGGCGTCTCGAAGGAGCCGCAGAATCCGCAAAATCTCCGAGCCGAGCGGGGCTTAGCGGAGTTCGACGTGAAGCACCGCGCCGTCGTCAGTTACATCTGGGAAGTGCCGTTCGGTCATGATCGTCGTTTCGGCGCGAACGTCAATCCATTCGTTAACGCTGTCTTCGGAGAATGGAACGTCACCGGCATTCACACCTTCCAGAGCGGCCTCGGCCTGACAGCCTTTCAAACCGGCGGAGGCATGCTTAACTTGGGAAGCGAACGGCGCGGGCGACCGAATCTCGTCGGCAACCCCGAAGGGCCGCGAACAATTGACAGGTGGTTCAACACGGCGGCCTTTTCTCCGACCGACCCGACCCAAGGACTTGTTTTCGGCAACTCAGGCGTCGGCATCATGCGCGGACCGGGACTGATTAACTTCGACTTTACGCTCGCAAAGAACATCCGCGTCAGCGAATCGAAATACTTTCAGTTTCGCACCGAGCTTTTCAACGCCTTCAACCGCGCCAACCTCGGCGTGCCGAATCTCGACATCGCCAGCCCCGCATTCGGGACGATCCGCACCACGGCGACGCCGGCGCGTATTATCCAATTCGGTTTGAAGTTTTATTACTAAGGGTGGCTTGCGAGTTAAAATAAATCCTCACTTTGCCGGGAGCGTGTGCGTTTCGCCCGCAGACGAGTCGTCAGGCGAGTCAAGCTGTTCGCGCCACCGAGGCGCGCGACACAGGCGAGACGCCCGCATCCCGCGACGCGCTCCCGATTTTCGTTCGTGATGCGGACGTTGCAACGAGGATGTCCTACTTTATTAAAGACTGTTTCCAGCCAGTCGGTCTTAGCATCAAGGTCGGCGATTTCCTGCGGCGTACAAAAACACTTCATGTCGCAAGTGGCGGTCTTGACGCCGGCAAGAGTCTGCCGGATCAGCATTTCTCCGATGCCGTCAACACCATCCCATTCGAACTACATTTTCCGTTCGTGGATTTGCATACCAATTCCTGCGTCAGGAAACGCCGAACTACATGTTCAACTCTTCCACCTTCACACTTAAATCAGGGAGCACCGTGATGGTGTGATTGTCGGGCACGTCCGGCCAATCCTCTGCGTCGTCCGTCAGTTGCTCGCTGGAGACGATGACCGCCGCTGCCTGTTCGTGGTCGCCGACAGAATGCATATCGCACACACCGTCGGGGCGACATTCGAAGCGGTGGCCGCGCGAGTAGTGGAGGGATGCGCCCGCGACACCTTCGGCGGAGCAGTAGCGCGAGACGACCGTGGCGCGTCCGTCGGTGACGGCGAAGTTATAGTATGAAGGCTCGATGATTTTGGCTTCGCGCGTCCAGTCGTTGAGGCGCGCGGTGGTTTCGGCGAGGGCGCGCCGCAGGTCGCCGCCGTCCGCTTCGCCAAACGGCACTTGCAAACTGTTGAGGAAGACGGCGAAGGCATGCTCGGAGTCGGTCGTCCCCTGAATCATGTTATAGAACTCGTCCTTCAGACTCTCGCGCAGCCGTCGCTTAATCAGATGGAAGCTGGCGACCGCGCCGTTATGCATCCACATGAAACGATCATAATTAAACGGGTGAACGTTCAACTCGGAGACGATCATGCCGGGACTCGCCGCGCGAACGTGCGCGAACATCAGCGGCGCGCGTGTCTTCATCGCCAGATTTTGCAGGTTGCGGTTCGACCACGCCGGCGAGACCGAACGTTGCACGCACGGCGTCGGGTCGATGTCGGGCACGTACCAGCCGACGCCGAAGCCATCACCGTTCAGCGGCTCTGGCCGCTCGCGCGCCTGGTAGCTCTGCATGATGAGCGAGTTGACGGGCCGGTATAATAAGTCGGCGAGCAGCAACGGTGCCCCGGCATAAGCGAGAAAGCGACACATAAAACTTATTCACATTGGAGAACGAGATGAGCGAGCGGCGGAATGATACACCAGAATCTGAGACGGAATCGCACCGCGAGCGTGAGCGTGTGCCGCGCGGTTATTACTACGACGATGGCACCGGTTACGAAGTTTACGACCCGGATCAAGACGACGCGCAGCCAAACGGAGAAAGTGATAAACCGAAGACGCAGATCACTGCTGCGCGCCGGCCTGCTTAAGCTGCTTAGCCACTTCGCGGTGACCGTTGGACTGAGCCAACTTTAATGGTGTGACGCCGCTCCGCGATTTGGCGTGGACATCGGCTCCCCCGGCGAGCAACGCTTTCACGGTTTCAATGTGGCCGCGTCCGACGGCGTAGATCAGCGCAGTCTGCCCAAACTTGTCCCGCGCGTTCGCGTCTGCGCCGCCTTTCAGCAGTGCCGACACGGTTTCGGCGTGGCCCTGCGCGGCGGCAAGCATCAGCGCGGTGCGACCGTCACCGGCTTGCTCGTTCACGTTGGCGCCCTTAGCGAGTAGCACCTGCACATCGACGGTGCGCCCCTTTGCCGCGGCTTCGGTGAGGGCCATCCGACCTTCTTCGTTCGGCGTGCTTGCAACCGTTCGCGCCGCCGCACCACCCGCCAACGACGGACTCTGTTTCGGCAAAGTAGGCCGCGGCAACCGCGCGTACTCCGGCGCGAGTTGCGCGGCCCGCGCGTAGGCCGCCCGCGCGCCCACGTCGTCACCCTGCGCGTGGCGCACATCGCCAAGCATCAACCATCCATCGGCGTTCGCCGCGTTTGATTGCGTGTACTGCTCCAACTGCGCGCGGGCTTCGTTCAGCTTACGGTTGAGGACAAGCAACCCCGCGCGTTCAACCGGATACGCGCCGCCGAGTCGGGCAGCCCCTTCCCAATGCTCACGCGCACGCGCCACGTCGCCCTTCAAATAATGAATCGCGCCCAGGTTGGAGCGCGCCTGCGTCGACTTCGGGGCGAGTTCGATGGCGCGCGTGTACTGCTCGATGGCTTGATCCAACTGTCCGAGCTTTTGCAGAGAGACTCCGTAGTTGACCCGCGCAGAAACGTTATCAGGGTTGAGCTGTAGCGCCTGACGAAAGTACGGCACGGCGTCAGCGAGTCGCGCCTGACTGACGAGTACCAACCCCATATCGCTGTGCAGCCCGGAGGTCTTTGGCGACAACTCGATGGCGCGGCGGTACGCGGCTTCGGCTTCGCCGTAATTCTTGCTGCGGAACTTGCTCCACCCAAGCGAGCAATAACCGTAAAACTCGTTCGGCTTAAGCGTCTGCACGCGGCGCGCGAATTCGTCGGCCTCGTCGAACCGCCCGAGCTTGCTAAACATGTACGACAGACGCACGTAAGAAACAGCGTCCGCTGGGTCGAGCGCGACGGCGCGGCGCAATGACGCTTCCGCTTCCTGGTAACGTTCCTGCTCGAAGTAGATGTCGCCGAGCCACGCCTGTGGGCGCGCGTCCTTCGGGTTAATCTTTTCCGCGATGCGGAACGCGCGCTCCGCTTCGGCGTAACGGGGCGGCTTCGCGTCGCGCTGCGCGCCGCCGAGTTCGAGAGCACTCTCCGCGATGGCCGTCGCGTCATCTGCGAGTTCGTCCGGGTCGATAGTGGTTGACGTTGGTGTGGGCGAGCGCGGCGCATTCGCCGGTTGTGGCGCCGGTCGCGGCTTAGTGCGGGGAGGGCGCGGACGACGGACGGACGGGACCAACGCGCGCGTGATGAAGACGCCGGTTCCTCCCTGCAAATCCTGCGCGAATAACGATGCGACCGTGACGTTGAAGAACAGAATCAAAGTAGCCGCCGCGACCACAGTTCGCGGCGAGAGCAACATGCTCACGTTCTTCCAGCGTCGATCCGGCCTTCGATCCACGCGGTCATCATTCGCACATGCTTTCATTCGCATACCCCATCAAATGATGTCTGCTCTCAAGTTTCAAAAGTGACAGGTAAATGGTGACAGGTGACAGGACAGCACCAAGCGATGGTGGAAGGCGGATGACAAGAGACTCAAACTGTTCTTCCATTCCGCAATCCGCAATCATCTTGTCAAGACTCCTTCTTCGGCCTCTCGTTGGACTTCAGCACGCGCTTGCGCAGGCGGATCGTCTGCGGCGTGACTTCGACCAACTCATCGTCCGCGATGAATTCGAGCGCCTGTTCAAGCGACATATCTTTGACGGGAACGAGTCGCATCGCGTCGTCGGCGGACGCGGCGCGCATGTTGGTCAGCTTTTTTTCCTTAATGACGTTGACATCCAGATCGACGGCGCGCGCGTTTTCGCCGATCACCATTCCTTCGTAGACCTTGATGCCGGGCCGCGCGAACAACGTCCCGCGCTCCTGCAAATTAAAGAGCGCATACGTCGTTGTCTCGCCCGTGCGGTCGGCGACCAGCGAACCGGTCGCGCGCCCGCGCATCGTCCCCTGCCACACGCCCCACCGCAGAAACAGCGCGTTCAGTAGACCCGTCCCCTTGGTCTCCGTCAGGAACTCATTACGGAAGCCGATCAGCCCGCGCGACGGCGACTCAAACTCAAGCCGCACGCGTCCGGTGCCGTGATTGACCATCTTCATCATCTGACCCTTGCGCCGCCCCATCGCTTCGGTGACGACGCCGATAAACTCTTCCGGGCAATCGATCACGACCTGCTCAATCGGCTCCAGCGTCTGGCCATCCTGCACGCGGGTGATGACCTCCGGCTTCGAGACCTGGAGTTCATAGCTTTCACGCCGCATCATCTCGATCAGAATCGCGAGCTGTAGTTCGCCGCGCCCCGAGACCCTGAATTGATCCGGCGACTCCGTCGACTCGACGCGGATCGAAACATTCGCGAGCGTCTCTTTGTCGAGCCGCTCTTTCAACTGCCGCGACGTCACAAACTTTCCTTCGCGCCCGGCGAACGGAGAATTGTTGACGCCAAAGATCATCGAGATGGTCGGTTCGTCGACGGCGATGACCGGCAGCGCCTGCGGATTGTCGGCGCTCGTCACCGTCTCGCCAATCTCGATGCCCTCCATGCCGGCGAGCGCGACAATCTCGCCGACACCCGCACGCGCCACCGCTTCGCGCTTCAGTCCTTCAAAGACGTACAACTCTTTGACGCGCGTCTTTTGCACGGAGCCATCGCGCTTGACGATTGCCACCGTATCGCCCGACGCAATCTCGCCCGCGAAGAGACGCCCGATGGCGAGCCGCCCAATGTACTCGCTGTAATCAAGATTCGCGACAAGGAGTTGCAGAGTGTCTTCGCGAAGCGCCCTCGGCGCCGGAATCGTCTCGACGATCTGGTCAAACAGCGGGCGCAGGTTAGTTGATTCGTCGGTGAGGTTTTTCTTCGCAACGCCTTCGCGCGATACAGCGTAGAGAATCGGAAACTCGATCTGCTGATCGGTCGCGTCGAGGTCGATGAACAACTCGTAGATTTCGTTGACGACCTCTTCGGGGCGCGCGTCCTGACGGTCGATCTTATTGACGACGGCAATCGCCGGCAAGCGTGCTTCCAAAGCCTTACGGAGCACGAAGCGCGTCTGCGGCAGACAGCCTTCCGCCGCGTCCACCAACAGCATCACGCCGTCCACCATCTTCAGCACGCGCTCGACCTCGCCGCCGAAGTCGGCGTGGCCCGGCGTGTCGACGATGTTGATTTTAATGTCGCCGTAACGCACCGCCGTGTTCTTCGCCATGATCGTAATGCCGCGCTCGCGCTCCAGGTCCATCGAGTCCATCACCCGATCCCGAACCAGTTCGTTGTCGCGGAACGTGCCTGACTGTCTGAGCATCGCGTCGACGAGCGTGGTTTTCCCGTGATCGACGTGCGCGATGATCGCGATGTTGCGAATGTCTTTTCTCTCTAAAACCAATTGCCACCTCTTTACAGATCGAACCAGCGCCTTTCGCGGCGCACTTTGAAACCGGGCATCTTAGCACACGCCACATGGAAGTGATGAATAATGGCCTTAAGCCGAGACTACCTCGCGTCACTCGTGATCCATTACTTATCACTTGTTTGAAAAGACCTGGGTCTGGCGGAGGGCTTCATAGAGCACGATGGCGACGGACGTGGCGAGGTTGAGGCTACGCACGTTCGGGTTGAGCATCGGAATCGTCAGGCACCGATCCGGGTTGGCGCGTAGCAACTCTTCCGGCAGCCCGCGTGTCTCGCGACCGAACACGAGGCAGTCTCCGGCGGTGAACTCGCAGGCCGTGTATGGGACTTTGGCTTTCGTGGACAGGTAGAGGAAGCGCGCCCCCGGCAAAGACTCTTCGAGCGCGGCGAGGTCGCGGTGCCGGTGGAGTTGCACCTCCGGCCAGTAATCCAAACCGGCGCGGCGCACGGCGCGATCATCAAGTCGGAAGCCAATCGCGCCGACGATGTGCAACGGCGTGCGCGTGGCCGCACACAGGCGTGCGATGTTGCCGGTGTTGGGTGGAATCTCAGGCTCGACGAGTGCGACGCTAATCATAATAAAGCGCTCTGCAATTAGCTTTCAGCTTTCAGCCGACCAAGCGCGGTGCGGATGACGTAAATCATGTTGAAGCAGACGCTCCTTCACGCAACTCACGACCGAAGCGTCACAGCCTGCTGAAAGCTGATTGCTGATCGCTCAAAGAAGAAGGACGGCGCGCTTGGGTTAAGCATTCGCCGTCCTGTGGTAAACCCCTGAAGGGTGCAGAATGTTGTGTGCGCCTAGTAAGGTTGAGTCCCCGACTTTGTCCGTCGAATTAAATGCTCTTCGGTGAAGAGCATTTGTCGACCTACTTGCTGGACTTCTTCGTGGTGCCTTTCTTCGCGCTGCTCTTTTTCGTAGCGGACTTTTTCGCTCCGCCCTTTGCACTGCTCTTGGAGGCGGTTTTCTTGGTGCCGCCCTTTGATGATGCTTTCTTAGTTGCCATAGGTTGTAGCTGCTCCTTTTTTTGGTTGGGCTTGAACCACAAGATACTGTGTCAAAAACTTCCTTGTGGCCCAGGCTAAACGGCGCACAACATGTTGGATATATAAACATAATGACATCAGATGTCAACAACATATTTTATTTAGGTTTGATTTTTTTTCGCGCGCGTCATCGCACATCGATAACGATGATGCATCATGATGACGTTGACGCGTTATTATTTTGAAGAGATGCGAGGGATTGATGACGTTAATGCTTCCAAGATCACGACAAAACACATCACGCTCGAACTTCAATAAAAGAATCGAGCCACAAGTTACATTAATGAGCACGAACGAAATGTTTGTCGAAGAACTCATCTCGCAAAACCACAATCATCGTTGCAACAATTGATAACCTATACCAATGCCATCGACTGTTGGACGTGTGGTGTCGATACCGATGGTTGAAACTTCCCGTTGCTGTCGACGGTTTACTTCGCGTTGCTTCGTGGTTGAATGTTTTTTGAATGCTACGGGGCGGGCGGTGTTAAGCGGGAAGGCAAAAGTGAAAAGGCAAAAGGCAAAAGTAACAACCGGTAGTGACGAGGCCTTTTGCTTAATCTCGATGCGGAAAGATTTTTTGCTTTGGTGTTTATCTGAAGAGTGGGGTGAACACCCATTTGTCATGTCGCTCGATGCCGTAGTATGTGAGCACCGAGGCGCGACGGCTGCGACTCGCGACGCCGATGAATGGGCCTCTGCCAACATCCGATTGTTCTTCGTCGCCCGGAGCATCATTCCTCACCCCCGTGTCGGTGAGTCCGACGATCTGGACGTAGTAAGTGCGCATCCAGGGTTCGCGCGACTGCGGAAGAACGCCGCCGCCGTAAAGCATCACGGCTTGTTGAAACGCACTCATCTCCGGGCCGCGCGGGCGCACGAGGAGCCACTCGCCTGATTCGGAGAGCGGGTCTTTGGCGGCGGCGGGGCGCAGTATCTGAACCTTCTTGGTGCCGAAAGGAATGCCTTCGAGCAATTGCTCCATCGAGGTTGGCGGAGCACCTCTCCCGCGGTGATATGCCGCGATGGCCTCGGCGACCTCTTCGCCGCGCGCGATGGCTTCCTTCTCCAACTCACGTTGCGCCTGTTGCTGGACGCGCGGCGCGGCGACCATCATCGCGAGCGCCATCACGGTCATCAATGCCAGCAGCGCAACGAGCACGTAGCCTTGTTCACCGGGGCGCAATTGACCGCGCGCGGAAAGCGATGGGGCGGAGTTACGGATCATCCTTCTCCTCTTCTTCCGCTTCCCGCTTCGGCGGTTGTGGTGATGTTGGGGCGACGCGCGGTGTCGGCGTCGGCGGCGGCGACGCTGGACGTGCTTCGCGGATTGTGTCGCGCATCGTATCTGGCGACGGAGAGTAGGACGAGACCGGGCGCCCGGCTTCGCTGAACGCAACTGCATGCTTCAGCTTCAACTGCTGGTCGGTGAACTCAACGGCGCGCTCGGAAATCGCGCTGATGCGGAAGCGTCCGCCGACCAGATCGCCGAGTTGCACTGTGATCAACTCACTCTTCGAATCTTTCAGAATCGCTTTGTCGCGGTAACCCCGGTCGCCAATGATGCCGACGTATGTATAGGCCGGCGTCGGTGCGGGTGTGATGTTGAGCGTCGCCATGTTCGAGAAGAGTGTACCGTCCGGCGTGCGCGCGCTGATCTGGCGCATTCCGGCGGAGGAGATGAATGAAGGCGCGACGGTCGCTTCAAGTTGCTGCGCGCTGATGAACCGTGTGGGCAGTTCCTGCGCGTTGTCGATATAGACGCGCGTCAGCGGCGTGAATTTATCGCCGCTCACTTGTAGTTTGAATTCACCCGTCCCGGCGTAGACCGGCCCCGGAGCGGACACGGAAGTCACAAGGAGCGGCGGCGTCGGCTCCGGCGTCGGCACTGACAGCGTCGCGGCACCGGGCCCAGGCATCGAACTGACGGGCGCGGTGTAGTATGTAAAGATGTTTCGTCCGACCGCCGGCGCACCCGGTGTCGTCGGGTTATAGACGACCGGGCGCAGTAGTTCGAGGTCGGTGTCTTCCGCCACCTCGGTCTCGACCTGGGTCGTGCCGGGGCGTGACGGGCGGCGCCGGTTAGTGTTGCCGGACGTGCCAGTGCCGCTTGAACCGGAGAACAGGCCGAAGTTATACGCGAGCGCAAGCACGGCGAGCGCGCCGGTGACGAGGGCGATAATCAGCTTGTTGCGTTCCGCAGGAGTTTTACCTTCGAACAGGGCCATAAAAATTTCGAGTCTGAAAGGACTTTAACGTGTCGCCGGGTTGGCCGCGCCGCGCGCTTCCGGTTCGGGTACAACGGCAACGGAGGTGCGCCGGTAATACGCGGCGAGGTCGAGACGAAGACTGACCAGCGAGCGAGCGGGCGCTGGTGTGTTGTCCGGCCCATCCGCCGCGCGGAGTGCGTTGGAGTCCGTCACACCTTCAAGCTCGACCGAATTAATGACGATGAACTGCCGCCCGGCTTCGACGTCGCGGATAAAGCGGCGCAGATTGGCGTATCCGCCTTCGACCGTCAGACTGATACCGATGCCCGGAAAGATGTTCTGCAAAGCCGCCGTGTTGCCCACCGTGGTCGTCGCCGTGCGGGGCCGCGCCGAGGTGCCCGGCACGACTTCATCGAACTGTGCGAATGAGACGCTGGTCGTGATGCGTAAATTATTATTGCGGATCAGCCGGTTCAACTCTTCGATCAGCGCCGTACTGCCTTCGCTGCGCGACGACGCCAGATGCCGCGCCTCGAAGACTTCTAAGCTACTCAGAATCTCATCGACGGTGACTTGAGTATTCTCGTCGCGCCTGACGCCTTCGGTCGAGTTGCGCAGTTGCGCTTCCAGGCGGCGGCGCTCTTCCTGCCTCTCTGTGAGACGCACACGCGCCGGCGCGAGCAACAGAAAGTAAGAGGCGACGGCTGTCAGCAGCAGCACCGCGGCAGCCGACAAAGCGATGATCTCCGGCAGTCCGAGCAAGCGACTACGCTGGCGCGGTCCGCGCAGTCGTTCGAAGCGCCTATGCCACTGCTGGCGCGGCGCGGTGCGGTCGCTTTGACTGTCCGACATTGGCTCTTGGTTCTCGATGCTCAATTACGGCCTCGCCTCCGTGGTAGTCGTTTGTGGCGGTGCCGCCGTCGACGCGGCGAGGCTGGTCGCCGCACCGTTGCCGCCGCCATCACTGCCCAGCGTGCGCTGCACATAGCTGACGCGCAACGCCCACTCGATGCCTCCATCGCCCTTGCCGGGACGCGGCGTCTCTGATGCAGGGGTCGCAGTAAAAGTTCCGGCACGGTTCATCACCGTAATCATTCCGGTGACATCGGCGGGCGCGCGGCCAACGACGTTCAGATCAAGGTCGGCGCGTGTCTGCCCGCCGCGTCGTGTCACCTGGCGCACACTGATGCGCGACACGCGGACGCTTTGCGGCAGCGACGATTCAAGGTCGACGAACAATCGTGACCACGAGAAGCGTTTGCGGTCGACGAGCAAGTGCGCCGCTTCTAATGTCTTCAACTGTGTGGGCGGAACGGTCTGCCTGACCTCGTTGGCCTGCGCGAGCAGCGCCTCGCGCTCCCGGCGCAGGGCGAGTAACCCGTTTTCCGCGCGGTCGGCCTGGACGCCCGTACGTCGTCCCTCACTAACGATCAGGAAAATCGCGATCAGCGACGCGCACGAAACGACGAGCGCGACCGTCCACGGCAGCGTGCGGTTGCGGAAAGGGTTGCTGGCGAGATTGAGTTTGGTAATCACTTGTCTGATGGTCTTTGGATTTATAAAACGCAAGCGGCTATTTGACAGCGGCTTCACCGATGCGGGAAGCATAGCGCGTGCGGCGCAACCGGCGCAACCGCCGACACTTCTCGTCAGAAGCGAGCGCGCGAGGCCCATTCAACAGACGGCTTCAACTTGACCGCCGGCATGTGCCCACCGCCGTTACACGCCGCCGGCTCGTCAGGGTTGCAGAAATAACTAGGAAGGCAAAAGTGAAAGCCAGTGAGGAACAGATGTGAGATGTTGGATGCTGGATGTTAGTCCGGAACCTCGGCAGATGTACTATCCAACATCTGACATCCGACATCTGACATCAAGTTCATTAATTTTTGGCGTCCACGTCCGTCTGTGTGGCGGCGGCGGAGTCCGGGCCGGCCTCTGTCGCGGGGCGGTCGGACGCGGCGGGCGGCGTGGTCTGTGCCCCGGGCACGGTGGCCGCCAGCCGCGACTCATGAGTTTTAGCGTTGGGCGTTGCGTCGTCGCAGTGCGTGGCGACGCGGTTACGTCCGGTGCGCTTGGCGTGATAGAGCGCCACGTCGGCCAACTCCACCAACTCAATTGGGTCGCGCGCGTCACCGGGGAAAGCGGCCAGACCGATGCTGATCGTAATGTTGAGCGGCTGCTCGATGTCGGCTGACGGGCCGCGTCGCGTCGTGGAGAATCGATGCGATTCGATGGCGCGGCACACGCGCTCGGCGATAATCAGCCCGTGCATGTCGTCGGTGTTAAAGAGGTATGCGGCGAACTCCTCGCCGCCGAAGCGCGCCGCGACATCCCCGGCGCGGAGCGTGCGCGCGACGATGCCGCCGACCTCTTCAATCACCTGACTGCCGACGAGATGACCGTAGCGGTCATTGACCTCTTTGAAATGGTCGAGGTTCATCATCAGCACGCAGAACGGTTGCCCTTCGCTCGCGGCGCGTGCCGCCTCGCGCCGGAGTTCGGTGAAGAAAGATTTGCCCGTCAACAGTCCCGTCAACTCGTCATGCGCGAGCAGGCGATGAACTCGGCGTTGGGAATCGCCCTCGGTGTCATCGAGCATCTCGAAGCGCAGCAGTTGATCGCCGATTTGCAACTTGTCGCCATCACGCAACGCGGCGTCAATTACCGGGTGACCGTTGACGAACGTGCCGTTGGTCGAACTGAGGTCACGGATGTGGTATTCGGTCGCGCCCGTCTCCGGGTTTTTCTCCGCCAGGATGCGCGCGTGCAGGCGCGAGGCGCGAACGTCGTTGATTCGTACATCGGCTTCGAGAGCGCGACCGAGCAAGACATCTTCGCGTTCGAGCGAGATCGGGGCTGCCGATTGGTCACCGCGCAGGAAGACGAGCACGGGGCGTCGTTCGCGCGACGCGGGCGGCGGTGGTTGACGGGCAGCTTCTTCTAAGTTTCCAGTTGCCACAACGGTAAATAGGAAGGCAAAAGGTAAAAGGCAAAAGTGAAAGCCGGTCGGAGCAGATGCTAGATGATATATGCTGGATGTTAGTCAAGACACGCGGGTGTTCCGGCCAACATCTGACATCTAGTTCATTCATCATTCATCGCGAGAAACTTTTGCTCGGTGACATAATCTGTTGCGAAGGCATAGTCGGCGAGAAGGTCCGTCGCGACGAAGGCGCTCAGCCGACGCGGTCATCATAGCGCGCGTCGCTGGCGGCGGCAATATGCTCGTGATGCACTGAACATACGTGAAATAAAAAGTCATCAGAGTCGACGCCACGCGATGTGCGATGGTCGTTGCTAACGTGTTTCATCGTCCTGACGTTGTATAATCCATTTCTTAAGCTGGCGCGAGTCTGTAATTCAACATGGGCGGAACGTGTCTTCCGGCGTGAAGTTGTTTGAGGAGTTAATCGAATTGAAGCAAGACCAGATGGAAAGTTGCAGGCAGACGGCGAAGCCTTTGACGGTCGAGCGTGTATCGGTGGCGCGGCTGCCGACCGAGCGCGGCGAGTTTAAGATCGCCGGCTATCGTTCATTAATCAGCGACGAAGAGTTTGTCGCCCTTTACAAAGGCGAGTTGCGGGCCGACGTGCCGACGCTGGCCCGCATCCACTCGCAGTGCCTGACCGGCGATGTCTTCGGCTCAACGAAGTGCGACTGCGGACCGCAACTCCATCGCGCAATGGAGTTGATCGAGCAGGACGGGCGCGGGGCTATCGTCTACCAATTGCAAGAGGGACGCGGCATCGGCATCATCAACAAGATTCGAGCCTACGCGCTGCAAGACGAAGGCGCCGATACCGTTGAAGCCAACGAACTGCTGGGTCTCGGCGTCGATCTGCGCGAGTATCGACAGTGCGCCGAAATCCTGTTCGACCTCGGACTGTGCCAGGTGCGTCTGATGTCGAACAACCCGCTGAAGATTCAGGCGATGACGGAGGCCGGGCTGCGCATCGTCGAGCGCGTCTCCATCGAAGTCGAATCCGCCGCCGCCGCGCAAGGCTACCTCGAAACCAAGAAGCAGAAGATGGGCCACTTGCTCGAAATGATTAAGTGAGCCAATGGCGCGTCGCAAAATCACTATCGATGAAGCTGCATCCTGATAATCATTCGTTGTCAACCCTCGGCTTTTGATTCCATTTGATCGCCGCCACCCTTCGACATCTGCTTCGAGCGGACACGAACAACCCGCCACTCAACAATCAAGTGGCGGGTTGTTTCAGTTTGCTCTCCCCGCAATTACTAAATCCAAAACTTCAGCATTCTCTTCAAAATTTTGGATGAGTTTTCGATTCAAAACTAATTCGATCTACTTCAAAAGTTCTTCCAAATGCGCCGCCAACGGGTGGCTTTGGCCTGGGGCCGGCAGACGATAGATCAACGGAACAAAACTTGCCGATTCTACCGTCGAATCAATACATCCCTGGAAGTCAGCTTCTCGAACTTCCACCACCGTAACCACTCACAAGGTTTAACTAAAGGTCTGTTCAGCCCAGAGCAGGCCGGTTCTGCAATTCAGTTTGGAGGATTAGATGAAGAGACCGAAACTCCCCACTCAGGTTAGCGAAGGCGTGCGGCTGTGCGGACTGCTCACCTTATTGCTCATCAGCACCAACGCTTTGGCACAGACTGGCACATCCTCGGTCAGCGGCACTGTCGTTGACCCCCAAGGGAATGCCATCGCAGGCGCCAACGTGACGCTCACTAACACGGCGACCAACGCCACCCGCACCCAGACGACCAACGAAAGCGGCACGTTTGTTTTCGACCTGATCCAGCCGAGTGATTACCGCATCGACGCGGAAGCGGCAGGCTTCAAAAAATCAGTCATTAACGAAGTGCGCGCGCTCGTCTCCAGGCCGACGGAGGTCAACGTTCAGTTAGAGGTCGGCAACGTCGCCGAGTCTGTGACCGTCTCGGCCAGCGCCGGGGAGACGATCATCAACACCCAGGACGCCTCCCTCGGCAACAACTTCACGGCAGAGCAGATCACACAACTGCCTTTGGAGTCGCGCAACGTGGTGCAACTGTTGAGCCTCCAGGCGGGGGTCACGCAGGACGGCTACGTCGCCGGCGCGCGCTCCGACCAGACCAACGTGACGCTCGACGGCGTCGACGTCAATGAACAGCAGACCGGGCTTGATATCATCGAAGACCTGGCATTCGACAAGACCCAGGCGTTCTCAAGTGTCCTGCGCGTGACCTCCGAATCGGTGCAGGAGTTCCGCGTAACCACCACGAACCCGAACGCGACACAGGGGCGTTCGTCCGGCGGACAAGTCGCTTTGGTCACGAAGAGCGGCACCAACGACTTCCGCGGGTCGCTCTACCTCTCGCACCGCAACACGGTGACGACCGCCAACAATTTTTTCAACAACCTCAGCGATGTCGAGCGCCCCAAGTTGCTTCGCAACGTTTTCGGCGGCACCATCGGCGGCCCGATCAAAAAAGACAGAGCATTCTTTTTCTACTCTTATGAAGGGCGACGCGACGCCAGCCAAACGGGCGTCGTGCGTGACGTGCCGCTTGCCAGCCTCGGGCGTGGTGAAGTGCGCTACAACAACACCGCCGGCGGCATCACCACGCTGACGGCGGCTGACATCGCCAGACTTTTTCCAGAGACGGGGGGAGTGAACCGGGTCGGCCTAGCGGTCCTAGCCGACGCCGCGCGCAAATACCCGGCTAATGACTTTACGGTGGGTGACAGCACCGCGGGCCGCCAGTTGAACACTGCCGGCTTTCGCTTCAACGCCCCGACTCCGCTTGAGTACAGCGCGCACATCGCTCGCTTCGATTACAACGCGACGGAGGACGGGAAACACATCTTGTTCTTCCGCGGCAACTATCAATACGATCTGGTCGGGGGCGTTCCACGTTTCCCCGACACCACGGCCCCGAACTTCTGGAATCACCCTTACGGCTTCGTCGCCGGCCACACGTGGGCGATCAGCAGTAACAAGGTCAACAACTTTCGCTACGGCCTGACCCGCGAGGCTTTCACCAACCAGGGCGACTCAGCCGAGAACGCGATCACGTTCCGCTTCGTCTTCGAGCCGCGCCGGTTCGTCCGCACGCTGAGCCGCGTGACGCCGACACACAACTTCACTGATGATTTCTCCTGGGTGCAGGGTAATCACAATTATCAGTTCGGCACCAACATCCGCATCATCCGTAACCGGCCCACTAACTTCCTTAATGCCTTCGACTCCGCCGTGACGAACCCTTCGTTCTACGAAGCATCGGGGGCGGTTCTGGACGAGCCGATCACCGACATTTCAGGCTCGACTTCACCGGTGCAGAATGCCGTCGCCGCCGTGCTCGGACGGTTTTCCCAATACTCGACGAGCTTCAACTTTGACCGCGAGGGGAACCTGTTGCCGGTCGGGACGGGCATTTCGCGTGAGTTCGCCACGGAGGAGTACGATCTGTACGTTCAAGACATTTGGAAGCTTCGTCCGAATCTGACTCTGACCCTCGGCTTACGTTACGGGCTGAGCCGGCCTGTCTACGAGACTACCGGCCTTCAAGTTAAACCGACACTCGGTCTGTCGGAATTCTTCGAACGGAGGGTCGCGGGCGCCGCCGCCGGACAGCCGTACAATGAACTGGTCACCTTTGACTTAGCAGGCCCGGCGAACGACCGGCCCGGCTTCTACGAGTTGGACAAAAACAACTTCCAGCCGCGCGTGTCCGTGGCGTGGTCGCCTGACTTTAAGCGCGGTTTGTTGGGCAGGATTTTCGGTAGCGAGAATAGGTCTGTCATTCGCGGCGGCTTCGCCATCACCAACGACTACTTCGGCCAGCAACTGGCGGTTCGCTTCGATCAGTTCAATCCGTCGGGCTTTGCCTCTCAACAAACCATCTCGGCCAACACATATAACGTTACTGACAACCTGGCGCCTCGCTTCACTGCACTCGGCCAGGATGTCCGCGGCCTTCCAGGGATTACGATTCCGGGTCGGCTGACCTTTCCGCTGGTCTACCCGACCGGGGGCGAAGCGATTGAAGAGTCGCTGGATGATCGCAACGTCTCGCCGATTAACTACAGTTGGAACGTTTCTTTTGGTCGCACGCTGCCCGCCGGCCTCTCGCTTGATGTCGCTTACATCGGACGCTCTGCGCGGAACCTGCTCGCCAGTCGCGACGTCGCGCACTTTAACAACTTGGTCGACCCGAGATCGGGAACGGATTGGTACACCGCCGCGAGGGCGCTCTACAACTTGCGCGAAGCCAACACGCCGATTACCAGCGTGCAGCCGATCCCTTATTTTGAGAACCTGTTCCCGAACTATCGACCTGTCGCGTCGCTGACGCCGACGCAGAACGCGTATCGCCGGGTCGCGAGGGATTCCGTCGGCGGCTTGAATGCTTATGATTGGACATTCCTTCAATCGAACTGTCGCAACTGCTTAGACAATAGAGGGATTGTGCCAAACGCTTTCGTCCACCCACAGTTCGCGACGCTCAACGCCCTCAGCACCATCGCTAGTTCCGATTACCACGCCGGGATACTTACCGTTCGCCAGCGCTTCCGAGCAATGACCTTCGACTTCAATTACACATTCTCGAAGTCAATGGACAACGCATCCGGTCTTCAGCAGGATAGTCTCTTTGGCTATTCCTCATTAATCCTTAATCCATTAGACCCGGACTTGAGCCGGACGGTATCGGATTTCGATGTGAGGCATATCGTCAACGCCAATGCCGTCTGGCAACTCCCGTTCGGACGCGGCAGGATGTTCCTCAGTGACTCTCCGGCAATCGTCAACGGGATTCTCGGTGGCTGGCAACTCTCAACTATTTTCCGCGCGAACTCCGGCTTACCCGTCCGTCCACCGATTGACGCGGCGCAGTGGGCGACCAACTGGAACACGCAGAGCTTCGGGGTGCGGGTCAGTCCGATTGAGTCGTCGCCGACGCTGAACGGCGCCAACGGCCCGAACCTTTTCTCCGATCAGTTGGCTGCGTACAGGAGTTTCCGCAATGCGTTGGCCGGAGAGGTCGGTGACCGCAACTCACTGAGGCTTCCCGGTTATTGGGGCCTCGACATGGGGCTGGCTAAATCCTTCACCATGCCGTGGAGCGAAAACCACCAGCTACAATTCCGCGCCGAGGCATTCAACGTCACCAACACGCAGCACATGGGGACGCTTGAACTTGGCCGCATCTTCGGCCTCGACATCGATCCAAGCTTGACCGAGCCGCAGTTAAACTTTGGCAGCTTTACCGACATTCAGGGCACGCCGCGCGTCTTCCAGTTCGGATTCCGGTACTCGTTTTAAGTTGACGCGCGTTCCTATCCGCACCTTCGACGCGGGCTTATGGCTTCGGCCTCAGCCCGCGTTTTTTCTCTCAGTAGATAAGCCGTGTGAAAGCCTCGCCACGTTCCTTCTTTAACCACCGTGCGTGCGTGAGCCTGAACAGAAAGCATGAGGATGACCGGGTGAGTAACTGATGAACTCTGACCAAACACGTCAATTGTCTTTTCGTGTTGAGTGATAGTGCCGCGTATAATCAAGCCATCCTGACAGAGCAGGATAAGCTCGACGGGGAAGCATCATTCCGAGTTTTCAACTCCCTGTCACTCAACTTTTTGCCTGACGCGCCCGTCCTCGGAAGGTCACGCGCGTCACACTCAAACCGCTTGTCATCGACGTATCGCCAACTGTGACCGAACGCATCTACCGCGACCCCGTCCACAATATCATTCGCCTGCGCACCGACACAGACGAGGGCCAGTTGATGGTGCGACTGATCGACTCGTTCGAGTTCCAGCGGCTGCGACGCATCAAGCAACTGGGGCTGGCGCTCTACACCTACCAGGGCGCGGAGCACTCACGATTTGCGCATAGCTTGGGCGTGCTGCACCTGATGACGCGGGTGCTCGACCGCCTCGGCGAGATTTACCACATCAACGACGAGGATCGCGCGGCGGCGCGGGCGGCGGCTCTACTGCACGACATCGGCCACGGCTCGTTCTCGCACGTGATGGAAACGGTGCTCGGCTTCCGGCACGAGGCGCTGACGGTGCAGGCTGTGCTGAGCGACGAGACCGAAGTCGGCGCCATCCTCCGCGACTTCTCGCCGGAACTTCCACGTCGCGTCGCAGAGATTATCGAAGGAAAGTTTCAGCCCGCCTACCTCTCGCACCTCGTCTCGTCGCAGTTGGACGTTGATCGGATGGACTACCTGCTGCGCGACTCTCTGATGACCGGCGCGAAGTACGGCATCTTCGACCTCGAATGGATTATCAACGCGCTCGCGGTTGATCAAGTCGCCGACCGCATCTACGTCACAGCGCGCGGACTGTACGCCGTCGAAGAGTATATTCAGGCGCGCTACTATATGTTCCGACAAGTCTATTACCATCGCACGTTGCGCTCGGCAGAGGCCGTGCTGCGCTCGTTGTTGCGCCGCGCGCTCGAACTGACCGAGGCCGGCGCCGACGTGTGGCGTGCGCCGCACACCGCTTTCGAGAAGGTGCTTCGCCGCCAGACGCTGACGCTTGCCGATCATTTAGAGATGGACGACTCGGACGTGTTATTTCACGTCAAGCAGTGGCAGCGCGACGACGACCCCGTGCTACGCGATTTGAGCCGGCGCTTCGTGGGCCGCGTTCTCTTCAAAGCCATCGATCTTGATATGCCCGAAGACGAGCGCCCTGACTTTATTAACGCCGTGCGCGCGCGCGTCGCCTCGCTCGGCTTCGCGCCTGAATATTATTTCATTGAAGACCACGCGAGCGACGTTCCATATTATTCGTACTACACGCCCGAAGGCGCCGACGCAAAGGCACGCATCTACGTCGAAGACGGCTACAGTCGCCCGCGCGTCCGCGAGATCAGCGAAGTCAGCGAAGCCGTGCGCGGCCTGCGCGGCTATCGCCTGCATCGCGTCTGCTTCCCGGCGGAGATCAAAGACGAAATCTACGCCATCTACCACGATGGAAAGGATGAAGGATGAAGGATGAATCTAGGAATACTGAATACTGAAGATATCAGGCGACTTGTTTCCTGCCGTGTACTGCATCCTGTACTCTGGTTTTTATTCATCCTTCATCCTTCAAGAGTCCTTCATCCCTTAAATCATGCCTGACATGCTCGTCAATTTGCTGAAGTTGCCGCCGCTCGAACCGGTGTTGACTGAGTTGAGTGCGGCGGGTGTCGTGGTGCGGCGAGCGCAGGTTTTTGAAATCACGAAGGTGCGCGCGTTCGTCGAGGGGAACTTTAGCGCGGCGTGGGCGGACGAAATTTCCGTCGGTTATGCGAACAAGCCGGTCTCGGTCTTGATCGCGACACGCGAGCGGGCGGTCGTCGGCTTCGCGGCCTACGAATGCACGCGCCGTGCTTTCTTCGGCCCGACCGGCGTCCGCCCCGACGAGCGTGGGCGCGGCATCGGCACGGCGCTGCTGCTCGCTTGCCTGTGGGGTTTGCGCGAGATGGGTTACGTCTACGGCATCATCGGCAGCGCCGGCCCGACCGAGTTCTACGCGCGTACCGTCAGCGCAACGGAGATTCCCGACAGCGAGCCGGGCATCTATGTCGACCTACTGCGATCTTAATAAACAGTAACCGCGCCTTCGATCCTATTAGCAATGCGCCGCCGTTTAGCGTTCATCATCGCCGCACTTATCTCCCTTCCGCCGTGGTCTGCAATGGTGGCGGCGTTGATGCCAACCTTCGCGGTGGCGGTCTCGACTTCAGAGAAGAGCCTGCGCGTGGCGGTGCTCGATTTCGGCGAGGCCGCTCAGGGTCAGCGCGTGGCCGACTTGTTCGCCGCGTCGCTCGTCAAAGCGCAAGCTGCGACGACAAATGTCGGGATGAAAGTTGCTCTGCTTGACCGAGGGATGAGCCGTGCGGCGGCGCGCGGCGGCGGCTACAAAGGCTCGCTCAATCTAACGCTCGGTGAAGCGCGCGACCTCGGCGCGGCCATCGGCTGCGACTTCATCATCATCGGCGACGCGCAAACGATTCGACGCTCGTCGCTCGCCAGGCCCATTTATTACGAAGCCTACGCCTCGCTCTTCGTCGTCAGCGCGCGCACCGGGCGGCTCGTCGCGTGGGAGCGTCCGGCGTTTGAAGCGTCCCCGCCGGAAGCAGCGGAAGCGGCGCTCTTCGCTGAGTTAAGACTTGTCGCGGCGCGTCAACTAACGCGCATCACCGGCGAGTTCCAAGCGGAGACGACGCTCCCGCGCGCTGCTGCCATCGCCGGTGATGCGGGCGCGCCGGAGGTCGTCGACTTATCCACGGCTGAGCTTGACGACATGAAACACTCTGACGTGCGCCCGCCGCTACCGTATCGCCGGCTGCCCCCGCCGTACCCCGACACCGCCGCGCGCGCCGAAGCCGAAGCCACTGTCGACGTGACGGTTGACATCGGCGTGGACGGCGAGGTGATGCGCGTCGAAGTGATACGCTGGGCCGGCTTCGGCCTCGACGACGCAGTGATTGAGACGGTGCGGCAACTCCATTTCCGTTCCGCGACGCGCGCCGGCGCGCCTGTCCCCGTGCGCGTGCTGCTGCGCTACAACTTCCGCCGCCCGCCGAAGTCGAACTGAGTTAAGCACTCAGCAGTGACAGGTAAATCATGACAGGTGACAGGACAGCACCGCGCGATTGCAGAATGCGGATTGCGGATTAAAGAACAGGTTGAGTTTCTTTTAAGCCGCATTCCGCCATCACCAATCGGCAATCATTTTGTCACCCGTCACTTTTGAGTTGTTCCACGCGATGCATCGACCATCAACTTTTCGCCAACTCGTGATCGCGCTCTTGACCGCCGCAGCATTATTGCTGTCGCCGGTCACACCGGGCGCGCGCCCGCAGAACACACGCGTCCGCGTCATCCAAGCGCCGTCGTCTTCGCGAGAGTTGAGCGACGTTCGCCTATCCGTCTTTGATGATGTGTGGCGGACAATCAACGAGCGTTACTATGACCGGGATTTCAACGGCGCGGATTGGGAGGCGCTGGGCACGGCGTCGCGTCCGCTCGCTGCCGGGCCGCACAGCACGCAGGCCGAGTTGTATGAGGTGCTGCGCCGCATGATCGGCCAACTCCGCGACCCGCACACGCGTGTCTATGCGCCCGACGAGCGCACGGACTGGCACCGTCCACGCTACTTGAGTGTCGGCGTGCGCGTCCGCGAAATCGACGGGGAGTTGATTGTCGCGACGGTCGAACGCGGATCGGAGGCCGAGCGCGCGGGCGTGCGCGCGGCTGACGCAGTCGTCTCTATCGACGGCGAGGCCGCGTCGTCCGTCCTCGCGCGGCGACTGGCGATGCATCAGGAGAGACGGCACGTGGGTCAGCAAATTAATCGACGATTGGATCAGTCAGACGCCCCGGCGGCTTCGACATCGGCGCGTGTCGCGGCAGTGGCACGCTTGTTCGACGGCCCGCGCGACTCGCTCGCGGCGGTCACGTTTGAAGACCACGATGCGCATCGCCGCCGCACTGTCCGGCTGCGGCGCGTGCTGCGCGAACACGCGCCGTCGCTCGGCGTGCGCCGCGTTGACGGATTCGGCGTTGTCGAATTGACGGCCTTCACGCCGGAGGTCGCCGCCGGGTTCGCTCGAGTGCTGCGGGGCAGACTGCGAAACGTGCGCGGCATTGTGCTGGACTTGCGCGATAACGGTGGCGGCGAGGCCGAGGCGATGGTCGATGTCGCTTCTTTCTTCCTTCCCGCCGGGCGCGATTTGGGCAGGTTCATCAATCGCGACGGGCGCACACACCTCGACGCACGCACGCGCGCCGCGATGCTCTCAGCGGCTGACGCGATCACGCCCTTTCGCGGCCCGCTGATTATCCTGACCGGCCCGCGCACCGCGAGCGCGGCTGAAGTCTTCGCCGCCGCGATGAAAGAGCAAGCCCGCGCCTCAATCGTCGGCGAGCCCACGTGTGGCTGCGTGCTCGGTGTGCGACGCCGCCACACGCTGCCCGATGGCGGCGTGCTCGAAGTCAGCGAAGCTGATTACCGCACCGCGCGCGGCGTGCGTCTGGAAGGGTCTGGCATCACGCCGGACGAGGCGGTGACGCCCACCCTCCGAGACATTAGCACCGGGCACGACCGCGTACTGCAACGCGCTGTCAAGATGCTGAAAGCGATGATTAAAAATTAAGTGGGAATGAGACTGGCGAAAAGCAACGTCGCGGGTTTACCGCTCGTCACTTCATCACGTTGATAGTCAGACCGGCATTCGTAGGATTGAAGATAAAACACTTTCACCGCGGAGAACGCCGAGGACGCTGAGCAGACACACGGCTGTGCATCTGGTTGATGATGTTTTCCTTTCATCTCTCCGCGCCCTCTCGCGTCCTCTGCGGTGAAATTCAGGGAAGTTGTTTGATTCGTAATCCTTAGCTCACTGAATGCTCGTGATGAAACGAGCTTTATTTTTTTAGAGGCGTGTCCTCGGAACCGAACAGATTGCCGAGCAGTCGACGCACGGTGTTGGATTCATTCTCCGCCCACTCTTCCGCCGTGTTCCCCTCGGTGCGCTCTTGTTGATGATCGTGGATGCGGCGCAGTGTCGCATCGCGCGCCTTGATGTAATTTTCGGGTAAGGCACGGCCACAGTAGCTGCACGCGGGGCTGCCAAGCGCGAGAAGTTTCCGTTGGCAGTGCGGACAGACCCGGTAATCAATCGTCGCGGCTTCGCCGCTGATCGGCGCGCCGCAGTTGACGCACTTGTGCGCGCCCTCGTCGCACGCGCCCCGGCAATGTTCACAGAAGAGAGTCATCAGCACATAGGCAAAGAAAGCTTCGTCCAATCACGGACAACGCTCACAATTGATCGTTCTGCTCAAGAATGGCGTTGAAGCTCTTCGATCCCCCGGCCTCGATGCGGATGCGGCGCTCCCAGTTTTTGTAGCCCGGTCGCGTGACCTTCAGCGCGTGCTCGCCAGGTGGCAGAGAGAGTTTCGACGGCGTGCTGCTTTCATAAAAATCATCGACATAAATTTCCGCGCCGTCCGGCTCTGATGTGACGTTGATCTCGGCTTTGCTCTCGGTTGTCGGCGATACCGAAGGAGGGGCCCCGCCGGTGGTTGGTTGTTGCCCGCCCTGTTGACCCTGACCGCTGATCGAGTTCGCCATCATCTGTCCGTAGCCGAAGCCGAGGCCGAGGCCCATCCCCTGACCGGCAGCCCCACCCGGCTGTTTCGCCGCGTCGGGCAGCGCCTCCGCCGCTTTGTAGCGCATATACCTGTCCATGTCGCCGAGCGCGCTCATGCTCGACCGCTCGTCGATTTTCTGCTGCACCTCTTCGGGCGGCGTGATCGCCGAAATCAGCATGTCGACAAGTTCGAGTCCCTGCTTGCTGAAGTCTTCGGCAACGCGCGCCTTGACGCCCGCCGCGAGTTCGTCGTAGATAGCCGGAAGATCAAAGACCGTCTTTAAGTTCTCGCCGAGCAAATCGTTTAAGCGCGACACGATGATGTCGCGCAGAAAGTCGCCGACGCCGAGCGTTGAGACGATTCCGCGCGTGCCGACGATTGAGCCGACGAAGAGTTGCGGGTCGGCGACACGAATCGAGTATTTGCCAAAAGCGCGCAGTCGCACCATGTACAACTCCGAGTCGCGGAACGGAATCGGCTCTTTCGTGCCCCACTTCAAATCCTGAAATGTATGGCGCGCGACAAACACGACGCTCGCCTGAAACGGCGACGTGCCGCCAAACGGAATCGATAGCAAGCGGGTCAAAAGCGGCACGTTCATCGTCGTCAACGTGTGCCTTCCGGGGCCGAAGGTATCGAGCGCCTTGCCGTCGCGGAAGAAGACCGCCGTCTGGTTCTCCTGCACGATTAACTGCGCGCCCATCTTGATGTCGGTCGAGCCGCCTTCCGGAATGCGATGCACGATCTGCGCGCCGGTCGCGTCGTAGAATTGCAAAATCTCAATTGCCATGCCGGTCATCTCCTTTATTCGCCACCGTCAAGTTTCGCGGGCGGTGCGGTCTTAAGTATCTTCATATCAGAGCTAAGGAATGCATCAGGAACTGAACACTCCACGAGATGGGTCCTGGTCGTAGTCGTTAATCGCGCGGTGGCGTTCGTCGAACTGTTGGTTGAAGCGGTCGACGGCGCTTTCAAGTTCAGCGGCGGCACTCTTGAGTTCATCAGCGCTCGCCGCCCGTGCTTTCAGGCCGCGCGCCAGCGTTTCAAGTTCGCCGGCCTGCTCCGCCAGCGCGAGGTCAAACTGATGAATCGATTCGAGATGCGTGTCTTCGATCTTCACGACGTCAAAGAAGCCCGCATAGCCGTACGCCGCGAACCGCACGCGGTTTTCAATCTGGTCGAGCTTTTTCAAGAGACGGTCGACCGGGCCAACCTCCATCAACCGACCGCCCGAACTAAGATCACGCACGACATCAGTGAGCGGAGCCTTCATCGCACGCAGTCGATTGGCGATGTGTTCGCGATGCAATTTATCTTGATCGCGGCGACGCTCGCGCCCGGCATAGCCGCTGTACCCGGGTATTTTGTCAGTTAGCTCTTCGAGCCAGTTACGCAGATCATTAGCCATAATATTGTCGGCGCGAAAGTTAAACCGCACTCATCAAAAAACCGGTGCGGTTCGCGCGGACTGCCTCCTCTCAAAGAAATGATGAATGACGAACGTGGCGAAATGGAAGATGCTGACTGCATTCTCCCGCGGCGCGTCATGCGTTCGGGCGCCCCGGTCGCGGGTTCACCGGCGTGCATTCTAACACCGCGCGGCGCTCCGGGACACTGAGGCGGTTCGGGTCGGACTCGCGCCGCCATCATGGACAACGGCTCAATGCCGAGATCCGAGCCGAGTCAATATCGCCTGCCTTCCTGTTTGAGATACCATCCAATTGAGACACTACCCAAATCAGACATCGACCTGAAGCTGTGGACTCTGCGCCCGGAATTTATGACTGAGGACGGTGTGCAGCGCGACCGCGGTAATGATGATCGCACCGCCGAGAAGCGCCCAACGGGACGGACGCTCGCCGACGAAGATGAAGACCCAGACCG
>JALZJL010000068.1 GCA_030859785.1 Acidobacteriota bacterium
ACAGTTGGGGCACATGGCAACGAACAAATGATAAAGAACTACGTCCAACACCAAGGCAAGATAGAGAAAGCCGGGCAACTCGACCTGTTTTAATACCCCGTCAGCTTGCTGCGGGGTAGTTTATTGAAGCTCTCGTGGCGGTCGACGAACCAATCTCGATAGGCGTCGGGAACGGGAATGGGAAGATGAACGGTCTGGCGAGTGTCCAAGCCACACCGACATATTCATTCGTCCCGTCGAACCGCCAATTCCTGATGCGCAGCGTGTAGGTGCCGGTGGTGGGAGCCTGGAAGTCGAGGGCCTCCGCGCTGTTGTCCCAACTTGACGACCACTGATTGAACCCCGGACCCGTGATGTTAAGGTCAAGGTCTGCGTTGAGCGGATCGGACGAATAGTCGCTCGTCGGGTTGGAGTCCCACGCCAGTGCCGCCTTGACGTGGGTGCCAGCCTGAATCGTCCCCAGGTTGATCGTGTAGTACCCGCTCGCGTCGAACGACGACGGAGTCATGTACAACCAACGATATCGGTCATTAACCGCGCTGATATAAGAGGGGCTGGCGTTGACGCCGCCGGCGCCGTCAAACTCACTGAGATTCGAGCTGCCCTCAATGTTGTTCGTCGCGCCGGCGAGGATTAGTGCCTTAACCGACTCCGGGTAGACTTTCAAGCTGGGCCGGGCCGCCATCAGCAGCGCCGCCACGCCCGCGACCATCGGCGAAGCGTAGCTGGTTCCGTCCCCGACGTTGCCGGTTGGGCAAGTGCCTGGGGAAGCCATCAAGAGACTGGTGATGCTTACACCGGGCGCGGCGACATCGGGCTTTTGTCGGTCGCTGTGCGGCGAGGTCGGGTCTAAGTAGCTCGAAAAGCTCGCCATCGTGTCATCGCTCCAGCCCGTTGTGCCGTGGTCGTCGAAGGCTCCGACGGCGATGGTGTTGTATCCGGCGCCGACCCCGGCGACGTATTCAAATCCATTGCAGTCGCCGTTATTGCCGGCTGCGGCCACCACCGTATCCCAACGATAGCGGACGATGTAGTCGGCGTGTCGCGCGTGAACATTCATGCTGCCATCGGCGCCGCCGCATCCCGGCCCCCAACTATTATTCTGCACGTGTGTATTGGTCGCCGCCGCATCGAGCGCCGCAGACATGTTGGAGTCGGAGTAGGTCGTGCCATTGGCGCTGTAGACCCCGGCACCATTGGCGACTCCGCGGTGGGTCGCGTTGGTGCTCACCACCATCCCGGCGGTCGTAGTGGCGTGCTGGTCGACATTACCATCGCCCGGCACTCGCGTTCCGAGGTTAATGCCGAGACAGTTATTATCGAAATCAATCCGACTGTCTTCGACAATTGCCACGTTGACGCCTGACCCCGTGATGCCGTACGAGTTCCACAAAACATCGGCGTTGATGGTATCGGCGGCGACGTTCAAATAATCCTCATATTTATTTTCTGCGGAGTAGATGCGATGCACGTCGGCCCGTTGCGCGATGGTGGTGAGTTCCTGCACCGGGAGCGACACGTAGACAATCGGGGATGTCGGACTTACTTCATCGATTCGCAACGTTGACCTTTCGAAGTCCGCTTTGAATCGTTCGGTGGCGACCGCAATCGTTTTCTTGAGCCGATCTTCGCGTTGCGCAATCATCGACTCGACCTCTTGTTCCGTCAGGTCGGGGCTGCCGTCTCTGACTTCATTCTGCGCGAGATCATCATCGAGCTTTAACCAGACGGCGACTTTGATGCGCGCTTCGGGTCGTTGCGCCTGCACCTTGTCAAAGAGGGCCGGGTCAAGCTTACCGTACTTAGCGGCGTAAGCGGCCTCTTCAGCTTGCCGGAGGCCGTTGAGGTCCACTTCGTTGTCGTTTTCGTCGAGCGTGATGGGGAAGATGTCGTTGTTTGTGCGGTCGAGGACTTTGACTGCGAGGGCGGTGCGCCCAATCAGAGGCAGTTTGACCGTCGAACTGCGCACAACCGCTAAGTCGCCGGGTTTGAGACGGCGGTTCCGCGCCGCGGTTTCCAGAACTTTCCGGTCAGCCTGTGAAACGGTTGTCTCCGCTCCGGCGGACGCGAGTGGTTGAAAGGCAGCCGGCGCGATGATGGCGAAGGCCAGCGAGATGATCAGTAATTTCCTCATAATAATCCTCCGTATGTGAGTATGTTTCGGTGATGGGTGAGGTTGCGGGGTGCTCCATCCGCTTGCGGCGGAAGTAAGTTAAGTCTCTGTGGTGATCCGAAAGGGGGCGCAATGCCCCTTCGGTTATGAGCGGACTAGGATAACTCCAACGAGCGGAGTCGAGGCGGTCGTCGCTACAGGAAGCAGCGACGCTAGAGGTTACCTTACGGCTCGCCATACGGGACGGGCTTCCTTCCACAATTTGCGCGAGCATTTTGGCGAGTAGTCGTGAAATTATTGAGGCGCGTATCTGATGAGAACTTGGCTGGCGACAGCTTTGTTGCGGAGCGATGGTGGGCGAGACTTATGAAGTGACGACGGGGGATTGAATCAACGGGTGGGCGAAATCGGAAAAACTATTTCATCCTTTCCACGTTGAGGAAGAAGCCTCTGCGGAAAGCCGGCATTGATTTGAGGTCGATGATAAAAGTAATGTCGTCTATGAAGCAGCGCTATCGACTTCAAAAAAAGGATGAGCCACGAATTACACAAATAGCACAAATGAAATATTAATGATGGGCGATGACGCAGGTCGGGACAGTTCACAATAATCCGGCGAACAGTTCGTCAACCGACACGCACCAGCCTGACAAAACCTGCGACTGTGCCGATTCGCCAACTGCATAAATCAATCTCTCCCACACGGGCGCACCATCTCTAAGGGCCGCGTGGCGCACCTCGATGCTGACGTGCTCAGGATCAATCAGCCACAGTTCACGCACTCCGAGAGCGAGATAGGTATCCGCTTTCGTCGTCCGGTCGTAGTTTGCGGTGCTCATGGAAAGGTACTCGAACACGATGTCGGCGGATGTGCGCCGCCCGGTCATCCTCGCCCGCAGGTCATGCGAAACATACATCATATCCGGCTCAACGTAAGTGCCGTCGATCCAAATTGCTTCGCGCGGATGGTAAACCACACCCGGTCTGTCGTGAGCGGCGAGGAAAATTATGAGGGAGTCAGTCAGGCGACTATCAACATCGCCGTGAGGCGGATCGGGCGGCGGAACCATGAATAAGTACCCTCCAATCAAATCGTAATGCGCGCGGCCTTCCGGCTCAGGTAACTCCCAAAATTCTTCGAGCGTGTATCGGCGAAGCAAGGGTGAGAAATTAATTGCCGGCGGTTGCGTCGTTTCAAGCGTTGACATGACTTGAGCCTCCCTGCTGACGTTTGGAACTTCTGGCGACGGCAAGAGATTAGCAAGGTTGGGGAGTGAAAGTAAAAAGGCAAAAGCGAAGGAACGGTGCTGCTCTCCGCTCTTTCACTTTTGCCTATTGCCTTTTACTTTTGCTCTATCTTTTGAGCCACCCGAACAATCCGTGGATGATCGACTCGCGGTTCTCTTCGTAGATGGCTTTCGTCAGTGGAATCGACATCGGGCAGACGCGGACGCAGTTCTGCGCGTCGCCACAGTTCTGGATGCCGTTGTCGCCCATGATGCCTTCGAGTCGCTCGTCGCGGCTCATGACGCCGGTCGGGTGCATGTTCATGTAACGCACCTGCGCGATGGCTTGCGGCCCGATGAATTGATTTTCATCGTACTGTGGGCAGGCTTCGAGGCAGCACCCGCACGTCATGCAGCGCGAATATGCGTAGCGCTCGGCGACTTCATCCTGCGTCATCTTCGGGCCGGGGCCGAGGTCGTGTGTGCCGTCGATGTCAATCCACGCCTTGATCTGCTTCAGGTGATCGAACATCCGCGTGCGGTCAACAATCAGATCGCGCACCGTGGGGAATTTGGTCATCGGCTCCAGCGTGATCGGCTGGTCGAGTTGATCAACGAGGGCCGAACAGGATTGACGCACCTTGCCGTTAATGATCATCGTGCAAGTGCCGCACACCTGTTCGAGACAACTCATGCTCCATGCGACGGGCGTTGTTGGCTGGCCGTCTTTCGCGACCGGATTCTTCTGAATTTCCATCAGGCAAGAAATGATGTTCAGGTTTGGTCGATAGGGAATCGTGAACTCCTGCCAGTAGGCGGGCGAGTCCGGGTTGTCGCGCCGCCTGATGCGCAACTCGATCAGCTTCGGCGGATTCCGCTTCAGTGACCGCGTGTCTGGATTTCCGTTGGACGTGCTCATAGTTTGTCTGACTTACCCCCTGCGTCTTCGATTGCCTTGCCCTGCTCGCGCCGCGACTCGCCTTCGCCGAACACGGTTCGATCAACTTCTTCCTTGTTCGTATTCCACACCGCCGGATTGCTGATGTTCGGCTTATTCGCATCCCAACCGAGTTCGGGCGTCTGCGTCGCTCCGTCCGGGACGGGCAGCCCCGACGCCGCCGCTTCAGACTTGAGTTTGCCATCCACTTGCGAAGCGACCGACGGCGCGACCTTCGACCCTTCCTCTTTCTTGCCTTTGCTGTAATCGCGTTTGCGCGGCTTGATCAAAGTTACGTCGATTGCTTCATACGAGATGACGGGGCCTTCGCCCGAATACTCGGCAATCGTCGTCTTCATGAAATTGTCGTCGTCGCGGTTCGGGAAGTCCGGTTTGTAATGCGCGCCGCGCGACTCGTTGCGGTTCAGCGCGCCGAGCGTGATGACGCGCGCCAGTTCGATCATGTTTTTCAATTGGCGCGCGTGCGGAAGCGCCGCCGTCGCCCACATGTTCGAGTCGTTCAGCGAGATATGATCGTAACGATCCAGTAACTCCTGGAGCTTGGCGTCGGTCGCCTGGAGTCGGTCGTTGTAGCGAACGACCGTCACGTTGTCCGTCATCCACTTACCCATTTCATCATGAATCAGATATTGATTCTCTGATCCCGGCTGTTTGATGAGCGTGTGATTGATCTCCTGTTGCCGCTTCAACTCGTCGTCGTAAATCTTCGATCCGTCGGCGCCGTTGCGCTCGACGTTCTGCGCGAACTCGATGGCCGCGGGGGCGGCGATGAACCCGCCGTAGACGCAACTGACCAGCGAGTTGGCGCCGAGGCGGTTGGCACCATGCACAGAGTAGTCGCACTCGCCCGCTGCTAAAAGTCCGGGGATGTTGGTGCGCTGATCGTTATCCACCCACAGCCCGCCCATCGAATAATGGACGCCGGGGAAGATGCGCATCGGCACGTGGCGCGGATCGTCGCCGACAAACATCTCGTAAATTTCAAGAATCGCGCCGAGCTTGCGGTCGAGCGTCTCAGACGGAATGTGCGTCAGATCAAGGTAAACCTGGTTCTCGCCGTTAATACCGTGGCCGTCGAGACAGACCTGGAAAATCTCGCGCGTTGCGATGTCACGCGGGACGAGGTTGCCGTAAGCCGGATACTTCTCTTCGAGAAAATACCAACGCTCTTTTTCGGGAATCGAAGCCGCCCCGCGCTTGTCGCCGGCCTGACGCGGCACCCACACACGTCCGCCCTCGCCGCGCGCTGACTCGGACATTAGACGCAGTTTATCTTCGCCCGGAATCGAAGTCGGGTGAACCTGAATGAACTCGCCGTTCGCGTACTTCGCGCCCTGTTGATAGCACGCAGAGACGGCGCTGCCGGTGCAGATCATCGAGTTGGTTGACTTGCCGAAGATCAGCCCCGGCCCGCCCGTCGCAATAATAACCGCGTCCGCCGGGAATGATTTCACTTCGAGCGTGTGCCGATCCAACGCGACCAGCCCGCGGCAGACCTGATGGTCGTCGAGGACGAGCGACAGCATCTCCCAGCCTTCGTACTTCTTCACTTTGCCGTCGGCCTCGTGCCGGCGCACTTGTTCATCGAGAGCGTAGAGCAGTTGCTGACCCGTCGAAGCGCCGGCGAACGCCGTGCGATGATGCTTCGTGCCGCCGAAGCGACGGAAATCAAGCAACCCCTCTTTGGTCCGTGAGAATGGCACGCCCATGCGGTCGAACAGATAAATGATCGACGGGGCCATCTCGCACATCGCTTTGGCGGGCGGTTGGTTGGCGAGAAAGTCGCCGCCATAAACCGTGTCGTCGAAGTGCTCCCACGTCGAATCGCCTTCGCCTTTGGTATTGACCGCGCCGTTAATGCCGCCCTGCGCGCAGACCGAGTGCGAACGCTTCACGGGGACGACTGAGAAGATGTCGACTGCGTGCCCAGCCTCCGCGATTTTCATCGCCGCCGCGAGTCCGGCGAGTCCGCCGCCGACAATCGCGATCCTGATGCCGTTGCTTCCGGTTGTTGATGCCATAGTATTTATTCAAAAGCGAAAGGTGATAAGTAAGAACAGTGATTTGACCTGTCACCTGTCACCTGTCACCTTCCTAAAATATTTGTCCTGTCAGTCCGCCAGGAATGATAAAGGCGGCCAGCGAATTAAGTCCGACCGCGAGCAGCGCCGCGCCCGCCGCGAAGCAGGCATAGCCGACGTAGCGTTGCGCGCGCGCGCCGATGACGATGCCCCAATCGACGAGGAACAGCCACGTGCCGTGCGCGAAGTGCCACACGGTCGAGGTGATGCCGACCACATAAAGCGCAACGACCCACGGCAACTGCATCTCACGCTGGACGATCTCGTAAGCCCGGTCGGGGTGGTGAGCGACCGCCTCTGTATTCAAGCCCGGCATCAGGCCGAAGCGGAAATTAAGGAGGTGAAAAAGGATGAACAAGAACAGAAAGGCGCCTGTCACGCGCTGCACGGTGTAGAGCCAGTTGCGCGCGTAGCCATAGTTCAGGTTGTTCGGGCCGGCCTCCAGACTAATCTTCAATCCGTAGACGGCGTGGAACGTGAGCGGCAGGAAGATGCCGAAAATTTCCACCAGCAGCACATACGGGATGCCTTGCAGCGCCACCACCGATTCGTTATATGCGGCAGCCCCGGAGAGCGCCTTCGAGTTAGTATAGAAATGCTCCAGGAGAAACGCGCCGAGCGGCACGATGCCGGACAGTTGGAACAGTTTGCGGAGGACGAAAGCTTTGTTTAGTCGGACAGCCATCTTAAAAATGACGCTCCTTCATTGAGAGAAAACCGCCTTGACCACGGATTTACGAAGCGACGGTTGCAGCGTCCGTCGCGCCGGTTAGTTGGATTGGTGTGAACATTCATGATTATATCGCCGAAAGTCCGAAAAGCAATTTTCAAAAACTTCGCATGTTTACACCCCGGCGTGACTAAAACACCACGAACGTAGTGTAAACAACTTGCCTTATAAGGTTAAATGAAAAATCTTGCGATACTTGTTGAGAGATACTTATAATCAAACGTGCAAATCGAAACCCTGAAAATCTTTTGCGACTTGGTCGAGACGCAGAGCTTCTCGCAGGCCGCCGAGCGTAATTTCGTTACCCAGTCGGCGGTTAGCCAGCAGGTGCGTGGACTCGAAGAAAAGTTCCGGCGGCGTCTGCTGGAACGCGTACGCGGGCGGCGCGAGATACATTTGACTGAGGCCGGCGAGACTTTTTTGCAGACCAGTCGCGCCGTGCTGGCCGCGTATGCGCAACTCGAAGAGCAGATGAACATGCTGATTGGGACGGTCAAGGGAACCGTCCGCGTCGCCACCGTCTATAGCATCGGACTGCACGAACTGCCGCCTGTGGTGCGCCGCTTTATGGAACTGTACCCGGAGGCGAAAATCGACCTTGAATACAGCCGCACGACACGGGTAGTCCGTGACATTCTGAGCGGGGCCATCGAACTCGGCGTCGTCGCGTATCCGGAAAAGAAGCGCGGCCTGACCGTCGTGCCGCTGCCCGGTGACCGCCTGGTGCTGATCTGTCAACTCAGCCATCCGTTTGCGAAACGCAAAAAGTTACAGGCGAGTGACTTACACGATCAAGGCTTCGTGCTGTTTGAGCGCGACATCCCGACGCGGCGCGCCACCGACCGCATCCTGCGTTCGCATGGCGTTTCGGTCCGCCGCGTCGCCGAGTTTGACAACATCGAAACTATCAAGCGCGCCGTCGAGGTCGGCTTCGGCGTCGCCATCGTGCCGCGCCCGAGCGTGCTCGACGAACAGCGCAGCGGACAACTCGCCGTCGTGCCGCTGGCCGAACCTGAATGGACGCGCACCGTCGGCATCATCTACCGCAGTGACCGCGCCCTCAGCAGCGCCGCGCGAAAGTTCATCGAGCTACTAGCGGCGTGAACGTCATGGATGAACTGACCGAGCTTTCAGCGACCAAGTTGGCGGCGTTGATCCGCGCCTGCAACCTCTCACCAGTCGAAGTTGTCAACGCTTATCTCCATCGGGTGGAACAATTCAACGCAAAGCTTAATGCGGTCGTGACTGTTGCGCCCGACGCGCTGGATCGGGCGCGAGAAGCGGAAGCGGCGGTGATGCGCGGCGGTCAACTCGGCCCATTACTCGGCGTGCCGGTGACGATCAAAGATACGATTGACACGCGTGGTCTGCGGACGAGTTACGGCTCGCGCTTGTACGCGAATCACGTCCCCGAGACGGACGCGAACGCCGTCTCGCTGCTGAGACAAGAGGGCGCGATCATCTTCGGTAAGACGAACACCTCGGAATTTGCGATGGCGCTCGATACTGACAACCCTGTCTTCGGGCAGACGAACAATCCACACGAACTGAACCACACGCCCGGTGGCTCAAGCGGCGGCGAGGCGGCGGCAATCAGCGCGTGTTTGTCGGCGGCGGGAATCGGTAGCGATTTGTCCGGTTCGATCCGCGTGCCCGCCCACTGTTGTGGCGTGGTCGGATTGAAACCAACCGTCGGGCGCGTGCCGAGCGGCGGACATCAACCGCCGGTCGTCGGTGCGCTCGCCAGCGGCGCGAGCATCGGCCCGCTGGCGCGGCGTGTCGAAGACCTCGCGTTGCTGTACGAGGTACTGACTGCGAATGACGCACACGCGCGACCGTTGCATCAGTCGTCATCGGGACCGGAATCGTATGTCCAAAATCTGCGCGGCCTGCGAGTCGCTTGGTATACGGATGACGGCGTGGTGCCGGTCACGACGGAGACGGAGCGGGCCGTCGAAGCGGCTGTGCGCGCGCTTGAAGATGCGGGGCTGGTGTCAATCGCCGCGCGCCCGCCCGGCGTCGAGCGCGGCCCCGCTCTGTGGTTCGCGCTGTTCGCCCGCGCCGCCACGGAATTCCTTGACATGACGTATGACGGGCGCGAAAGGGAAGCAGGGGCAGTCGTCGGACAAATGCTGACGTCTAATAAATCATCAATGCAGACATCAACCAAGCAGGCATTAACCAATGAACCGTTAAGACATACATCAACGCCGACACCTACGGCTGAGTATGCCGCCGCACTTGATGAACGGGCGGAGTTGCGTGCGCGTTTGATCGAGTGGATGAATGAAACGCCGCTAATCGTGGCACCGGTGGGCGCGACCTCAGCGACAAGACATGACGCGCGACGAATTGAAATCAAAGGCCAATCATTCGGAACATTTCGCGCTTACGGCTACGCGCAGACCTTCAACGTGTTCGGCTTTCCTTCCGTCTGCGTCCCGGCGGGTCAATCCTCGGACGGTCTGCCAATCGGCGTTCAAATCGTGGCCCGCCCCGACGCGGAGCATGTTGCGCTCGATGCCGCGCGCGTCGTCGAAGAAGCACTTGGCGGGTGGCAACGTCCGCGCCGCTTCTGTTCACAAGCCATCGACAATCCGTTATAGTCGCGGTGCTGTTAACTCAGAGGTGACAGGCTTCTTAAGAGTGACAGGTGACAGGTGACAGGTGACAAGATGATTGCGGATTGGTGATGGCGGAATGCGGCTTAAAAGAAACTTAACTTGTACTTCAATCGGCAATCGGCAATCCCAAATATTGTCCTGTCACCTGTCACGATTTACCTGTCACGGCTGAGCAATTAAGGAGGTGTGGATCAATGGGTACTGAAATATTTCTGATTTTCCTGATGTTCATCGCCGTCAGCGCGCTGGTCATCGCCGCCAAGACAATTAAGATTGTGCCGCAGGCGACCGTTCTGTTGATCGAGCGGTTGGGCCGTTTCAGCCGCGTCGCGACGAGCGGCTTGAACGTCATCGTGCCGTTTCTCGACAAACCGCGCGGCGTCTTCTGGACGAATGTGCGCCCCGGTCTCGCTTCGATTGACCTGCGCGAGCAGTACATCGATTTGCCGCCGCAGCCCGTCATCACGCGCGACAATGTAACGATTCACGTTGACTCGGTGGTGTACTGGCAGATTACAGATCCGATCAAGGCGGTCTACGAAATCAACGACTTGGTCGGCGGACTCGTGCAGTTGACGATCACAGGCATGCGCTCGGTGATGGGCGAGATGGATTTGGATCACACGCTTTCATCGCGCGATCAGATCAACTCGAAGCTACGCCTGATTCTCGACGAAGCGACCGACAAGTGGGGCGTCAAGGTGACGCGCGTCGACGTGAAAAATATCAACCCGCCCGAAGACGTGCGCCTGACGATGGAGAAGCAGATGACGGCGGAGCGCAACCGCCGCGCACTGGTGTTGGAGGCGGAGGGCGACAAGCAGGCCGCAATCACGCGCGCCGAGGGCGAGAAGCAGGCGGCGATTACGCGCGCCGAGGGTGATAAGCAATCGGCCAT
>JALZJL010000087.1 GCA_030859785.1 Acidobacteriota bacterium
CGCATAGTGCAGCACTTTCGCCGGACTCCATGCATCACGCATATCTTCAAGCGGGAGGAATGCAGCGCGTAATGCTTCCGCCCGCTCGTATTCTTCGCGCACGCACGCCGTAAATAATTCCTGACTCAAGCGTGGCGCAAGCGAACCCGACCCGGTCGTGAAGCCCGGCAATTGCCATTCGCGCAGATGGATGATGGCCGGGCGCTCGCCGATCCCGCTAATCACCCGCTGGCGGTCAACTCGCTTCAGCAAGCCATCAAGGTACGCATCTTCTTTTGGGTCGGAGCGCACGACGGCATACTTGATAAATGTGCAGACGCCATCATTCATCAAGCGCGCGACCGCATCCAACCCTTTCTCCACATCGCCACCGAAGTTGTGTTCCTCTTTGAGATAGCAGATCAACGGCAAGCCCGCGGCATCGGCTATTTCACGCATCCCGCGCTCAATGCCTTCGGCATCGCGTGGGTCATTGCACGGCAGCATCATCGCGCACGGAAACTTGTGTCTGACCAGTAGCGTAGCTTGATCAATCGCACGTCCGTATGAAGGGCCGATGCTGGGAATCATCCACAGGTCATCATCAAAGCCAGCCAACCAATCGAGCAGTTGTTCGTAGTCCGCCAGCGTGATGTGATAGAGAAATGCGTTGCCGCCGTAGAGAAAGCGCGTGATGCCGCCGGCGACGATGTGTTTTACAATCCGGTTGTTTTCGTCGAAGTTTAGCGACCGTGCTTGATCGTCATGACGCGCCAGAGGTGGTACGACGAACACGCCGCGCATGTCCTCATTCGAGTTGAGTGTTGTTTTCATAAAAGACCCCTAATCGAACCATGTGGGATTGGCACAGTAGCACAGACTTTATTCTGTCAAGCAGGCCGTGGGTGCGTGCAAGAGCTTCTTTCGTGCGATAAATTGTCGGCTCAATTGTTATGCTTGAGGCCGCGCATAATATACTCTGTCCTGTCCCCGGTCACTTTGAGTATGAGGAAACACATGGCATCGCACACTGCTCGTATCGCTTCCAAAGCAGAAAACCAGCATGCTTCACCGTCTCTGAAGGAGTCTCCTCAGCGCTGGTGGTTGTTGGTGCTGCTATTCACTGCGATGCTGATCAGCTACGTGCATCGCGGTGCATTTAGTGTGGCCGCGCCGTTCATGGGTAAAGACCTCGAACTCTCCAAAGCCGGAATGGGCATTGTGCTTTCGTCCTTCTTCTGGGTCTACTCGTTTATGCAAGTGCCGGCGGGCTGGATAGTTGATCGATTCGGAGTCAGACGCGCTTACTCGCTGGGGCTTATCTTCTGGTCGCTGGCCTCGACGCTGACGGGGCTGACCAGGGGTGTCGCATCGCTGATCGGTTTGCGAGTCGCGATGGGAATGGGTCAAGCGATCACATTCCCGGCCACTGCTCGCGCTGTTGCCAATTCGTTTCCGGACCGCGAGCGCGGCACAGTGACCGCCATTTACCTGACCGGAGTCCGTATCGGACAAGCGTTGGTAAGCTGGATCGGCGCCTACTTTCTAGCCAGGTACAGTTGGAAACTCTTCTTCCTCATGACCGGACTGATACCTCTTATCTGGTTGCTCCCTTGGAACAAGTTTATGGCTAGGTGGGAAACTACTTCCATCCCTTCGACTGGCCCCCAATCAGCCCGCGCCGGCGCGTCGTTTTTATCAAGCCTCTCGCTACTCAGGCAACGCAGCGTGCTCGGGATTTTTCTTGGATTCTTCGCCTACGATTATGCATGGTACGTCTTCATCACCTGGCTGCCCGGATATCTGCTGTTGGAGCGCCAGTTCACCCCGCGCGAGATGGGCATCTACAGCGCAACGCCTTTCGTCGCGATGTCGGTGATTATCCTTCTCTCAGGAATGCTGAGCGACTGGCTGGTCAGAAACGGCAAAGAAGAAAAGACCGTCCGAAAGATATTTATCATCACAGGACTGGCCGTCGGTTGTTTGATCGTGCCCGCCGGTATGGTTGCGGATAAGATGACTTCCGTCTGGTTGTTGACCATTTCGCTATGCGGACTCGGTATCTCATCGCCGAACACCTGGACACTCACACAGGCCGTCAGTGACAAGAAGATCGTCGGCACGGTAATCGGCATTCAAAACTTCGGCGGCAACCTCGGCGGCATTCTGGCTCCGGCACTGACGGGCTTCATCGCCCACGCTACAGATTCTTTCGCCCTGGCTTTAGGACTGACAGGGGCAGTGCTCGTCGTCGGGATGCTGGCTTACTGGTTTCTGATCTCGGATAAGGTTGAGATGGGCGGAGAACGCATGGGAGAAATTGATGCAGCATAAGAAAAGTCCGGAACAGTTGCGTAGCCATCGTTGGTTCGGCGCGAGTGATTTGAGGTCGTTTGGTCATCGCTCGCGCAGCAAGCAGATGGGTTACGCCGCTGACGATTTTCAAGGCAAGCCGGTCATTGCCATCATTAACACTTGGAGCGACCTCGCTCCCTGCCACAGCCACTTCCGTGAGCGCGCCGAAGAGGTTAAGCGTGGCGTGTGGCAGGCCGGAGGGTTCCCGGTTGAATTGCCGGCGATGTCGGTCTCGGAAACATACATGAAGCCCAGCCCGATGATGTATCGGAACTTCCTGGCGATGGAAACGGAAGAACTACTCCGCAGCCAACCCGTCGATGGCGTCGTGTTGATGGGCGGTTGCGACAAGACGACGCCAGGTCTGTTGATGGGTGCGATCAGTATGAATGTGCCGGCGATCTATTTACCTGCCGGCCCCATGTTGCGTGGCAACTGGAACGGTCAAACGCTCGGCAGTGGGAGCGATGTCTGGAAATACTGGGCGGAGAAATGTGCGGGGAACCTGAGCGATGGCGAATGGTCGGAGATTGAAGATGGCATCGCGCGCTCGCCGGGACATTGCATGACAATGGGGACGGCTTCGACGATGACGGCGATTACTGAAACGCTCGGATTAACCTTACCTGGCGCTTCATCAATTCCCGCCGTCGATGCCAATCACGCGCGCATGGCGACCAGATGCGGGCGACGCATCGTTGAAATGGTGTGGGAAGACTTGAAGCCATGCGACATCTTGAATGCGGCCTCGTTTGAAAACGCGATCTCCGCTGATATGGCAATCGGCGGCTCGACCAATGCGATCATTCATCTGGTTGCGATGGCCGGGCGCGCCGGAGTCAAGCTCGATTTGAAGATGTTTGATGACATCTCGCAGCGGACGCCGATGCTCGCCAACATTCGCCCGTCAGGCCAATATCTGATGGAGGATTTTTACTACGCAGGCGGACTCCGGGCGTTGCTCAAACAGATTAGTCCGTTGCTGCATCTTGAGTGTCTGACCGTGTCGGGAGAGACGCTTGGCGCAAGCCTTGAGGCGGCTCGCGTCTGCAATCCGGAAGTCATTCGTGCGCCCGACAATCCGGTTTCATCCAAAGGCGGCACGGCGATTCTGTACGGCAATCTTGCGCCAAACGGCGCGGTCATCAAACCATCTGCCGCCGAAGCCAGATTGTTGCAGCACACGGGGCGAGCCGTTGTTTTCAAGGACTACAATGATCTGGCCGCGCGGATTAATAGTGAAGACCTGATCGTCGATGAAAGTTCCGTGCTGGTATTACAGAATGCGGGCCCACTCGGTGGCCCGGGTATGCCGGAATGGGGCATGCTGCCGATTCCACAAAAGCTCTTAAGGAAAGGCGTGCGTGATATGGTGCGCATCTCTGACGCCCGTATGAGCGGCACTTCTTACGGGACGTGTGTCTTGCACGTCTCACCGGAGTCGTTCGTCGGCGGTCCGTTCGCGTTCGTGCGCGATGGAGATATCATCGAATTAGATGTGCCGAAGCGCAAGATACAACTGCACGTCAGTGACAATGATTTAGCCACCCGCCGGGCGGAGTGGAAGCCATCACCGCGTCACTATCAACGCGGCTTCGGTGCTCTGTACGTAGCGCACGTGACGCAGGCCGACCAAGGTTGTGATTTCGATTTTCTGCAAGCAGGCGCCGAAACCTCTGAACCCGAAATTCATTGAGACGTAAGTCGGATCTTCTATGAGACTTTACAGCTGCTTTCATTTGGATGCGACTCGCTGGGAGCGCAGGCATCCTGCCTGCCAAAGCGTGCCTCGGCACGCATTTTCAAATGTTTCAGCTTTGGTCCGGGCCATGACTCCAGCCCAGGCTTCAACCGGGGCGTAGCCATTACTTCCATCGCCCGCCAGACGCTGATTGATGCGACGCACTTCTACGCAACCGATCTCAAGCAGTCGCTGTCGCTGCCGATTCCTGAGCTTATCGAATTCACCTGTTGTGCCGCAAAGAAAAAGACTGCGCGCGCCGTAGCCATCTTGAATGACATGATGAATCACCCGACGCTGATCGGAAGCGATCATCTCGCCAGCGTCATCCAGGACGGTGATGACCGGTACGTTCAAACCAGTTACAGACATAATTTTGAAAAACCCAAGCAGTTAACCGTCTGCTTCACACGTCGTGGACGGCAATCCTTCGGCAGCACTTTACTCTTTCTTGTGAAGTAGCAAAGGCATTCGGGTAGCGGCAAGTAATGTGTGACAAATAACAGGAAGCATCTCACTTATCACACAGCATTCGTCCCTGTTCGATTCATCACTCCCTCATCCGTAACTATCAACTTGCCGGTGTTGTTGGCAAAGGGTCACGGTTATTCAGCTACGGTCGAGTTTAAGACAAAAGGTTCTTACTTGTGTAGATACCAATGGATAGCTCTGAAGGTGGCTTCATGCTGTTCGTTTGATGACAAGGAGTGTGCTGTCGTCGTACTGCGGAGCGGTGCCGGCGAATTCGCTGACCTGCTCGAAGGCTCCGGCAACAATGCCGGCGGCGCTTTTGTCTCGTGCCTGTCGTAGATATTCAACAAGGCGTTCTTCGCCAAACTCGTTTTCGCTTGTGTCTTGCGCTTCAGGGATGCCGTCGGAAAAGAGCGCCAGCAAATCTCCCACGTGCAGTTCACAATGCGCTTCCTCGTAAGGCAGTCCGGCGATTAGCCCGAGCGGTGTCCCGGTCGGCTTCAGCCATTCGTGTTCACCGCCGGCGCGCACCAGGACGCCGCCGTTGTGCCCGGCGTTGACGTAGCGCACAGCGCCGCTTGCCGGATCAAACTCGACCATCACGGCGGTGACGTATTTGTTCCCGGGCGTCGTCGCGTACATCAGTTCGTTAATGCGTGCGGCCAAGTCGGCAAGCGACGGCGTGCGCCCGAGCAGAGCGCGCAAGGTGGCCTGCACGTTGCTCATCAAAAGCGATGCGGGCAGGCCTTTGCCGGAGACGTCAGCGACGCAGAAGAGGTGGGGGCGCACCGCGGAACTGGCGTCGGTTCCATCAATTGGTAGCGCGTCGTAATAGTCGCCGCCGCACTGGCGGGCCGGAAGGTTATGCGCCGCGAGGTCGTAGCCGTCGAGTTTCGGCATCTGATCGGGGAACAGTTTTTCCTGGATGCTCGCCGCCAGAGCGAGTTCCTGTTCCAGCTTTTTCCGTTCCAGCGTTTCGCGGACGTACCACGAATTGGCAAAGGCGACGCCCGCCTGCGCGACCAGCCCCGCGCCGAATTCGAGGTCGGCCTCACTGTAACGTAAATCTCCGGGACGCGAACCGAGCACCACCAGTCCGTTGGTTGCGTCCGCCGTGCGCAACGGAAAAACGAGCGCCGCTCCTTGCGATGCGAGCGCGGATTTGAAATCTCCGTCCGGAAGCTGCTCGATGAACGCGGCTTCAGGCAGGCCGGACAAAAGCTCCTGGTGTTGGAGTAGATCAGTTTGGAGCGTCAGTCCTTTGTGACGAGTAACGAGGGGATGACCCTCTTTCCACGCCGCGAGCGCGTATTTGCGCACCGCCCAGCGCCCGGCGAGCGTCAGCATCAGCAGGCTTGCGACTGCGTCAGGTTCGAGCGTCGCCGTCAGACCACGCACCAGGTCGAGCAGAGCGCGCAACTCCTGCACCTTCTGATCAAGGTCGAGATTGACGCGCTGCGTTTCGGCGTGTGCGCGCGCGTTGGCAATTCCACTCGCCGCAATGCCGAGCAGCGCCTTGAGGGATTCCTCTTCTTCCGCTTCGATCATGCCCGACGCCGGACGGCCCAGTGCCAGAAACCCGACCCGGTGTTCCGCGTCACCAATCGAGAGGATGTAGCTGAGGCCGGCGTCGCGCGCGTGTCCTTCATCGAACAGGTCGCCCGCGTGGAAGTTCTTAACGCCCCGTCCGAGGGCGACGCGCATTACGCCGTTCTGCTCGACGGCGATCAGCCCACGCCCGACGAGGACCCGACCCATTACCGAGCGCAGCAAGTGACGCAGCAAGTCTTCCAGATCGAGCGACGAGTGGAGCAGTTGTGCTGACTCTAAAAGCGATTCCAGCCTTGACGTATCGCGCGATAACGCATGGGTTGAATCAAGTGGTGTAGCCATGTTCGGTTATGTGGGGCGGTGAATGCGCTTGACCATGTGCAACTCGTTCTTCTGCCCCGGCTCAATCTCATACCACACTTTGTCCATTAAAGATTTCATCAGACTCATGCCCAGGCCGCCCGACTTGCGTTCGGCGACTAATTGTTCGAGGTCAATCGGTGGGACGGAGTTCGGATCAAAGCCGCGACCGGTATCTTTGACAGTGATGTGCAACTCTTTCTCGTCGAACGTCGCGCGGATGACTATCTCTTTCGTTGCGTCGTGCTCGTAGGCATGTTCCATCACATTGGCGCAGGCTTCATCGACGGCCAACTCGATTTTACCGACGTTTGTTTCATCAAGCCCCGCCTGACCGCCGACATAGGTGACGAATTCGCGGATCATCGTCAAATTTTCGGTTGATGACGGGACATGCAGCGTGAACTTTCTTTCGATGGCCTCCGTCACGTTTAGCCCTCCCTCACCGGCGCTTCACGAAACGCGCGGGCGCAGTCGGCAACGCTCGCGCAGATGTCATAGATCGACGAGAAGCCGAGGATTTCAAACACCCCATTAACCTTCGGTGACAGGCCGCAAATCTTGATGTCGCCTCCCTGCTCACGAACCTCTTCAATGAAACTCATAAAGACGCCCAGGCCCGCAGACGAGATGTAAGTCAGCTTCTCGCAATTGACAATGATGCGGATGCGGCCAGCATCAATCTCGGATTGAATGGCCTGCTCGAACTGCGGTGCGGTGTGGGCGTCGAGGTAGCCTTCGACCCGGACGACCGAAAGATCATTCTCCAGCGATTGATGGAGCGCGAACGGATTTGGCATCTGAGTGTCTCCTTAAAAAAACCACATCAATTTATCATAAGTGCGACAGCTTGCTGCTCATCTACCACTCTGGCGCGACGCGCACGACGACGAGCGTTATATCATCCTGCGGCGGCGTGCCGGCGAGAAACTGGCCGACATCAGCGAGAATCGCTTCCTGCGTCTGCTCAGCGCTTAATCCGTCAGTGAGCGCGACTGATGCAAGCAATCGTTCCTCGCCGTATTCTTCCGCCGAGCTGTTCATTGCTTCCGTGATGCCATCAGAATAGAAGACCAGCGCGTCTCCGCCATTAACTTGGACGGATTCGATCTTCAGAGTCTGGTCAAACAGTTTGCCTTTGTTGAGGCCGAGGCCGAGGCCCGGAGCGCGCAGCCAATCATGCACGCCCTCTTGCGCCTTGCGCCACACGCCGGGATTGTGGCCGGCGCGCGCATACGTCAGCGTCCCGGTCGCCGGCTCCAACACGCCAAGGATCATCGTCACGAAAACCTTGCGCCGGCAGACTTCATAGAGGTGACGGTTGACTTCGCGCAGAATCGCACTTGGGTCGCTCTCATACTCGGCAAGCGAGGCCAGCAATCCTTTCGTGAGCGTCATGTAGAGGGCAGCCGGCACGCCTTTCCCGGACACGTCGGCGACGACGATGCCGACGCGCTCGTTGGGAAGCGTCAGAAAGTCGTAGAGGTCGCCACCGACTTCGCGCGCCGGGCGACAGGTCGCGACAATCTCATAGCCGGGAATACGCGGCGCTTCTTTTGGAAGCATGCGCTGCTGAGCCTGGCGAGCAACGCCAAACTCTGCCACCAATCGCTCGCGCTCGGCGCGTTGCCGCGCAGGGTCAATTCCCTCGGCACTAACCGCCGACTCATCCACCTGTTGCGTCTCGCGCCCCTTCCACGCGACGACGAGCGCCGCAACGACAAGCGCGCCAAAGCCACCGATCAGACGCCATCCCGAAGTGTGCAGCGCCGCGGTTGCGCCCAGCAGGAGCGTCCCGGCGGTGGGCGCGATGTTCATCGCAAAGATGCTTGCGCACAGGGCAAGAAAGTCGTAGCGCCAGTAAATCCAATCGATGATCGCCATCATCATGGCGGCGATGAGAATCGTTCCCCAGCCGGAAGATTGCGAAGAGGCAACCGCGTCTACCATCATCACCACACCGAGCACGAGACAAATTGCGCGGGCTGTTCGACGGTGGCGGACGAAGGTTTTCAGTAAAGGAACTAGAAAGGCGTAAGCGACGAATAAAAAGTAGCTGATGAGTTGAAAGAACCCGGCCAGCGCGCGAAAGGGCGCGACGAAAATGTACGGATCGGGTCGCGATAGCTTGGTGTTTGGAAGCAGTCCGCTGGCGGCAATGATGTACGGCACCGCGGCCAACATACCGCCGCACAAAAGTCCCGTCGCAACTCGACCGGCAACATATCTGGAAAAGATTCTTCCTTTCAGTAGCGCAGCCATGGAGGCCACTCGCAAAGGAATCGCACGGCGCGCGAAAACGTAGCCGACGCTCCACAGCAGAGCAAGGCCAAGCCCATAAAAAATCGGCGGCACCAGGATGGTGAACACTACGCCGAGAAGGGTCAGATATGTTTGGCCCCCGGCGTAGTAGTTGATAAGCCCGGCGTCTAAGCTCCCACCGTAGATGGCCTCCTGCAGGCTGAGGAAGAACGCGGCGGCGAAAAGCGCGATTGTCTGTCGGTGGTCAATCTCGCGCCGAATCAAGTAAAAAATGTAGACGCCGATGACCGCCAGCGTCGATACCAGCGCGAGCAGAAAAGCGATGCCCGAAACTACCCTGACCGTGCTCCGGCGCTCGCGCAGTTCATCCACAAAGCGCGGAGCGAAACCGAAACTCGAAATGAGCGTCAACTCTTTGACGATCTCGTTGCGCGCCAAACCCGTCACCCGAAGCTTTAAATCTTTCCCGCCCGCACCCGTTTGTTCCGAGGTGTAGCGAACACCATTCGTCATGCGGGGCTTCAAGTCTTGATCGTCCTCGCCCGTTTGTTCCCGAAAGTCCCCATCGCCCTTCGCTTCCTCTTTAACTCCAGACAGCAGTGTGAACTGCGCGGCCGCATCGCCCATCAATTCATTGAACGCAGCGACGATTGCTTGTTTGGTGACGTCAGGAGAGAGGCCGCCGTCTTCTGCTTCAGTCGGGTTGCGGTATTCATATCCGACGGCGCGCCCCTGAGCGGTTAGATCAACTTTGAAAGTCCGCCTTCCGCTTCCCGGTTCGGCGAGCATGACTGTGGTGTTAATTGATGAAATGAGCGAGCGCGCCGCATCATCCCGGCGGCTTGCAAGATAGTACTCGGC
>JALZJL010000129.1 GCA_030859785.1 Acidobacteriota bacterium
ATGCGCGCTAACTGATCGGCGCTGGCTGATTCCACCTGTGCGATAAAGGCTTGCTCATCAAACATCTGGTAGTTCCTCAGGGCAGCAATCGAAACAGTGATGTGACGTTTACGGTATGGCGGCTATGTTACTGGTGGGCGGGTAGAGGCGAAGTACGGCACATGTAAATGAGTTCCTGTTTTTGTGAAGTAACTCCACACGCGGCTCGTTGGAGACGTTCAGAGAGGTCGCCGGACGATGGAGGCGCCCCGTTCAGCAGAGCGCGGTTCAGCAGGTCTTATGAATACCAACCGCTTATACGACTTAACGACTAACAGTGTCAATGAAAAAACGAAACTTCAGGATGGGAAACTGAATAAGTGAGTTACGGCGGGCGACGCGCGGCGCACGCGGGCTAATAACGGCTGTCAGGTGAACGTCCAAGCGGCAATGCGGGCGATGATACATTAAAGCGGTGACACGCGCACAGTCGTCATCCGAGGCACGTCACGGGCGGCCCGACACGGCCCGTAACCCGTCACTTGTCATTGCTTTACCTTGCCATTAACACGGCAATAACACTATCATGTCGCACTGTCTCGTCCGGTTAATCGACGGCCTTACGTTCTCTTATATTTTGGCGTGTCGACAAAGCGGGCGGGTGTGGTCTTATAACATCGATGGTTTCATCACACTTTTAGTAAGGAGAATGTTTCTTGTTTAGCGATCAATTTCGCCGAGGCGAATCGGAAAAAGTTAAATTCAGCGGGGTGAGAAGCTCGAAGCTTCTGGCGGGCCTTTCGGACACGGTGTGGAAAGCGTTTCAGACGATCAATCAGCGCCTGCCCGAAGGCGAAGCGATTCGGCCCACGTGGGCGCCGGGGCCGCTCCTGAAATCTTACGAGCGTTCGGCGCCGCCGCTTGGCTTCCCGCGCGAAACCGACAGCCTCTGCCCGCGTTGCGTCAAGGAAGTGCGCGAAGCCGTCATCTCCGGCGAGACGCCGCTTGAAACCCTGATGCACACCCACCCCGGCGAGATTAAAGCGCAGATCATCGAAGAAGACGGCCAGGTGTTCATGGTTAAGACCTGCCCGAAGCACGGCGAGTTTAAGGATGTGATGGCGACCGACGCGCGCTTCCTGGAACGTATCGAGAAGCTTTTCTTCGGACGCGATTTTCGCTCCGCTGAAGACGCGAACGTCCACAAGCACGGCACTTCGAACATCAAGTTCGGGCGCGGCGCGGTGCTCACCGTCGATTTGACGAACCGCTGCAACATGATGTGCAACCCGTGCTTCATGGACGCCAATCAGGTCGGCTACGTTCATGAACCGACGTTCGAAGACACAAAGGCGATTCTCGACCGCGCCGTTTCATTTAAGCCGCGCCGCCAGATCATCATTCTCTTCTCCGGCGGCGAGCCGACACTTTCACCCTACTATCTGGAAGCGGTCGCGTATGCCAAAAAGGTCGGCTTCTATCGCATTCTCGCGGCGACCAACGGTATCCGCTTCGCCGAAGACATTGAGTTCTGTAAGCAGGCGAAAGAAGCCGGTCAGCACGGCGTCTATTTGCAGTTCGACGGCGTCTCTGAAGAAAAGAACAAGCACCGCGGCGTCGGCAATCTGTTCGACGTGAAATTGCGAGCGATTGAAAACTTAGCTTCCGTCGGCATCAAGGTGACGCTCGTGACGACCATCGTCAACACGATCAACAACGACGCCATCGGCCAGATCGTCGAGTTCGCGGCGCAGAACATCGACAAGGTTCAGACCATCGCCTTTCAACCCGTCTCGTTTACAGGCCGCGACGAGGACGTGCCCGACGACGTGCGCATCACACAGCGCTACACGCTGGCCGGCATGGCGCAGGATTTAGAAGATCAACTCGGCGGCAACCTGAAGGCGCTCCGCGACTGGTTCCCGCTGTCGTCGTATTCGGCGTTCACTTCGGTGATGGACATGCTGCAAGGTGCGGACGCGCCGTGGGGCTGGTCATCATGTAACTGCCACCCGAACTGCGGCATCTTCACGCTGATGGTCGTCAATCGCCGGACGGGCGCGTGGACGCCGCTCTTCGACTTCTTCAACTACGAACAATTCATGAAGGACGTGGCGGTCATCACCGATACGGCGCGCGGGAGGAAACTTTCATACGCGCAACTCGGCATGGCGATCATGCGTAACTTCCAGCCCGCACGCGCGCCCGAAGGCTTTCCGATTTCGCAAATCCTTAATTTGTTCAAGCCGTCTTCCACCAACTCCAACTCCGACCGCAACGACCGGATGAAGAAGCAGGCGGCGGCGGATGACCCGAACGATGTGTGGCGCGTGCTGTGCGTCGAAGGAATGTGGTTCCAGGATTTATTCAACTACGATTTCCGCCGCACAGAGATGTGCGTTATTCCATACGGCACGCAGGAAGGCGAGATTTCCTTTTGCGCATATAATACAGGGGTCGGCTGGCGGCAGATCATCGAGAACATGCACAAGACCGCTGGCCTCGCCGAGTGGTATCAAGAGCACGGTCGCCACGCCGTCTACGCCAAAGGCAAACCGGTGCCGAACATCGGCAAGGTGCGCACGCTCAGCCTCCCTATCGTCTCCGCGATTTTGGCGCAGGACAACGGCGAACCAGCCGCCGCCGTCACGCCCTATCTGGTCGAAGAAGAGCAGGAAGAAGCGGTCGTCTAAGCAACCCGCCTCGGTGACGCCCGGCCTTCTCCAAAAAAAGCCGGGCGTCGCGACCGTCTCTGTTCTCAAGTTCGATTAAAATCCACCAAGGCCGCTACCGCAAAGCTCCGCTGCGACCTCACCGGGGCTTTCAACATCAACCTCCGGGTGCTGAGTCAGACTCGCTCAGTCCCATCTCACAACAGAATCGAAAGGATCAACCTATGAGATACCTCGTTCCAGGCAAAGGTTTCGCCCTCGTCCTCATTTTCGTGATGGTCGCGCAGATGGCGGCCCCCCTCGCCGTGCTCGCCAGTTATGGCGCTGTGAGCCAAAAAACTAAAGCCTCTACCGATCAAGAAAAAGCACCGCAGCCCTCTTCAGCGCCTTCGTCGTTGAAGCCTGCGCTCGACTTTGGTCTGTCGGAAGACACGCCAGTTAGGCTACGACTCGGCCGAACAATTTCATCAGGGACGGAGAAGCTCGGAGATAAGGTAGATTTTGAGGTCATCGAAGCGGTTAAAATTGGTGATGTAGTTGTTGTCCAACAAGGCGCGACAGCCATTGCTACTGTGACAGAAGCACAACCCAAGAGGCGGATGGCTCTGGAAAGCTGGATGTAAATATAGACTCAGTGAAACTCGTGTCTGGTGAAAAGATTCCGTTACGCGCCGTCAAAGGAGGCAGCGGCGGCGGACGCACGGGAGCAATGACCGGCGCGATGGTTGCTACAGGCATCCTTTTCTTTCCAGCCGCGCCATTGTTCCTGTTTATGAAGGGGAAAAACATAACCATCCCGAAAGGCACGGAAATCACTGCATACGTCGCAGCAGACACAGAGCTTGACCGGACAAAGTTTGTGAACAAGTAAACACCCAGCGCGTCGCAATCTTCCTTGATTTTGAAAGATATTTGCCACGTGTGTTTCTCAAATGGGGTGTGTCCTGTGGCGCATCCCGTCTGGTTTTTTTCATAACTTTCAGTGGCGCGGCGGCGTGTTCGTCTGGCGGTCTTCGCCGTCTTGGGGGCTCTTCGCGGAGGTGGAGTCGGGGGCGGTCGATTGCGGAATCGGGAGTTGGATGTCGCGCAGTTCGGCGA
>JALZJL010000134.1 GCA_030859785.1 Acidobacteriota bacterium
GACGAGCCGTGCCCCGGCGCGTTCCAGTTGTTCGTAGAGCGAGGCATCGCGCAGACGGCGCAACGTGACCAGTCCGGCGGTCATCGCCAGCGGGTTGCCGGACAGCGTGCCGGCCTGATAGACGGGGCCGGCGGGGGCAATATGCTCCATGATCTCGCGGCTCCCGCCGTAGGCCCCGACGGGCAATCCGCCACCGATAATCTTGCCGAGCGTGGTGATGTCCGGCGAGACGCCAAAGAGAGCTTGCGCACCGCCGCGGGCTAGTCGGAATCCGGTCATCACCTCGTCGAAGATCAGCAACGCGCCGTGCCGACGTGTGATGTCGCGCAGAGTTTGCAGGAAGCCTTCCTGCGGCGCGACGCAGCCCATATTACCGACGACCGGCTCGACGATGCACGCGGCGATGTCACGACCATGCTCGTCGAAGATGTGTGTTAGCGCCGCTGCGTCGTTGAAAGGCGCGGTCAGCGTGTGCGCCGCGATTGAAGAGGGGACGCCGGGGCTATCGGGGAGTCCGAGCGTCGCGACACCCGACCCGGCGCGCACCAATAGGCTGTCGCCGTGCCCGTGATAACAGCCCTCGAACTTGACGATCTTGTTGCGCCCCGTGACCCCGCGCGCGAGTCTGAGCGCCGACATCGTCGCTTCGGTTCCACTGTTAACCATCCGCACCATCTCGATTGACGGCACGGCGTCGATGACTTCCTCGGCAACTTCAATCTCCAACTCGGTCGGCGCGCCGTAACTCGTGCCGCGCTCAAGCGCCTGATGCAACGCTTCGATCACTTCCGGGTCGGCGTGGCCGAGAATCATCGGCCCCCACGAACCGACGTAATCGATGTACTTCCGACCGTCGACATCGGTCATCGTCGCGCCACTTGCGCGGGCGATGAATCGCGGCGTGCCACCGACCCCGCGAAAGGCACGCACCGGAGAGTTAACCCCGCCGGGAATCAATTCGACGGCGCGTGCGAAAAGAGTTTCTGAAAGATTGCCCATGAAGCAATGCTAAATGTGCAGCGCGGAATAAGGCAAGCAGTGCGACTCCTTCATCTCAGCCGAAGATACTGCGCCATCTTTGGTCAAGCGCGCCGCCGAAAAGAAATGCGACGAGCGACGGCTCTTCGTGCGAGCGATCATAGCCGACCAATTCGACATAGGCGCGCCCATCGGCCTCACGGTCGCCGTGGTGCCCGCGGACGGTGCATGAACCTTCCCAATAGACAATCATCGTCGTACCGCGTGTATCGAGTTCCTGATCCTTCATCACCGGCGTCATCACAAGGTCGATTTGGAAGCGCGGCACACGCAGCCGCCACCCGCTCGGATAGCATGCGCCAGTGTGCGGGCTGAGCCAACTGCCGGTCGCTTCAAGCTGGAAATCTTCGCGCGCCAGATGCTCGCGGCGACCCGCCGCATCGACGAACGTGCCGCTCGAAAAAGGCGACGGTCGACCTTCGCTGTCACGGATGTGATAGACCATCACTTCGGCGCCGGTACTTAACTGCACGCTAAACCAGTCCCAACCTTTCTGATTGTCGGTCGTCTGCCACGTACCGAATTCGCGATCCATCCACGCCGACCCGGTGAACCGCTCCGTCTCTCCATGCCACGTGATGTCGCCCTCGGCAGCCATCCGCGTGAATGAGAAATAGCGCGACGCCTCGCCGTGATCCTTGAAGCTGACGCCGACGCTTTCATGACCGTTGAGCGCCGTCGGCTTTTCCGGCTTGAGCGCGACTTCAAACACCAGGTCATCATCAAGCGTGGCGCGCAGCAGGTGCATCCCGTGAGCCTCGCGCACCGTCCAGTCGCCAAGCCGCAGATAGTATCGCTTGGTGCTGCTGACCGCCGGCAAATCGAATGGCCCGCGCGCGCTCTTGCGATGCGCGTAGCGGAAGCGCCCGCGCGACTCGTCGGTAATCGCGAAGTGCGCGAAGTAGATCGGGTTGGCAAGCAGGCGCAACGGCACGACGCCGAACCGGTCAAGGTCGGTGCGGCGCTTAAAGAAGACCAGCTCAAACCCGAAGTGACGCCCACGCGCGGTTTGCATATGGCCGGTGTAGTACCACCATTCGGTCTGCGCGTTGTCGTGCGCGTAGAGGTCGCGCGGCAGTTCGACGGCGTGGTGCTCCGACCCGTCGCGCAACGTCGATGCTTTTCCGACCACGACATCGGCCAGGTTATCCAAAATAGTAGCGGCGGTCTGCCCGATGGTTTCAATCAAGTTAGTGCTCATTGGTTCGAATTTGTAAGCTGATGACATGGTTAGATGGCTCGGTTAGATCAATCACAACTTACATGGCGGCGGTGACGAAAGTGTGTGCCTTTTGCAAAGCAGAGCTTGCGAAACGTTTCTTGGCGTGTGTTTTCTCAGCGGCAATCAGCAATTGATCCCGGCGGAGTTGAAACATCAACGGTGCTCAAAGACACGAAGCGCTGAAAGATGAGCGGTGCCGGGAAACTTGCGGGTTGGATATCAAGAGGGAATGCGCTCGACGCTTTCGCGTGGCTCGACCAGTAGCGTGCGGAAGCTGGACATGCGGACGAGACCGGGAGCCGCCCCTTTCGGCTTTGAAAGGAATTTACGCGGCGTGTAGTGAATGGCGACCTTCGAGTCGAGTCGCGCCTGGCTGAAGTGGGCGGCGAGTTGCGCGGCTTCGATCACGGTGCGATGCGGCAGGTCACGCTCGCGCTGGTGGTTGCGGACGATGACGTGCGAGCCGGGATAGTCGGCGGCGTGGAGCCATAAGTCGTTGGAGCGCGCGACACGAAACGTCAGGTGGTCGTTATCGCGCGCGGCCCGTCCGACGAGAATCTCGTAGCCGTCGGACGACCGATACCGACGTGCGCCCGGAACCGCCGCTGCCTCCGCGCGCTTTGACGCTGAAGCGGCGGAACGACCGTCATCAACGCGGCGTGCTTGTCCTGGGGCACGGCCAACGCCCGCGAAATCGTCAAGCGTACCTTCGTCACGCGCGTCGATGATGGTTTCGAGCACGGCTTGTCGCTCTTCGAGTGCGGCGAGTTCCTCTCCGGCGGTGGCGGCTCGCCGGGCGATTTCCTGCGCCGCGCGTTTCGCCTTTGTGTATCTGGCGAAGCGCGCCGCCGCTTCCTCTTGAAGAGATTTCTGCTCGTCAACTTCGATCTCGATGGTCGGGGCGTCCTCCGCATAATAGTCAATCAGGCGCACGACGCTGCCGCTCCGCTCGGCGTTGGCGATATTGGCGAGCAATAAATCGCCGATGCGCTTGTGCTGTTCAGCATCGCCGTGGGCGGCCAGATCGGATTCGAGATTGCGCAGCAGCTTACGGCGCTTGCCCATCTCCTGGCGGAGTTTGGCGAAGAGGGCGGCGGCGCGCTCCGTGAACGCGCGTTCAGCAGCGAGTCGACGATAGTAATCGTCCGCCGCTTCGGAAAGCGTCGCGAACTCTCCGCGCGTGAATGGCGCTTCTTGAGCCGCCGGCGTGGGGCGGGCAGCGGGCGGCGGCGGCTGATAAGTGTCGCCGATCTCTTGCCCCGCGCCGTGTGCGGCGAGGAGCGTGTCGACGATGTGACCCGCGCCGTCAAGCAGAAACAAATTCGCCGAGCGTCCCGACAACTGCGCTACGAGAGACCAGGAAAGCTGTCGTCCTACAACGTCCGGTGCGGTGAGCAAGAAGCGCACGATGCGCTCGCCGGGGTCTTTCGTCAACGCGACGAGCCGCGCCCCGCTGAGGTGCCGGCGCAACGCGAGCGCCAAAGGGGTCGGGGCGAGTGACGCTTTCTCCAATTCGCGGACAGTGCGTTTGATAAAGTAGAGACGCGGTTGACTCGACTCAGCGGCGAGCAACAGATAGCGTCCACCGTCGGTGCGGAAATCGATGGCGACGGCGGCGCGCGACAACTGAAACACCTTGCCCATCACGCTCCCTTCGAGCGCCGGCCTCAACTCATCGACAATCGCGCTGATCATCTGCTCATGCATGAATTATGATTTGCGGTTCCCAAATGAGGCTAACAGACTTTGGTGCGTGGGCGAAGATGCGCGCCAAAATAATCAGGGAGCACGAATCGCTTGCGTGCTCCCCGAATGTTGTCACGAAGTCGGCGGCAGAGTGGTCAATTGCGAATGACGATGGTGCCGGAGAGTCGGTCGTGGGCAGTGCGGCCTTCGGCGTCCAGGAGCGCGTAGACAAGGCCGAGGCCGAAGACGGCGAGCGAAAGAACATAGCTGGCGGCCCGGCGCACGCTCTGTCCCGTCGTCGGCGACAGAGCATTGTCGGCGTCGACCACGCTCAGCGAAAGCAGCCACATGCCCCATGTGCGACTCGCCAACCCGAGCGAAACAGTTTCGTAGAGAAACATGATCGTCGCCACGATCACAAGCATTGAACCGGCCACACGCGCGTCGAACCAATTGCCGTTGGTCAGTTCGATAATCGCCGCGAACGGCGTCGCAATGAAAAAGATCGCCAGCATGTCGAGAACGCCGGCCAGCACACGCGAATTGACCGGCGCGCGGTCACCATCTTCCTGATGCGCGGAGGTGATGGATGTGTGCATCTCCGACTCAATGCGCTCAAGCCACAAATCATCGATCACGCCGGCGGACACGCGCCGGGGCGCTGGACGAGAAGTCATGATCGAATCCGCGACATATGTCGCTGCGGGCCGGGCAACATCAGGCTGGACGGTCACCGGCTGGGCACGATCACGTTGAACAATATCAGGCCGAATGGTGTCACGTTGAACGGTAGCGGGTTGGGCGGCTTCAATCCGATCAGCTTCAGGCAGAGCGACTTCGGGCTGAATGGCGGGAAGTATTTCAGGTCGCGCCTGCGCCTCCTCGGCGACCGTCTGCGCTAACGACGTTGCCGATTGATTCTTAACCGTATCCTCCCTCACGACCCGCGACGCTTGAACGACCGACAGGTTCGCGGCACGGCTGGTCATCTCAGATGCTGTTGCCGTCTCATTGACCGGCATACTCTGCGCCTCTGGGGCGGCAACGGTTTGTAATTCAACAATCCCGGTTGCCATTTCAGTCACCGGAGGGATGGGTTCGGCGACCGGCGCTGCGTAAGGTTCTTCAAAAGCGCGTGCGACCGCCGTTGCAGCTCCTCCGCCCGAAGACGCGCGGCTGCGCCGGGGAGCCGGCACTTGACGGGCGCGTTCGATGCGGCGCAACGCGGCGACGACCAGCGGATTAAGCGGTGGTGCGCCCTCGCGCGGCGTGACCAATCCGAGCGTGGGCGAATCCTCGTTATGCTCGATGTCGCTGAGCGTGTCGTCAATGGTGCTGGAGTTCTGTTCAAGTTTTTGACGGAGCATCGCCTGCTCCGCTGCTTCGAGCGCGGCCTCGCGCGCGCGCCGCTGTTGAATCTCGCGCACGCGCTCGCTCAGTTCTTTGCGCCACTGCGGGCGGTTCGCGGCGCGCCCCCCCGCACTGGGAAACTCAATCAACGTCGATCCTCCGCTCGCCGCTCCATTCGCCCCTCCGTTCGGTAAGGTCGCCGCCGACACATCGCTGGCCGAAGTCACCGCCGAATCGTTGGTTCGCGGCGCGGAAGTCTTGGCCGCTCTGGACTTTGTTTTTCGATGTGACGGAGGTGGTTGAGTGGTGGTGGTGGTGATCGCCGCCGCTGCCCGCGCATCCAGCGGCGTGGCAGGCGACAGCGGACTGCGACAACGGGGACAAAATTCATGCGCCTCAGAAGTAACGGCGTGGCACGCGGCACACTGCATTATTGAGGAGCCTCCTCTGGCAAAGAAGTTTGGTACAAATGTGTGGTTAGGACACCGGGCCGATGCCGGTTAAACCTAATCCCTTTGTGGAGTCGCGGCGGATGCTATCAGAAATTACTTTAAGTCGTCAATCAGAAAATATACCAGCCACTGTAGTTGGCAGCCTGAGCGATACAACATACGGTGAGCCGGCATCCGTCACTTGATGCGGGTGGGCTGGAAGGTAGGCAGGAAGGCAAAAGTAAAAAGGTAAAAGGGAAGGCTAACCGAGGAACAGATGTCAGATGCTGGATGTTAGTCGAGACACGCTGGTGGGTAGTGATTAATAAAGTAATGCTGCTGACTGCCGCCTCGCTGCGGAGCGACAGTTGATTGTGGCCGTGCGTTTCAACACACGGTGGGCGAGAGAGCGAATCCCGCGTCGCTTCAGCTTTCGTGGTCAGGGAGCGAAATTAACGAAAAGGGATTCTATCTGATTAAAGTGCCGGTTCGTTTCCAGCGGGTGTTTCTGAAAAAGTTGATGAGAAAGTTGCCTTCCTTCGGCGCGCTCTCGTCATACGACCAGATGACAAACAACGCGCGTCCGACGACCAGGTCGCGTTGCACCACGCCCCATTGTCGACTGTCGGCGCTGTCATCGCGGTTATCGCCCATCACAAAATAGCTGTCATCGGGAATCACGAATGGTCTGCCGCCGACGGCATACTGAAATGTCGGATGAACATTCTCCACAATCCCGCGCGGTGGGTTGATGGTCTGCGGGTCGTAATAGGCGGTGTATGGCGACTCGCCGTTTTGACGCGGCGGGTCGGAGGCTTCCGGCAGAGGGGCGCCCCGCACGCGCTGTGTGCGCTCCGCGGTGGTAACGCGGTGTTCGGGCAACGGCTGTCCGTCGATCAGCACCTGCGCTCCGCGGACTTCAATCGTTTCGCCGGGCATCCCGATGACGCGCTTAATGAAAAACGTTTTGTATTGCTCGACTTCGGGCGCCTGTCCCGGAATGGTTTGCTGCGTCGCACCCGGAAATTTGAAGACGATGATATCCCCGCGTCTGATGTCGCGTTGCGGCAGGAATGGCACATGCGAGCCGTGGGCGAAGATGAATTTGTTGATTAAGAAATGATCGCCGACGAGAATCGTGTTCTCCATTGAGGCTGACGGCACCGCCGCCGCCTGCGCCACGAACGTCATAAAGAAAAGCGCCATCACCAGCGTGACGACCGCTGACTCGAAATACTCGCGCCACAATGTCCGCGACTTCGCCGCCGCTGACTCCGCCGCATCGTTAACATCCGGGGAAGTCTCAGTCAAAGTGGGTCTTTGCGTGATCGGCGTCACTGCCTCGTTCGGATTCGGTTTGTTCTGAGACATGAAAGAACCGTCCTTCGATCAGTTAGTACGTGATGATGCAGACTCCAAGGAAAAGAAAGTTCAGCGCCCCAGTTGTCAGATCGGTTGCCGACCAGCGAAGCCAGCTTCCATATCGTGCCACCACTCGATTTCGTCGCCCTCGCCGAGTTGCCAGCAGAGCAGCACCACGCGCCCGTCACGGACGCTCGGAAAGTCGATCAGGCCGCGACCGTAATCTTTGATCTGCACGCCGAGGGCTTCGAGTTCTCCGCACCGCTCGGCCAGATTCATCAGCGCGGCGACGTACCTCAAACCGTTGGGCATAAAGCCGCCGCCGAGTTCCGCGCCCTCGACGGCGCGCCGTGCCGTGTCGCGGAACGTGAGGACACGTTCATGTGTGCGTGCGACCGCCTCGACGATTCCCCGCGCCGTCGGCAGCAGGGCATTCGCTTCTTCCAGTGTGAACAGTTTCATATAAAGCCGCGACCAAAATTCCGATGTTCAGTTGAAAGCCGTCATTGCTCACAATATTTCAGACGCCCGAATTCCGATGCTCAATCAGTCGTCGGTGATGCGAATAAACTCCTTCGATGATTCGAATCGCGGAGTCTCGACGACGGGCAGCGAATCGTCGACGAAGGTGCTGGTCACGGTCTCGCGAATAATCTCGTGACGCACGTTCTGGCGTTCTTCGCCGTCATGAATGCGATGCGCTTCGATGACATGGTCGTGGTGGGTCACGTGCGTGCGGGTGGTCAACTGATGTGTGCCGTCGTGACCGTGCGGATGCAGCGAATCATGGCCGTGCGAAACGTAGGATGGCGAGGGCGGAACATCATCGTCGTGCGGGTGTTGCTCGTAGTACCTGCCGTGCGAAAACTCCTTGCGCACTTTGTCGGAAATCTCTCCGAGGTCGATGAAGTAATCGGCGACATCGATCAACTTCGGCGCGGTGTTGGAACGGAAGCCCGCGACTTCAACGCGACACCCCTTGTAGGCGACCGCGTTGACGGCGTAGACGAAATCTTCGTCGCCCGAGACAAGCACGGCGGTGTCGTAGCGGCCCGCCAGCGACAGCATGTCGACCGCAATCTCGACATCAAGATTGGCCTTGCGCGTGCCGTCGTAAAATGTCTTCAGTTCTTTATGAATTACACGGAAGCCGTTGCGCCGCATCCATAGGAGAAACCCCTGCTGCCGCTCCGCGCCGACATCGACGCCGGTGTAGAAGAAGGCGCGCAGCAGGCGACCGTCGCCTAACAGCACCCGCAGAAGTTTGTTGTAATCAATGTCGATGTTGTGAAAACGCGCCGCGTGGAAAAGATTGTTACCGTCGATGAATACTGCGACCCTGCCCCGATAACCTAAAAGCCAGGAAATATTGTTTGTCGGATCAAATTGCATGCAAAAGAACCCCGTTCAAATTATCGTTTCAAATATCTAATGAACTATTTTGATGAGCCAGGATGACGTTCACAGGCGCGCCAGATCAAGCGAAAAATGTGCGCCCGCGTCAAGCTCTCGTTCAAGTTACCGTGTCCGGTGAAGTTTGTGAAGTAGCGGCAATCACTTCACCGCTCACGGCGTCGACGTAAACCAGCAGCGCCGCCGCGCCGGGACGGGCATTGATGGCGACTTCCCATGCGAGATGCAGCGCGAGCGTGTCGGCGTCACCCGCGCGTCGCAGCGGATACACAACCAATTCACGCGGCGTCATTTCGTTCACCGTGTCGGGGAGCGTAATGGTCTGCGTCTCTCCCGCCGCGTCGGTGTAGGTAATGCTGCGCCCGGCGAGGCGACGGCCCGCGTCGGCGGCGGTGATCTGCCGGCGTGCATCATCAAGCGCACGTCGTACGCGCGCCGCGTCAGGGAGCGCAGTGCTGGTCAGTTGAACCACCCGACGATCCGGCGTAAACGTGATTTCGATGTCGCCGTAGCCACCACGCACCGGATAAAGAAACGGACGCTGCCGGTAGCGCGCTCGCTGTGTGTCACCGTCCCCGTCGACCACTCCGATGAGCGAAATAAATTGCGGATCGACCCCGAGCAGCGCCCGTGTGTTGGCAATGAACTCACGCAACGATTCGCGTAACTCTTCGTCCGTCTGTTTCTTGCCGTCCGCGCCGCCGATCTGCGGAAGGCGGAGCGGCGTTTCGAGCGCGGGCAACTCACGCACAGTGGCCGTCACGGGCTGCAACGCCGGAGCCGGCGCAGCGCTTAGCCCCTGCTCATTCGTCAGTGTCGCCCACGAACTCAACGCCTGCGCGCGCCGGTCAGCACCACCACCGAGCAACACCGGATAGTCCGGTTCATTCGCGGCGCGGGGCCGTCCGGTGTCGGGCGCACGCGCCGTTGCGCACGCACCCGCAAACAGCGCGAGCATGATGCCGGTGAACAGACACGCCCACCGGTGCATCGCTCGTCGGCTCAGAAGATTACTCATCAAGTTTGTCACGTCGGGTGTTTGATACCGTCGATTCCAAAAGGCGTGGCGATTATACTTCATCAACAGGCGACGGCAATTGAAACATGCCAGTATCAAGATGCCATGATACACAATCAATTCGCCGTCGACGCCGCGCGGCGTAATGAATTGCAAAGAAGACGGCGCGACGTATAATCGGTGTTAGATGCTTACTGAATGTAGAGGAAGGTGAAGCTGAAAATGTCATACCGACTAAAATATCGCGCAACTTTATTTCTGGTGCTTATTGCATTTCTAGTGACGCCTGCTCGATCCCAATCTGACGATCTCGCAAAGGTATTTGCTCCCGTCGATGCAACTATGCGCCAGCGTTTGGCAGAGCGCCTAAAGCTGTATCTTGAGTACGAACGAATGCATCAATGGGAGATGTTGTATGAATTGACCTCCAAGCAATACCTCGAAAACGATAGCCGCGAGGAGTTCGTGAAAAGGCGGCGCTCTTTTAGCGGAGATGGTTTCTCAGATACGCTAAATTTTGTCCCGCAATTCACTGTCGGCAGCCACTATGGAATCGAAGGTAATTATTCTGTCGAAGGTTGTATGAAAGTTCGCTGGAAAGGGCGCTTCCATAATTGGCTTGCTGGCGTTGATGCATATTTGGAAAACGGTGAGTGGTACTTCTCGACGGTCTCAGCAATCACAGGGATTGATGCTCCGCCTCGTCCATGCCGTAAGCAGAAGGGTAAATAAGGTTGTGAGGTTAAGCCGTCGCATCTGACAACGCCATACAACCGACGGTGATGTAGCGTGCCTCTCGTCGCAGTACTTGCCGCTCTCGCAGTTGTGTGCGCGACGTATGATCGCTGATTAGGAGACATGTCTTGCACTTCGATGAAGAAGATTTGTTGGCACCGGACGGCGAGGTGACATCGCCGCGTGAATCGCGTGGCTTTGCGCTTAATGAAATGGTGGCGTGCGAGACGTGCCTGCGCGCCAATCCGCCGACGCGCGTGCTGTGTTTGTACTGCGCCGCGCCGCTCGCCGTCAGTGCAGAGAACGTTGACCTGCGCCGCCCAGCACTCCGGCGCATCGAGGAGTGGGAGGGCGGCTATAATGTCGTCCTGCTTCCGCGCGAAGGGGCCGCGAAACCGGCGTCGGAGTTGACCGACGCCGCGGAGTGGCTGCGGTTCGACGCGGCGCGGTTAGGCGAGATGTGCGACGCTGGTTGCCCGTTGCCGGTGGCGCGCGTCGCGTCGCCCGAAGAAGCAGCGCTGATTAAGGATAAATTTGAAGGCGCTGGTCTGCATATCATCATCGTTTCTGACGACGAGTTAGCAACCGCAGCCGACCCGCCGAAACGAATCAGAAAGCTCGAATTCGATGAAGAAGGTCTGACGGGTTGGATTTCCGCCGGCAGCGAAGTGCACTACATCGAGTGGGACGATGTGATGTTGTTGGTGCGCGGGCGCATCTTCAAAAAGGAATTTGAAGTCGAGGAGCGGCGCGTCATCAAGCTCGGCGCGCGGAAAGAGATTGCCGAGGCGCGAGCGTTGTCAGACGATGAAGCGGTGCTCGATCTGTACGCTGCGCACGCCTCAAGCGGTTGGCGCATCAGCGCCGAGAACTTTGATTATTCGTGTCTCGGCGCGCGCAAAGCCCTGCTCGCGAAGGACAATTTCATCACCCTCGTCGAGACCTTACGCACGCGCGCACAGGCTGCCGCATTTGATGACGAGTACATTACAGTGCGCCATCTGCTGGCCGCCGCGTGGCCGCTCGCGGAGCGCGTCGAGTCGCGCGGTCTGCGGCGTGAGCGCCCCGGAAAATTCAACACCGAGGCCGTGACGCGCATCAGCAACGAGCCGCAATTCACGCGCTATGGGCGACTGCTTAATCAATGCCGGCGACTGCGCCACGGCGGGCCGGGTGAATGAAGAATAAGAATCAAAACAACGGGCGTGGGAAAAATTTCGGGACGCCGCGTGCTGACAAACGCTCTGCCGGTGACGCGCGACAAAACGCGCCGCGCAATCATGACAATCGGCCTGACAACCGGCACGACAGCCGGGATGACCCTCGTCCTGATAACTGGAACAATCGACGTGCGCCCGTGAGGGTGGCGACAGATAAGGCTCCAATCCAGGGCCGACACGCCCGCATTCAGCCACATATCGAACAACAGGAGCCTGGGGCGAAACAGCCCGCGCCGGCTCGTGGGCAGGATGTTAACCGTCAGTCGCTGGCAGGCGTCACTGAACGTGGCGAAAGCGTTGAGCGTGGCGAAAGTGTCGAGCGTGGCAAACGTGTCGAACGCGCGGAACATGTCGAGCGTGTCGAACAGGCCGCGCAACTCTACGGCGTGCTGCCGGTGCTCGAAGCGTTGCGCGTCGGGAGTCGTCCGTTGGAGCGGATCACGATTGCCGAGGGCGCACACGAACACCGGCTGCGAGAAATACTCGAACTCGCGCGGCGGGCAAGCGTCCCCGTCCGGCGTGCGCCGCGCTCGGAGTTGCTGCGACTCGCAGACGGCGCCAATCATCAGGGCATCGTCGCCAGCATCGCCGCCGCGCGCTACCGGCCCGTCGAAGAACTCCTTGATGAACTCGCGGCGCGTGTCGGGACTGACGAACCACCGCTCGCCGTGGTGCTCGACGGCGTCGAAGACCCGCGCAACCTCGGCGCGATTATCAGGACAGCGGAATGCGCGGGGGTGCATGCCGTTTTCATCCCGGAACGTCGCGCCGTCGGGCTGACCGACACGGTCGCAAAGGCGGCGGCGGGGGCGTTGGAGTACGTCCCGGTCGCGCGCGCGGCCAACCTCGTGCGGCTGATCGAAGAATTGAAGAAGCGCGGCATCTGGATCATCGGCACGACGGTGGACGCCGGGCAGGATTACACCGCGTGGGATTGGACGACGCCGTGCGCGCTCCTGTTGGGCGGTGAAGGTGAGGGACTGCGACGCCTGGTGCGCGAGCGATGCGACACGCTGGTGCGCATTCCTCTCCGCGGTCACATCGAATCGCTTAACGTCTCGGTCGCCGCCGGAGCCGTGCTCTACGAAGCCGTGCGGCAGCGAACCGCGCGTAAGTAGTCAGGCAAAAGTAAAAAGGTAAAAGTGAAGGCCACCGAAGAACAGATGTTAGATATTAGATGCTGGATGTTAGACAGGGTACGCAGGTGTGTTGTTCGACATCTGACATCCAGCATCTGACATCTCGTTCATGCATCATTCATCTCGATAAACTTTTGTTGAGGCACTTATCAGCAGCGAGTCGTAACAGCGGTGATGATGTTTGGATGAAGAGATAGTAAACTTTAACAACAGTTCAGTCAGACATCAATGCTTGCTCCAAAATGTGGAGAAGCGTGCAAGGAGTGTGAGTATGTACTGTCCTAGTTGTGCGGTGCAGAATGTCGAAGGTGCGAGCTACTGCCGTGCATGCGGCGCGAACATCAGCCTGGTGCCGCAGGCGATGACCGGGCGTCTGCCCGAAGCCGTGGGGGGCCGGATGATCTGGCGCCGGATGCTCAGAGCAGCAGGGGCCGGCACAGAGGTGCGCTGACTTTTGAGAAGGGTGTCGAAAACATTTTCATGGGGACGGCATTCCTTCTCATTACTATTCTCGGCGCACTGTTCTTCCGGCACGGTTTTATGATTTGGATTTGGATGCTGATCCCGGCCTTCACCATGCTCGGCAAAGGCACTTCGGCAATGATCCGCACCAAGCGCGAGCAAAAACATTCGCCCCCTTTGCGCCGCCGTCATCAATGGCACAGATGCCGACCGCGCCGCGCTTCAGCGGGCTTTCGGCATCGGGCACTTCTGAGCTTGCAACGCCGCCGACCAGCATCACCGAAGGCACGACCCGACATCTCGATGCCACGGCTTCCGCGAAGCCCCGCCGCATGCCGGTCGAGTGACGGCACTCAAACGGTTTGAAGCTGGCACACCTCTCTTTAATCTTTATGCGACGTCGTCCCGCCGCCATCATCTCATTATGAGCACGACCGACAACACACGTGTCTGCGTCCCTGTATGCGTGCGCCGGGCGATTGATTTAGCGCCGGCCATTAAACGCGCCGCGCAAGTCGCCGACATCATCGAACTGCGACTGGACTGCCTTGAGGCGGCGGAACTTGAGGCGGCGGGGGCGGTCGTGGCATCTGAGTTGGTTGCGTGTGGGCGCCCGTTCATCCTGACCTTTCGCCCGGAAGAACAGGGTGGAAGGCGATCAATCGAATGGGACGAGCGGATTGATTTCCGGGTCGATGCAGCGTGGCCGCGCGGGAGCGATGATCGATCCGCCGACCTCTACGATCTTGAGCTTGACCTGGTGCTTCATCTTCAGCAGAGAGAACGTGATGGGCAATCCGTCGATGACCTGTGGCCCGGCGGATGGAACCGCGTCATCTGCTCGCATCACGACTTCACGCGAACCTCAATTGACCTCGAAGGGATTTACGCACGGATGGCCGCGACGCCCGCGCGGGTGCTCAAAATCGCGGTGCGGGCCGAAGACGTGACAGACTGCATCGCGGTGTTCCGCCTGCTCGAACGCGCGCGGCGCGACGGGCGCGAGATGATCGCGATTGCGATGGGCGAGGCCGGAATCGTGACGCGCGTCCTCGGCCCGTCGCGCGGCGCTTTCCTGACATTCGGCTCGCTCGATGAACAGCAAGCGACCGCTCCCGGCCAATTGAGTGCCGTCGAGTTGCGCAGTCTCTACCGCATCGATTCGATCACCGCGGAGGCCACAATCACCGGACTAATCGGCGCGCCCGTCGGGCATTCGGTTTCGCCGCACATGCATAACGCGGCGTTCGCGGCGCACGGTATAAATTCCGTCTACGTTCCGTTTGAGGTGCGCGATGCCGGCGAGTTCATCCGGCGCATGGTGCATCCGGCTTCACGCGAGATAACTTGGAACCTTCGTGGCCTGAGTGTCACCGCACCGCACAAGACCGGGATCATCGCGCACCTCGATTGGATTGATCCGGTTGCCGAAGAGATCGGCGCGGTCAATACCATCGTCGTGACAGACGGCTCGCTTCACGGCTCGAACACCGACGCCGCCGCGTCGCTCGCGCCGCTCGAAGGTATGGTCGAACTGCGCGGCGCGCGGGTCGCTGTGATCGGCGCGGGCGGTGCATCACGCGCCGTGCTCTGGAGATTGAGAGAAGCGAATGCTCGCGCCACAGTCTTCGCACGAAACGTCGAGCGCGCCTCTGCAACAGCGAGTAACTTCGGTGCCGAGTGTGAGTCGCTTGACGGCGCGAGCTTCGATGGCTTCGATATAGTCATCAACACGACACCGCTCGGCACGCGCGGGCGGAGCGAACACGAAACGCCCGCCGTCACCGCTCAACTGCGCGGTGCATGCGTTGCTTACGACTTGGTTTATAACCCGACGGTGACGCGCTTCTTGCATCAGGCGCAAGCTGCCGGCTGCCGGATTTTCGGCGGCCTGCCGATGCTCGTCGCGCAAGCGGCCGCGCAGTTCAAATTGTGGACTAGTCATGACGCGCCGCTTGAAGTCATGCACGCCGCGGCGGAAAAACAGATGTCGGATGTCAGATGTTAGATATCAGCAACTGGCTTCGATCTAAATCGAACCATATGAGATTGGGACACTCATGCAGCAAGCCTCTTTTCTGCGGCAGCCAGCCCTTCAACCGCCGCCGTGACTTCTGATGCGTAGTAGATCGAAGACAATCTGTACTTCCAAGG
>JALZJL010000139.1 GCA_030859785.1 Acidobacteriota bacterium
CCTGGAACTAGGTGTGGAGGAAGCGGTGCGCGCTTACGCGGGTCGCCAGCAGATCGAAGTCAACTTCGATGAAATCAAAGAACTGGGCTTAGCGAACTACATGGGGCGCAACGGGCAAGGTGTTCGCCGGTGGCCGCTCTTCCTGTGCGCCGCCCAGATGCTGTTGAAGTTCATGGGCACGGGCCTCATCCCTGTGACGCTGCCGACGTTGAACTGGTCGTGGTACGCGAAGGAAACCACAGTCGGGCAAATGCGGCGGCGGTTGATGGAGTATTGTCGCCCGCGAATTTCTCGCTTGTTAGGCGTTGACACCAAGTTGCGAGAAATGAAGAAAGCCGCATAAAGGTCAAAGAACTACTGGCTCATAAGCCGGGAAGTACAGTATTCTTACGTAGTGAGGGGGATTCTAACGGGGCAGTTCACGCGAGCGCGGCAAGCGTCGTGGCGAGCGAGCCGAAGATGCCGCGGCCGTCCGACGAGCCGAGTAAGTCTTCGCACGCGCGCTCCGGATGGGGCATCAATCCGATCACGTTGCGTTCGCGCGAGCAGATACCGGCAATCGAGTCGCGCGCCCCGTTCGGGTTGGCCGCCTCGGTCACTTCGCCGCGTTCGTCGCAATAGCGAAACACGATGCGATCTTCGCGCCGGAGTTGGTCGAGCGTCACGTCGTCACAGACGTAATTGCCCTCGGCATGCGCGACGGGAAGGCGCAGCACGTCGCCATTCTTCAATTCGCCGGTGAACGGCGTCGCAGATGTTTCGACGCGCACGTTGACATGCTCGCAGACAAAGTGGAGGTCGCGATTGCGAATCAGCGCGCCGGGCAGCAGACCAGTTTCGCACAGGATTTGGAAACCGTTACAGATGCCGAGCACGAAGCGGCCATGCGCCGCGAACTCTTTGACCGATGCCATCACCGGCGAGAGGCTGGCGAGCGCCCCGGCACGCAGGTAGTCGCCGTATGAGAAGCCGCCGGGGATGATGACCGCGTCGTAAGCGTGGAGGTCGGTGTCGCGGTGCCAGATGAAGTCGACGGGCTGGCCGACGTGCTTCGAGATCACGTGGTAGGCGTCGTGGTCGCAGTTCGAGCCGGGGAAAACTATCACTCCGAATTTCACGGTTCAATCTCCACACGGTAGTCTTCGATCACCGGATTGGCGAGGACTTCACGCGCCATCCGCTCCGCCGCTCGGCGCGCGTCTTCTTCGCCGAGCGCGCCATCGGCCATCTTAATCTCAAAATATTTGCCCTGCCGCACGTCCGCGACCCCCTCGTAGCCGAGCAATTCGACCGCGTGCTGAATCGCTTTGCCCTGCGGATCGAGCACGCCCGGCTTCAGCGTGACATAGACTTTAGCTTTCATCGCCGCCCTCCCGAACTCCGACAATATGAAGGAAAACATTGCGCCGAGCACGACCCTTCACTTAAGATGCGCCTCATCAAGGCGGGTCGCATGACTATACAAGGCGGGTCGCATGACTATAGATGTGTAAATGTTCGATGGCCCCCGAGTCAATCAGCCGGTCTCGTTTATCAACAGACGCGCCGCGGGCCGCGACTTCAAGCATTATCAACACTGCAAGTTTGCACCGTAAGGAGAAAAACCCATAATGCAGAATCCGCCACCCAACCAGCAAGGCTACGGCTATGGTAATCAATACGGCACGCCGCCGAACGCGCCGCTCACGACACCGCCCCCCGGCAACACGGGTAAGTCGAGCACCGGACTCGACGCCAACGTCGCGGCGCTTTTGTCGTACATCTTCGGTTTCATCAGCGGGCTGATTTTCTTTCTGATCGAAAAGGAGAGCCGCTTCGTCCGCTTCCACGCGATGCAATCGATCCTGCTGAACGCCGGCGTGATTGTCGCGTACATCGCCATCACGATTCTGATCATCTTCGTCAGTTTCATCAGCAGCACACTCGCCGGTCTGATCGGCCTGCTGTCACTCTTACTGATGCTGGCGTTCTTCGCCGCCGCGATCATCTGCATCGTCAAGGCATTTCAGGGTGAGATGTTCAAGCTGCCGGTGATCGGCGACATCGCTGCCAACATCACGAACAAATAACCGCACGCCCCCGATGCCCCGGAATCGTCCGCCCCCGGCCCTGTCCGCCGGGGGCTTCTCTTTAGCAACTTCACACGTTATCCGTGACGGTGGACGAATCTTTTTTGAAGACCCGCGCGAAAACCGCGTCGACGTTGCGCAGATAGGTATCAAGTGCGAACGCGCCTTCGATTCGGTCGCGCGTCAGGTGCGCGGCAATGTCCGGGTCTTCGAGCACGCGGGTGCGAAAGTCACCACCCTCGTTCCATGTCTTCATCGCGTTTCGCTGCACCCACTCATATGCCTCTTCGCGTGACACGCCGGCTTGCGTCAACGCGAGCAGCAGTTGTCCGCTGAAGACGAGGCCGCGCGACGCTTGAAGGTTCTCCAGCATCCGTTCGGGGTAGACCACGAGTCCATCAATCAGCGAGGCCGCTTTGGCGAGCATGTAATCAACCGCGATGCTGGCGTCGGGGAGGATGATGCGCTCGGCGGACGAATGCGAGATGTCCCGTTCGTGCCACAGCGCGATTGATTCGAGGCCGGCGACGGCGTAGCCGCGCACGACCCTCGCCATGCCGCAGATACGCTCCGACAGAATCGGGTTGCGCTTGTGCGGCATCGCTGATGAACCCTTCTGCCCCTTCTTGAAACGCTCTTCCGCCTCGCGCACTTCAGTCCGTTGCCAGTGGCGAATTTGCAGCGCGAACTTGTCGAGCGACGACGCGATAATGGCGAGCGTCGTCAGGTACTCGGCGTACACGTCGCGCTGAATGATCTGCGTCGAGACGGTGGCGGCACGAAGTCCGAGTCGCACGCAGACTTGCTCTTCAACAATCGGATCGAGGTGCGCGAACGCGCCGACCGCGCCGCTGATCTTGCCGACCGCAACGCCCACACGCGCGCGCCGGAGCCGTTCGCGGTTGCGGCGTATCTCGTCATACCAGAGCGCAAAGGTCAGGCCAAACGAGGTCGGCTCGGCATGAACACCGTGCGTGCGCCCGATCTGCGGCGTGAGCTTGAACTCGAACGCGCGACGCTCCAGAACTTCCCCAAGCGTGTCGATTCTGCCAAGCAACAGGTCGCACGCCTCGCGCAGCAACAGCGCGTTCGCAGTGTCAACCACATCGGAAGAGGTTAGGCCGTAATGCACGAAGCGCGCCGAGTCACCGATTGATTCGGCGAGCGCAGTGGTAAATGCGATCACATCATGGTCAGTCGTCCGCTCAATCTCGTTGATGCGCTCGACCGTGAAACGCGCATGCGACTTGATTTCGTCGAGCGCCACGCGTGGGATCGTCCCCATCTCGGCGTGGACTTCGCAGACAGCCAATTCAACATCGAGCCATTTCTGAAACTTGCTCTGCTCCGACCAAAGCGCGCCCATTTCCGGCAGCGTGTATCTTTCAATCATATGAGTACTGAGTGATGAGTACTGAGTGATGCTTTTACTCAGTACTCATCATTGTTTGAGACCGTCTGAACTGACGAAGTAGCGGGCGAGCAGCCAGCGCCCGTCGCGTTTGACGAGTGCGAACGTCTCGGTTCCGATGCCGCGCTCGAACGTGGTTTGATAGCTGATGGTCAGAGTGTGCCCGGTCGAGTCGTCGCCGCTGCTTGTGCCCTCTCGCTCGCGCCCGGCGTGCAGTGTGCGACTGACGACTTTGCCCAGACGGTCGCGCACCTGTCCGAGCGCGTCCCGGCTCTGTTCCGGCGTGGCAGCGCGACGCCATTCTTCCGCCGCTTCCTCGTAGACGCTTTCAAAACGCCCGGCGGCGACCGCTTCGGTCACACGGTCGATCAACGCCTGCGCCTCCGCCGGAACTCCGCCGCGCCGTTCATCGATTGTGCATGCCGCGCTACCGAACAGGGCGAAGCAGCAGATGGTGATTACCACGCGGCGCGCCGCAAGCGTCATATCTCGATCCACGGCGTCGGCTCTTTTGGGTGTGACAGCGTGATTTGCGTCGTCGTTTGAAAAAGCATGCCACGCTCCTGCAACGCGATTTCGGCGGAGAGCTTGGCGACGTGCGGGTTGTTGGCGCGTTGCGACATGTGCGCCAGCACGACATGCGCCGCCGTGCCGTCAAAGTCGTCGCGCAGCCACACGGCGATGTCCTCATTCGACAAGTGGCCGGTGCGCGAAAGTATCCGCTGCTTCAACTCCCACGGATAGAACTCGCACGCCTTCAGCATATCGCGGCTGTGATTCGACTCGATGATGATGGCCGCACATCCGCGCAGACGCTCGCTGACCAGCGTCGTCATGTGCCCCAGGTCCATCACCGTTGCGACCTTGATGCCCTGATACGTGAGGGTGAAGCCGAAGTTGTCGACCGCGTCGTGCGGGACGGTGAATGGATGAAAGTCGATCTCACCGACGCGGAAGTCCCGACTCGACGAAATCTCTTCGGTGCGGTTGCGCAACGCATCGGCTCGTCGGCGCGGCTCGTCGGACGGCGCACCGTGCGTCCGCTCGCGGATGTATGCGTCGCGTGTTTCCGGAGAGATATAGACCGGGCAGTCGATGCTTTTGAGCAGCACGCGCAGGCCCCCGGCATGGTCGCCGTGTTCGTGCGTGACGATCACGCCGTCGAGCCGCGCCGCATCTTCACCAACCATCGCCAGCCGTCGCGCCGTCTCTTTCGCGCTCATCCCGGCGTCGACCAGCACGCGCGTCTCCCCCGCGCAGATCAGCACGGCATTACCCGTCGAGCCACTGCCGAGGATATTCAGTCTCATAAGAAAAGTACTGAGTACTGAGTTGAATGCGTTTACTCAGCACTCAGCACTCAGTACTCATTTATATTTCGAGCCGCGCGCGGTTGACGCGGAATCCGTTGAGGTCGCCGAGCACGCCGAGGGCCAGCGTATCGGTATTGAAGTAGTCGCATGCGAGGCGTTGAATGTCTTCGGGCGTGACGGCTTCGATGCGCCGGATAATCTCGTCGGGCGGGATGCGGTGCATGTGCGTCATCTCCTGTCGGGCGAGTGTCCCGGCGCGGGCGCTGGTTGATTCAAGTCCGAGCAGAATCGACGCGATGGATTGATCCTTGACAAGTCGTAGTTCATCCGCGCCGACCGGCTCGCGCCGCACGCGCCTCAGTTCGGCGAGCGACAGGTCGAGCACTTCGTCGAGTTGGTCTGGGGAAGTCGCGGCGTAGACCTGAAACACGCCGGCGTCGGTGAAGTGGCTGGCCGCCGCTCCCACCGCGTATGCCAGGCCGCGCTCTTCGCGCACCTGTTGCCACAGACGGCTGGACGTGCCGCCGCCGATCACCGAGCCGAGCAGGCTCGCGGCGTAACGCTGTTCGTCGCGCGCCGAAGGCCACGGCGCGGCGAGCAGCAAGTGCGCCTGTTCGAGTTCTTTCTTGCGCTGCAACAAAATCGGCGCGGCGGGAGCGGGCGCCGCTGAAGTATCGTCGATGTCGTCGCCAATCGCCGATGTGTCACCGTCGGCGTCGCGCCCACCGAAGGCGCGTTCGGCGAGTTCGACTAACTGTTCATGACGCACGTTCCCGGCAGCAGCGATGACGAGGTTGCGCGGCGCGTAAGAGTGCGCGTGGAATGCGGCGGTGCGGTCACGGTCAAAGGTCGCGACGGTTTCGGGCGTGCCTTCGATGGGGCGTCCGAGGGCGTGGCCTGGAAAGTACGCGGCGACGAAAAGCTCGTTGAGTAATTCGTCGGGCGTGTCCTCGACCATCTTCATCTCTTCGATGATGACCCTCTGTTCGCGCACCAAGTCGACTTGCTCGAAGCGCGGGCTGACGAGCATATCGGCCAGCAGGTCGAAGGCCAGCGGCAGCGCGGTGTCCACCACCTTCAGAGAAAAGCCGGTCGTCTCGTGCGATGTGTAGGCGTCGAAGTGCCCGCCGAGGCGGTCAGATTCAACCGCGATGTCGAGCGCGGTACGGCGCGCGGTGCCTTTGAAAACGGCGTGCTCGATGAAGTGGCAGATGCCGTTCACCTCTGCCGTTTCGTGGCGCGAGCCGCGCCGGACCCAGATGCCGACCGTCGCGGAACGCAACGCGGGCATGTGTTCGGTAAGAATGGTTAAACCGTTGGCGAGCCGGGTTGAGCGAACCTGTTCTGTCATGTATTTCTTATAAGACTTGAGAGAATTATCAGTTGGTTGGGGAACTCATTGTGCAGCATCGCGCATCCTAGCACGTGCCTTTAAGCGGGGCAAACCGAGTCTCTCGTCGTCGTCGCCGACGCGCGAGCGAGGCGGCTAAATTAGCCCCGCCGAACGGACTGCTTGCTTGACACTCCCCGCGAAAGTGGCGGAAAATGAGGACTTCGCTCAGACGTGCGGAAGGTGTATGAGCCGGGTCGCCCCGTCAACGTGGCATCGTTGTTTCCAATATAGATCGGTTTCAAGCCTTGCGCGGAACCGCCGGCCATCACGAGTTAATGGACGCTTGACTGGTACAACCGTCAACGTATAGCGCCCGCCGCCGGGAGGTTAATCGATATATGAATAAAGTTTTTTGGCGTGTAAGTTGGCTGCCGCTACTGCTCGCCGGAACGTTTGTAGTGGGCGAGGCGGTCACGCCATCAACCGCTCAGGCCGCCACGCGCGGTCGTCGGACTCTCGGCACCGTGACTGGTTTGGTGCAGGACAGCAAAGGGCAGCCACTGGCTGGTGCGCTGGTCACTGTTTTACGCGACGGCGCCAACATAGTCGTCAAACAAACAAAGAGCGCGGCGGACGGAACGTTTACCACTCGGCTAGCACCGGGCCGGTATCTGCTGCGCGCCGTCGCCGACGGCTTCAACGCCGCTTCTTTCTCCGCCGTCCAAGTCAACTCCTCATCAGAACTCGTCTACCGTTTCAACCTTGAGCCTGCCGGACAGGGCCGCACCGCGCCGGAGCGACGCCGCGACCGCGACGACCGAAAGTGGGAGATTCGCGCCGCGCAGAGTCACCGCTCAATCTTCCAGATGAAAGAGGACGAGGGTGAAATCACATTCCCATCTACCTCGACATCATCGACATCTGCATCAACATCCGTCAGCCAAGCTGAGAACGGTTCAGACGAAGCAATAGAGATCGACTGGATTAATGCCGATGCTGCGATGATGGAAACTACGGAAACTGCAGACGCGCGCCGGGCACGAACGCAGGGCGTCATCGAAACCTTCTACACGGCCTCTGCCAATCAGTTTCAATCCAACCGCGCCGGACTCAACTTCGCGGTCGCCAGCCCAGTCAACGCACAACTTGATTTAATTTTCGCCGGGCAGTTCGGTGCGGTAGAGCGCTTCGAAACCACCGCACGACTGCGCGCCGGTGCCAGTCACCGCGTGAGCGCGACGGTCGGCGGCATGCGCGTCCCGCTGGCAAGGAGCGCCAAGACGAGCGCCGCCCTGCCTAGCATCGCCAACCATGCCGTCGGTCGAGTTGATGACGCGCTCGGCCAGTTTTCCGTGCGCGCCGTTGACGAATGGGTAGTGCGCGACGGCGTCGTGGTTGTCCTCGGCCTTGATTACTCGCGCTTTCTCGGAGCGGGGAATGCCGACTCTGTCAGCCCGCGCTTCGGCTTTCAGTTCGACGCCGGCGCGCGCACACGCTTGCGTGCGGCCTATGCGCCGGGAGGCGGCGACGCCGCAGCTTCCGCGCTAGGTAGCGCGTTCCTTGAAGGCACACCGGTGATTTTTCGCGAGCCGGCGGAACAGCCTCTCGCCCTCGTTGATGGACGCGCTGTGATGGAGCGCAGCCGCCGTTTTGAATTCGGCGTCGAGCGCGTGCTCGACGATAAATCGAGCGTGGAGGCGACGGCCTTTTTCGACACAGTGGAAGACCGCGGTATCGGCCTGTTCAGCACACCGCTCAACGGCTTCGCGGGCGAACCGGGCGCGGCGTTATCGGAGGTCGCTCATCAGCAGGGAGCAGCGCACGGCATGCGCGTCGTTTATGTGCGTCGTCTGAATCGTTTTCTGAAGGCTTCCGGCGGGTACTCTTTCGGGCGCGGGCAGCAACTCGCGTCGTTTCCGTCCATGCCGTCCGACCCGGAACAAATCTTCCAAAATGGATTCTTCCAAACCGTTGCGGCGCAGGTCGATGCCGATGTGGCCGATGGCACCAGCGTGCGCACTGTGTTGCGCTTTTCGCCGCGTGCCGCAGTCTTCGCGATTGATCCATTCGCCGGACGCCTCGCCGTCTATGACCCTTCGCTGAGCATCCTGGTGACACACGCGCTGCCAAACTTTGGGCTGCCGGTGCGCGCCGAGGCCGTGCTCGATGCGCGCAACCTGCTCGACGTGATGACGAGCGTCGAAGATGGCGAAAAGCTCACCTCACTCGGCGTGCTGCGTCGGACGGTGCGTGGCGGCATCTCGGTCAAGTTCTAAATACTGCCGGCAGAGGTTCTCGCCTGTCCTCACTTAACAGAGCGATCCCAAAGCAGCCTCCCAGGCAGTCCGACAGGCCTTTGAAACGGATCATCGAAGACTCTAACTTCCCCGCGCTGTTGCCTTGGTTTTTTAAGGTGAAAGTGCGGGGCATTTCTCTTTATATAGCACTGTCCGAGATTTCGGATAAATACAAAATCGTGGATTGAATCTGCTACGAAATTGGCGGTTCGCTATCATCTCCCGGTGCACCTCGGAAGCAGGTTCAAGCGTGGTCGTCGTCGTTAGTGTAGCGGTTACGCTCCGGGGCGGTTCGGCAAGCGAGGGTGAGCGGCGGTTGGAACATCGTTTGCTCTTCGGACATCGGTTTTACTGAGAGTAATGGAGAGGCATCAAGCGCTGTGAAAGGATCGGTGTTAACAACGCGGTCGTGGGTGCTGCTGGTGGCGGCGGCACTGCTCGTTGCCGCGGGTACACTCAACTTCGCACAACGTCTGACGCACACCCCGCCGCCGACCGATGGTGTCGATTGGGAGCAGACCCAGGACGGCCTGCTGGCACGTACGGTTGACCCTTCATCGCCGGCGGGACGTCCCGGTGTACTCGGCATTCTTCCCGGCGACCGTCTGATCGCCGTCAGCCCCGACGATAAAAAATATGAGCAGGTGACGACGGCAGGCGACGTGCAAGTGTACTTCGAGGAGTCGGGCGCCGCCGGCACGCTCTACTATTTGATCGAGCGCCCGTCGTACCCGATTGACAGTCAGAGCCGCTTCGGTTACGTCGGGCCGTTCACCTTAGAGGCCGTCACCAGCATCACGGTGCGCGACCTCTACCTTAACCTCGTCGGCATCGTCTACCTGCTGGTCGGTCTTTTCATTCTGTTCAAGCAGGGGGCGCGCGCCCCGTTCGTGCCGCACTTCATGACGCTGTGCCTGACCGCATTCGTCTTCCACTTTTACAAGCCGTACGGTGCCTACGAAGACCTCGATCAGGCAATCGCGTTTCTCGACGCGGTGGCACTCGTGCTATTCGCGCCTCTCTTTCTACACTTCTGCGCGATCTATCCGGTACGCCGGCGGTTCTCTAAAAATCACCGCTGGCTGGTCTGGTTGATTTACGCGCCGGCCATCGTCTTGCTCGTGCTGACGGCGGTCGTCTTTTTCGTCCCACCCTCACTGTTGCCACTTTCGTCGCGCTTCTTCGGCAGCCTCTACAGAATCGAATTTGCTCACTTGGCGTTGGCGCTGGTCGCCGGCGCGTCACTGTTGGTGCGCCGTTTTGTGAAGAGCGAAGCGGCGGTCGTGCGCCAGCAATTGAAATGGGTGGTGTGGGGATCGGCGCTGGCGATCACACCGTTCACGCTGCTCTACGCGATTAGCTACATCGTCGGCCCTGCCGGCCCGGTGCCGGCGGACGCTCTTGTCGGCGAGTCGGTACGCCAATGGCTGACGGACGCTGCCATTCTGCCGCTGGTTCTGATTCCGCTGACGTTCGGCAATTCCGTGGTGCGCTACCGCCTGATGGACGTTGACATGGTGGTGCGTCGCACAGCGGTCTACGCCCTGACAACGCTCGCCATCGCGCTCAGTATCGGCGTCGTGGTCTACGTCGCGGGCCTCGTCGCGCTCGGCGGGCAGGAGATCACACCGGGCGTCGTGACGATGCGCTTTATCATCGCGGTGGTTGCGATGGCGGTGATTGTGATGACCGCCGCGCCGCTGAAGAATTTTCTTCAGGAGCAGACGGATCGGTTCTTTTACGGCGAGCGCTACGACCTGCGCAACGGCCTGCTTGATTTCGGGCGCACGCTCTCAGCGACGACCACGCTCGATCCACTGCTCGACGCGCTCATCGGTCGTCTGCAACAGGTTTTGGGTGTCGAGCGGGTCGCGATTTTTATCGAAGACACGCGCGACGCCGCCGACTATCGCGTCGCGCGCGTCGCCGGACTGTCGAATGAAATCATCGTGCCGCCCGACTTTCGCGAGATGATTCGCACACGCTCGGCAGAGGGCGGGGTCGTGCGCGCCGACGATATTGATTTGCCGCCGGAGACATCCGGCTTCATCCGTCGCGCGCTTCATTACTATGTGCCGTGCGTGGTGCGCGGGCGGATGGTCGCGGTGATTGGACTTGGTCGGGCGGTCGGCGGCGCGCTGCTATCGTCCGAAGACCTGGAGATTCTACGCACCGTCTCCGGCTATGTCGCGGTCGCCATCGAGAACAGCCTGCTCTATCAAGAACAACGCGAGCGCGCTGCTGAGCTTGAACTACTGAAAGACTTCAACGAGTCTATCGTCGAGTCGATCAAAGTCGGATTGATTGCGGTTGACACCGAAGGGCGCGTAACGGGCTGTAACTCCGCGCTCGAAGAGATGCTCGGCGTCCGGCGCGAGGGAGCAGCGGGTCACCTTGTCGAAGAACTGTTTGCCGAAGACTTCGCCGAGACGCTGACGCAGGTGCTGGGCACCGCCGGGTGGCAACTCGCCGAGTTGCGCCACATCTATAAACTGCCGACGGCCACGCGCGCTGGCCGCGCGCTGATCGTCAACGTCTCGCTCGCGCCGTTGCGCCACTCGGACACGCGCGACCATTCCGGCGCGCTGATGATGCTCGAAGATGTGACCTCGCGTGTCAGCCTCGAAGAGCAGTTGCAGCAACGCGAGAAGCTGTCGTCCATCGGCCTGCTTGCCGCTGGCGTCGCGCATGAGATCAACACGCCGCTAACGGGCGTTTCGAGTTACACGCAGATGCTCCTCGGCATGCTCGCCGAAACCGATCCGAAGCACGCGCTGCTCCTGAAGATTCGTCGACAGACCGAGCGCGCAACCGGCATCGTCAACAACCTGCTGAACTTTTCGCGCACCGGCGGCGCCACCGAATTTGGCGAGGTGGACCTCAACCGCGTGCTTGAAGACACGCTGCAACTTCTGGAACCGCAACTTCGGCAGAGCCGGATCGAGACGGTTCGCGCCTACGACGCGATGCTTCCACGCGCCTTCGGCAACCCCGGCAAATTGCAGCAAGTCTTCACCAACTTGATTCTGAACGCGCGCGACGCGATTCCTGACGGCGGTCAGATCACGCTGCGGACGCGGTCCGCTGAAGACGAAGCCGTGGTGATCGAAGTCGCGGACAACGGCATCGGCATCGCGCCGGAAAACGTCGCACGCATCTACGACCCGTTCTTCACCACCAAGGGCGTCGGGCGCGGCACCGGCCTCGGACTCGCCGTCAGCTACGGCATCGTGCAGGAGCACCTCGGCCACATCGCGGTTGAAAGCGCGCCCGGCAAAGGTACGACGTTCTCCATCACCCTCCCCACCGCGCAACTGCGCCCACGTCTTCAAGCCGTCGG
>JALZJL010000157.1 GCA_030859785.1 Acidobacteriota bacterium
ACGTGGTCGGCGTCTTCGTGATCGTCGCGCTGGTTAGATTACTCATTCCGTTTATCCGGTAGAAAAAGAGAATTGGATTCTTCTTACTGAGCGGTGGAAGGTGAGAGCGGACAGCCATTGGCGGCAGACTCGATTGAAAAGTAAAGCCGCCGACAGCTTTACGCAAGAAATCTCTTTCGCGTCTCAGGCGTCGGCAGCAGACATTCGTCCGTCCGACCGAACCATGTGTAGCGGTGGCGCGCGATCAAGTCGTAAAGCATGTCGCGGACGGATCGAGGCACAACCGCGCCGAGCCGGCTCAGCCAAATCCACACGCCGCCCATGTTCTGCTGGATGCGCAGCACGGCCTCTGACTTCGTATGCACGCCGAAGTCATCAACTAACACGACGGTCTGCGGCGGCCCCGACTCGCTGCCGGCGCCGAACCTATCGCGCCACGTTGTGCCGTTGATCGGTGCAAAGTTAATGATGGGTTGCCGCTCGTGACGGAGGATGAACCGCACGCTGCCGTCGCACAACAGACAGTTGGCGTCAAAGAACAAAACTGGGCGGATGCTTTCGCCGGTGTGAGCTTGAAACATGATGTTGGCGGCTGTTTCCCTTCTAACTTCGATTATACGCGAAGACGTTTCAGCCCGCGGCGCCTCGGGTGCGGCTACATCGGACGTGTTATAGAATCCATGCGCTGGCAACATTACCAAGCTCTATGGTCCGGGGATTAGTCAGTGAGGTGATTGCAGTCTGCGCCTTCAAAATCATCATGGAAAGAATCGTCTTTCTCGACCGCGACGCATTAAGCGCTGACCTGCGCAAGCCGTCTTTCCCGCACGAGTGGCGCGAGTACGGCGCGACCGCTCCTGGCGAAGTCGTCGAGCGGCTGCGCGACGCGACCATCGCGATCACCAACAAAGTTCCGCTGCGCGAGCCCGATCTGCGGCAGTTACCACGACTCAAGTTCATTGCGGTCGCCGCCACCGGGATGGACAACGTCGACCTCGATTATTGCCGCTCGCACGGCGTCGGTGTCGTGAACGTGCGCGACTACTCAGTGCATTCGCTCCCCGAACATGTCTTGATGATGATGCTCGCGCTACGTCGCAGCCTGATGAGTTATCGTGAAGATGTGCGACGCGGCGCGTGGCCGCGGTCGAGACATTTCTGCATCCTCGATCACCCGATTCACGACCTTGATCGAAGTACGCTCGGCATCATCGGTTACGGCACGCTCGGACGCGCGGTCGAACAGTTGGCGCGGGCATTCGGGATGAAGATTCTGATTGCGGAGCACAAGGGCGCGGCGACGGCACGTGACGGGCGCACGCCGTTTGACGAAGTGCTGCGCACAAGCGATGTCGTCACGCTGCACGTGCCGCTCAACACAGAGACGCGGAATTTGATTGGAGCGGCAGAATTAGCCGTGATGCCGCGCCACGCGCTGTTGATTAATTGTGCGCGCGGCGGGGTGGTGGATGAAACGGCACTGGCCGCGGCGCTCCGTGAAGGGACCATCGCCGGCGCGGGCGTCGACGTGTTAAGCAGCGAGCCACCGCGCGACGGCAATCCGTTGCTTAACATCGACCTGCCTAACCTGATCCTGACGCCCCACGTCGCCTGGGCCAGCCGCGAAGCGATGCAGACGCTCGCCGATCAACTTATCGACAATATCGAAAAATCAGTGATGAGTAATGAATGATGAGGACTGAGTAAAAGCATGATGCCTTCAACTCAATCCTCATCACTCAGTAATTACTACGTAATTATTGTTGTGCGACGACGTGCTCTTCCGGATGCTCGGCGGTATAGAGGCGGAGTATTTCCTGGCCCTGGCGTGAGCGCGGGTCAATTGTGCGGAGATGCTTAGGCCCTTGCATCTCCCACAGCGCCGTCACCTGCCCATCCTTTTCAACGGCGTGATAAGTAATCTCTTCAGTGCTTACGGGCGCCGACGCGGGCGTCTCCTGATCCGGTGCTGCTGTGGTCACCTGCTCTGGCGCGCTGTCGTCCGCTTCCGACGCGGGGGCAATCGCGTTTTCGTTTTCTGCCATTGTTTTTCTCTCCGATATATTTATTTTTTAAGTGTGGATTGCGAAAGATTGTGGCACACGCTCGCCGCGTGTGTCTAGCGGCTCGCCTACTCTGAAAACTTCTGGAAGAGTTATGCCGGGGGCGACGGCAGTTAGCCAGCGAACCCGCCTGAGACTTCTAACGGTCGCAACGCGAGCGCGTACTCGACGGCGCGGCGCGGCGCGACGACACCCCATCCCTGGCGGTCGATCTCAATGCCGGGCAGACGCTCGGCGGTGTCAATCAGGATGCGCTTCACTTGCGGTGGAGTCAGGTGCGGATTGGCTTCGAGCATGCACGCGATAATGGAAGAGACTATCGGCGCGGCGAACGACGTGCCGTCGACGTACTTGTAGTGCTCGCTGATGACATCGCCTTCGTGCAACTTGATGGTAATCAGATGGCGGAGCAGGTGCGTCGGCAAATCGCGCGCTTGGTAGAGGTCTCGGTCGATCTTCGGGTGCGTTTCGATGATCGAACGCAACTGATTGTCGGGCGCGCGGTCGAGCATCGCGTAGAGTTCGGCCTCGGCGGCGGTCGGCGTGTGCGGCAGAATCGGCGCTGGAACCCAGATGCCGGGCGCGATCACTTCCGGCTTTTGCAGCCCGTCGAAGGTCGGCCCGTAGGACGAGCGGTACATCCCACGCCGCGCGCGATCAAGTGAGTTCTGATCGTCGAGTCCACCGACCGCAATCGACGCCGGCGCGCTCGCCGGGGGCAGCACGGGGTGGCCCGGCTCAAGACCGGCGTTACCCGCCGCACAGACGACGATTAAACCTTCGCGCACCGCCCGCTCGACGGTTTTCGAGAGAGGGTTACGCAGATACGATTCTTCTTCGTCGCCGCCCGCCGAGATATTGACGACGCGGATGTGGTACTGCTCGCGATGGCGCATTACCCATTCGAGGCCGCGCTGGATGTTCTTCTCCGGGATTCGACCGGACTTGCTGATCTTCACCAGGACGAGGTTGGCCGCGGGCGCGATGCTGCGATAGAACCCTCGCGACAGCATGCCGTTCCCGGCGGCGACGACCGAGGTCATCATGCCGTGCCAACTCGACGAGTCAGGAATTTCAAGCGTCGATTGGCCGTGCGGCACGATGTTGTGATACGCGAGGATGCGATTGTGCGGCGTCGTTAAATCGGGGTGCGCGTAAAAGCCTGAATCGAGGAACGCGATGGTCACGCCCCGCCCGGTGAAGCGGTCGTCGGCGTCCATCCTGAGCGGCGTCGACAGCACGCGCCCGCCCTGCTCGAACACCGCTCTATCGGCTTCAAGCTGGACGCGCGCCCGCTCGAATAACTCAACGCAACGCGGGCAGACCGTCGAGACGAGCGCACCGCCCGGCGCATTCGCCGCGACGATTTGCTTTAAGGCATCGGAAAGAGAGTCGAAAGAAAGCAGCCCGTCGACGGACTCGCGCCCGCAAACCGGGCACACAGTTCGCCCCGCCGCCATCTCTGAATGATGTGTTGTCGGCTCTAACAATATGGTTTCAGCCACAGTATCTTGACCCCTTGCGGATAGTGTCTTGTTGGTTTTGCTTTATCAGCTCGTATGATGATTGTGAACGCCTCTTTAACGCAAGGCAAAATCCCTGGCATGAGTGAAACAACACTTTACGACGTGGCCGTCGTCGGCGGCGGACATAACGGATTGGTATGCGCGTGCTATCTGGCGAAGGCGGGCTTGAAGGTCGTCGTGCTGGAGCGCCGTCACATCGTCGGCGGCGCGGTCTGTACCGAGGATGATTTGATACCGGGGTACAAGATTGATGTCGGGTCGAGCGCGCACATCATGATTCATTTGACGCCGGTCGTCGCCGAGTTGGAGTTGGAAAAGTTTGGACTCGAATACATCGACTGCGACCCGTTCGCGTTCGCGCCTTTGGCCGACGGTGAGGCGCTCTACTTTTGGCGCGACGTCGAGAAGACGTGCGAATCAATCGCGCGCGTCAGCCCGCCGGACGCCGACAACTATCGCCGCTTCGTGCGCGAGTGGGGCGCGATCAACGAAGGCGTCTTCGAGGCGTTTCTGAAACCGCCGACGATACTGAATCTCGGTCGCCACATGATCTTTCGTCGCACGGAAGAAAAGAGCAACCCGGTCGAGATGACGCGGAAAATATTTTCGAGCTACGGTGCGCTGGCGCGCGAGACGTTCGAGCATGAGGGTTTGCGCGCAGCGCTGGTGTGGCTCGCCGCACAGTCGGGGCCGCCCGCCGGAGCCGCCGCGACCGGCGACTTTCTCGGTTGGCATTCAATGATTCATCGCAGTGGCGTGAAGCGTCCGCGCGGAGGCTCCGGCGCGCTGACGCAGGCACTCGCGCGTTGCCTTGAACATCACGGCGGCGAAGTGCGCCTCTCGGCTGAAGTCGAACGAATCGAAGTCAAAGACAAGCGCGCGACCGGGCGCATCACGCTCGTCGGCGGCGAACAGATCGAGGCGCGTCGCATCGTCTCGAACGCGCACGTCGTCACAACGTTTCTGAAGTTGATCGGCGCGGACCACTTGCCGGAAGAATTAGCGAAGCGCGTCGGGCGTGTGCGCATCGGCAACGGCTTCGGCATGATCGTGCGTTGCGCGATGTCGGAACTGCCCGACTACACCGCTGCACCCTCCGGCGGACACCCGAGCGCGTGTCACCATGGACTGCAACTGCTGTCTCCATCGACCACGTACCTCGACGCCGCATACGGTGACTATCTGCGCGGACGCCCGTCGGAAAATCCGGCGGCGCTGGTGATGACATTCTCAGCGGTCGATCCGACCATCGCACCCGAAGGCAAACACACGATGTTCGTCTGGGGGCAGTATTATCCATATGAGTTGGCGGACAAGTCGCAGACGTGGGACGACATTGCGGAGCGCGAGGCTGACAAATTGATTGACGTTGTGACGCAGTACGCGCCGAACGTGCGCGACGCGGTGATTGGTCGTTTCATTCAGACGCCGCTCGACCTCGAACGCCGCCTCGGACTATTGCGCGGCAACGTGATGCACGTCGAGATGGAACTCGATCAGATGTTTCTCTATCGCCCGTTGCCGGAACTCGCCACCTACCGCACGCCGATTGAAAATCTCTACCTGACCGGCGCGTCGACTCACCCCGGAGGCGGCGTCTTCGCGGCATCCGGGTACAATACCGCACGCGTAGTCCTGGATGACGTGCGCGGAGGGATTGGATTGGGCCGCTGGCTCCGGCGCAATCTCGGCAGGAAATAGCTGCCCGCGTCAGTTGTTGTGAGTTGTCAGGGGAGGAGCGCCGGAACTTTACGCCAGTGAAAACTTATGAAGAAAGACAAGAGCATGCGACACATCAGCCGCATCGACCAGGACAAGAAGCATCAGCATGGATGGTGGGTGCGGATTCACCGCGACAAAAAGATGATTCACAGCTTCTTCAGTGACGCGGCCCACAACTATGACACCGCGCGTGCCCTCCGCGCCGCGAAAAAATACCGTGACACGCTGGTGTTGATTCACCCGAAACCGGAGCGCGGCAACATGTTCAATCAACCCAACTCGCGGAACAAAGGCAATCCGCCCGGCGTCCACCGCACACGTTCGCGCCACCGTGGGCGGTCGTACACCGTCTGGCAAGCGGGCTGGATCCTCCCGGACGGCAAACGCATCAACCGGAAATTTCATTACTCTGCCGATGGTCGGAGCGAGAAGGAGGCCAGGCAGTTGGCGATCAAAGCGCGTCATGAAGGAGTGAAGTCAATTGAAAAAATGATGAGAGACAAGCAAGAGAAGCGACCCAACTACATGCCGGCGGTGCAGAAGGGCCGCCAGCCGGCGTCGAAGAAAGGCCGTCAGTGATGTGCCTGGAACCGGTTCTATGTTGTAACCGCTTCGATCATCGACTTGTCTGAATTGGGTAAGACTGTCGGTTAGCGCCCGTCGCGCGAACGTCGTTCGGCTCTTTGTAATTCTCATGGCTGGCGTGTAATTTTAAGTTGATACAATTGAACTGAAAGAAACTTAACATCTATGGCTAAAGAACAATCATCCGTCGCGGACATTTTCCGCCGGGCGCAGGCGGTGCGTCGCGAGAGTCCGCGAATGTCTTACAAAGATTTGAAGGCGCGGCTTGTCGAAGAGTACACGGGCGCGCCGTTCCCGCCGCTCTATAATCTGGCGATTCCCGAACAGGACGCGCGCGCTCCCGAAGAGGATTGGTCGGCGGGACTGTCGCTGGTGCGGCGCGGCATCCAGATGGAAAGCTGGAAAGAGATTATCAGCGGCATCGTGCTCAGTCTTGAACAGACCGAAGGATACGAGAGTCAGCGCGGCACGCCCGGCCAAGCCGATGAATGGCACGACCGTAGCGTCGGCATCAAAGGCCAGGTCGAAAAAGGCGTCAGCAAATGGATGCCGGAAGAGTTGATGCGACTGGCCGAAAGGTCGTCGAAGAAGTAGGCAGTGGTCATAAGCAGTGGTCAGCATTCAGTAGAAAAGCCGACTTGTCTTTGTCCTGACCACCGACCATTATTTCAGGAAGGAACCGATGAGCTTTCTTGGGGGTCTGTTCAAAGACGCGAAGTATCAGCCGGGCGACCCGCGGCGGCCTGAAGAGGTATCTGAGCCGGAGGTCATCATCAGCCCGGACACGCAACGCGCGAACCGCATCCCGCCCGGCCAGACGCGGACGCGCAAGTGGCCGGTCTTAGACGCGCACGGCACACCCGATGTTAATCTTGAGAAGTGGGAGTTTGCCGTCGAAGGCTGCATCGAAAATCCTTTGCAGTGGTCGCTTGATGAGTTTATGCAACTGCCATCGGTCAAGGTCTACGCTGACTTTCACTGCGTAACGCGTTGGTCGCGGCTCGACAACGTGTGGAGTGGCGTCCCGACGCGCGAGGTCGCGCGGCTCGCCGATGTCAAACCCGAAGCCAAGTTTGTGCTGGCGCTCGCCCACGACCACGGGTGGACAACTAACATTCCGATAGACTATTTCCTCGCCGAAGACGCGCTGTTCGCATGGTCGCATGACGGCGCGCCGATCCCGGCGGAACACGGCGGCCCGGTGCGTCTGATCGTGCCGCAACTCTACGCCTGGAAGTCGGCGAAGTGGATCAAGGGCGTTCGTTTCCTCGCTGACGATCAAGCCGGCTTCTGGGAAGATGGTGGCTATCACATGCGTGGCAACCCGTGGCAGGGCGGCGACGGCGAACGCTTCCGCCGACAGGGCGGCGAGTAGCAAACAGCACCGGAACACAATCAATTGATAGTGGACAGTGAAGAGAGATGAGCCGCGGATGAACGCAGCAGAGAGGCGGATTAAAACCATTGATGTTCTGATCGGCGTTGATCCGCGCTCATCTGCGGCTCCTCTTGATCTCCCCTGATTGACCCACTACCAATCAATTCACCACACAGGCAAGAAGGCACAAAGACGACTCCGGCGATTCGCTCTTTCGTGTCTTTGTGTCTGGATGGTGAAAACTCTTAAGCCACGCCGAATAAAGCGACCAATCGACTTTGATTCACCCTCTCACGCGCATCGTTTATGAAGGTGCTTATGCCGACATCACTGCTGGTATGGTTGCTGCAAGCGGCGGCGCAGGCGACACCCGATGTGCGACAGCGACCGGCGCGGGTGTTCGTCGACCTTTACGAAAAGATACTGCGGGCCGCGCCTGACATTCTCACCGGCGCCATCGTGTTCACGATCTTCTTCGTGGCGGCATGGGTGGGCAAGCGCGTCATTGCGCGTACCGCACCGCGCGTCAAAGCCGACACCGGCGTGGTGCTGCTGCTGTCGCGCGTCTACTACTACGGCATTCTCACTTTCGGATTGCTGACTGCTTTACAGGCGGCAAATCTCGACGTCACGGCGCTTGTCGCGGGATTGGGTCTGACCGGCTTTGCGCTCGGCTTTGCGTTGAAGGACGTGCTGTCGAATCTGCTGTCCGGCATCATGCTGCTGATTTACCGGCCATTCAATATCGGCGATCAGATCGAGATGGGTAGCTACGAAGGCACGATCCAAATGATTCGGATGCGCGACACGGTGGTGCGTGGCTACGACGGGAGGCTGATCATCATCCCGAACACGAAACTCATCACCGAGGTGGTCATCAACAACACGGCGGTGCGGCTGCGGCGCGAGTCGATTTCGTTCGCCGTCACGACCAATGCCGACGTGGACGTGGCGCGTGAGATTTTCGTGCGCGCGATGATTAATCATGTGACGATCAAGGGGCGCGTCGAACCGCTGATTATCGTCCGCCGGGACGACGCGCGTGTGACACACCTCGAAGGGCGTTTCTGGTTTGACCCGCGCCGCGGCGACCGGGCGGCGGTGCGCGACGAGGTGACGCAGTCGGTCGTCAAAGCGTTTGACGAGGCAGGCATCAAAGC
>JALZJL010000165.1 GCA_030859785.1 Acidobacteriota bacterium
GGAAGAAAGTTCGGCACCGCCACCATGTACGCGGCGTCCTGCACCAACACTCCGGTGTAGCGGTGATCCGGGTGATAGTCGTTCGGCCTGTGGCTCATCACGATGTCGGCCCGCCACTCGCGGATCAGGCGAGTCACCACCCGGCGGTTTTCCAACGTCGGCAGCAACTCGCCGTCGTGGTTGTCCAGCACCTCGACGGAGATGCCCAAGACCTTAGCCGCACGCTCCACCTCGGCTTTGCGCCGCCTCGCCAGCGGGCCGCCCGCATCCCTCCAGTGCCCGATATCGCCGTTCGTGACAGCGACGAACTTCACCTCATGACCCTTTGCCGCCCACATCGCGGCCACGCCGCCGGCCTTCAACTCCGCGTCGTCCGGATGCGCCCCGAAGCAGATGATCCGCAGTTTGTTTTGTGTGCCGGAGGCCGGAGTTGAAAAGAGCAATGCGAGAAACAACAGAATCAAGGACTGAAAGAAGATACGTTTCATAAAGGAATTCTTTTATCCCGTGACAACTCAAGGGCGACAGGTGAGCTTGGATTTTGTGCGGCTCCGATATTAAGCATTGAGCCGAAGGTTTGCCGGGAGCGATTAACCGGACGATTCGCGCACATCCTACGTGCTTTAGTTCCTTCTTGTCACCTGTCCCCCGTCACTTCCGGGCATAACTCACCTTAAAATTGCCTCACTGCGTAAGGTGAGTTACTTAATTCGCGGGAACGCGGTGATGCGCAGTTTCGCCGCGCCGTAAGGTATGAGCGTCACGGTCTCGACGGGTTCACGGCTCTCAACAGGACTCTGCGGCGGCGCGCCCGCTGAGTTCATCTCGACTTCCCAGCCGGGCACGCGCCGCGCTTTGACTCTCAGTTCGACGGGTGCGCCCGCCGCCGTGAAAGGGTAATTCCCGATTGGTTTATTAACGACTTCGACTGCTCCCTCGGTATCGCCCGCCGGGAGCATCAATCCGTAATTCCACGGCGTCGTCGGCTTGATTTCGTAGTCAGCGGCTTGGGGCGGCGCGGGATTGTTCATCTTCGCTGTGGTGCGGCGCATGTCTTCGCCGATGCGAAGCGAGAAGATGAGCGGCCCGCGCTCAACCGCGATTGAATCATTCATCCATGTCGAGGTGCGCGTGCGGAGCGGCAAAGTTAACTCCACGCGGTCGCCGCGCCGCCACGTCCGCGCGACGCGGTGGAAGGTGCCGGCTTTGACGCCCGACTGCTGCTCGCCGTTAACGCTGATCGTCGCGCCTTCAGCCCACGCCGGAATGCGCAGCGCGAGCGAGAACGCGACCGCGCGCGCTGGGTTGACGGTGAGATTGATTGTCGGACGAAACGGGTATTCCGTGTCTTCGGTGATCGAGACGGGAATGTTGTTTTTAACGAATGTGTTGACTTGATTTGGCGCGTAGGCGACTGCCGCGAGGCCGTCGTCACCGGTCGCCATCCAGAGATGCGCGGCGAACTTCGGGAAGCCCTGATGCAGATTCGCGGTGCAGCAACCAAACCACGGCTCGAAGCCGAAGACGTTCGATTCGTCGCCGTTCGTAGACCACTGGCGCGGTGCTTTGTCGCTTCTGATTTGGTTCGGCTGTTGGTCGTACTGGTGCGCACTCATGTCGCCGGTGAATGCGCCGGGCAACGCGTTGAATGCCATCTTCTCTAACCGGTCAGCGAGCGCGGTGTCACCGGTAATCGAGATCAGTTGTTCAAGCGAAAACATCGCTTCAACGACGGCACATGTCTCGACGCCCTGCGACGGATTTGTTCCGGCGAGGTGCTCGTCGCCGCTAAACATTCCGTTCGGCAAACCGTGATAACGCTCAAGCGTGTCGAGCATCTTCAGACTTGCCTCGCGGTCGTCCTTATCATGCGAGATTTGCGACCATAGAGTTTCCGTCTTCAACGCCATGCCGTTGTTGACGCCGTGCACCGAGAGCGCGACTTCAGTGTTGTTGGATAATTGCTTATTCAAACCCAACATCTCTTTCGTCGTCTTTTCCCTGAACTTGAAATCATCGAAAAAGCCGCGCCAATCAAAACCCTGTTCGTGCATCACGCGCGCGAGTTCCAATAACTTCGCATCGCCCGTGCGGTTGTAAAGCCAGATCATCCCCAACACTTCATCGCCCCAACGATATTTCGCCCATTCGGTTAGCGGCTTACTCTTAGCTTTCGCAAGATGGTACTCGGCATAGCGACTCATCAAAGGAATCACGCGCTTGTCTCCGGTCGCTTCGTAGTGCTGCGTCAAGACCTTCAACATAATCATGCGCGACCACCAAGCGTCGTTCTTCGCCGGCCCGATATAGCCGTCAGCGCGCCCGTTCGCGAGCGTCCAGCCGACCCACTTGTTTGCTTTGGCGATCAGCTTCGGGTCATCGAGTAGATAAGCGAGCGGCACGAGTCCATCCATGTAATAAGGCCCGCGCTCCCAATCTTCGCCGGTGCCGCCGAGCCACGCGCTGTTCGCGTTCAGGTCTTTCCAAAACTCATCAATCTTTCCCGTCACGCCTTCGGCTTGAATCTGCAACTGACGACGCAGCCAGCCGCGCGGCTTCACCGACGTTAACGGCAGAGGGTACAGCGGCAATGCGGGCAACGGCGCGCGGTTCTTGACGATTTGCAAGTGCGCAGGCGCGGCGAGTGCCCCAGTGTTTCGCGTGATCCCGCGTGCGCCGGTGCGCCGTTGCGCGTTCGTCGTGCAGAACGGCAACGCGGCGAACAAAGTTGTCAGCATCAAGATGCACGCCACAAAGCGCGCGATTTTAAGTTGATGAAGCATATGGCTCTCCCCGACTCTTGTTAGTTTTCGATTCATCGGCTATCACTTTTGCCTTTTACTTCCGGAGTCAGCGAAACCCTTTTGTCGTTGATTTATTTCGTAGAGAGAGTAACAGAGACCCGAAGAGTGGAATCTTGCGCACGCGGCTGCGCATCCGCTCGGAAAAAGCCGCGTGGCTTTTGAAGTCCGAGTATAACTGTCGCAGGTAAGCCGCCGCCGCGCGTCCTTCCTCCTGAATGTCTACTTGTCCGACCGCGCCCCATTGCGCGATGACTTCTTCATAAAGTTCGATGATCTGTGCGACGGCTAAATCAAGCCCGGCGGTCGCTCTGATTTGACGCGAGACTTCGGCGGCGTCTGCCGGGTCGTAACGGGCGATCTCGCGCGCAATCACCGCAGTTGTGATGGGGCCTTGCAGCGTTCGCACCCCAAAATTGAGGCGGCGCAGGTGAGGCAATTCATCCGACGTGACGAGCGTGCCGGAGCCGACCGCATCACAGAGCACGACCGCAGTGCCGACGGCAAGCGCTTCGAGAGCAGCCCGCGCCTTCGCAAACACGATGTCGTATTTCCCCAACTCAAGCTCGGGCTGCGCGCACACATTTCCGACGCCTTCCCCAATCACGTCAAGCGCAACATCCGTCCGGGCACAAGCCTCACGCACCGTTTTCAGATAGGTGTGTTCATCGGCGTAGTTGCTGAAAACGAGTGCGCGCTGAGGACGATTCGGGAGCGCGCCGCGCGGCTTAAACCGTTCAAGGTCAACGAAGTTGAGGATGACCCGCACCTTACTTTCCGGGATGCCGTGCTCGATGGTCAGGCGATCACGGCACGTATGGTCAACGGCGATGTATTTTACGATACGTGGGAAGGCCGGCGGCGCTTCGAGCCAGTTTCTCCAACTGTGGCAGAAGTAGACCGCCGGGACGCCGGGGTAGCGCAGCAGCGCGGTCATCGTCTCGACATGTTGATTGCCGTGAATGATGTCGGGCGGCGTCGAAAGTTTGTCGAGGTCGCTGACGACCGGGATCGTCGCCGCCCTTAACTCAGCCGCGACCGAACCGTGCTCGGTGCTATAAACCACCGGTTGGTGCCCGCGCGCGAGCAACGCCGCCGCCAGATCGCGCACGTACATTTGTGTGCCGCCGCGCCCCGCAAGGTCGAAGTTCGTGATGAGAACGCGCATCGAGTTGGTCACGCGCGGCCCTCGACACACTTGCCGAGCGCGTCGGCAATCGGGGCGATGTGTTCGCGGTAAGAGACGATGGAGGTGTAATGGCCGGCAGCGACCTGCTTCGCTCCGTGCGCTTCATAGAAGGGAACATCTTCCGACGCAGAATTGGATGATCGTCCGCTGGCGATTGGGCGCAGCCATTCGGTGCGAAAAGCATCAATCCCGATTTCGTTAACGGCCTTCTCGACCTCGGACGCGACCGAAAGATGATAGCAACGTGCGACGGTCAACTTGCGCCCCAGCATCTCCTCATCAAGCCAGACCTGAATCGCTTGTGAGCGTATGTCGGGCGGGCAGTCGTCCGGCTTCCCGACAACCGGAAAGTCGAAGTTGGCGATTTGATTGCTGCGGGTTTTATTGACCAACGCGACCGCCGCGTTGATGACAAGGCGGCACACGTCGTGAGTTGAGTTGTAGCCTTCGACGGCGTCACCCGCGACGTAATCAATCCGCCCGCGCTCAAATGCTTCGGCGAGTTCGACGGCGAGGCCGACGAAGAGGTTGACATCTTTCCTCAGCATCGCCGCATAACTCTCTGCATCCGTCATCCGCCCGTAGATCGTTCCCGGCGTTGCGCCCACATCGGCGAGTAATCGGGTCGTCGCGCCGAGGCGCGATTGCCCGACGCGCCCCGACCCGTCGGTGAGCACAAACACGCCGGGGCGGGCCAATTGTAGCCAGCGATACAGACGCAATTCGTGGCTCGGATGGGCGATCACAAGCGCGGCGCGTGCGGCGGTGATGTCGAAAGGCGCAGCGTAATCGCGGGTCCTGACGCGGCCTGAAAAGGGAGATGAATCAAAAGTAATTGATGGCTGCATGTGATGGGTATAGATTTTCGCAAACGTCCTTTGTAAATTCGTCTCGGCGAATGTTCTAGCCTGTTGGTGATAGCCGAGTCCGCTGATGCTGAACTTAAATCTCGTAGCCTAACTCTCGCAATAGGTCGCCGCCCACCGCTTCGTACCTCAATTGGTCGCGGCGAGTCATCGCGGTTTTCCAACCGTAGATGCGCGAAGAATCAGGAGGCGTCGTCGTCAGGCGCTGCCAACGCAGGCGGTTTTCTTTCGGAACGATCCTTCCTTCATCCTTGATGTACATGGTCTCAAGTTCATCCAGACGTTGGGGGGCGCGTCTGTAATATTCGTTGATTCCCGGCTCGAATTGAACTTCGATGAATCGGCAGATTTCTCCCAAAATCTTTTCAGAGTTTATCACTACATCTTCATAGCGTACTTCGATGTAATGGCGACAGCGCCGACTCTGCGCGCGTGCCGTTAGAATGCGCCGCCGCCAATCAGCCGCGATAGCCTCGACGTTCTTTCCGGGCGCGAACCACAAATCCTTGACCGACAGCGCAACATCCCTGCCGTCGCGGATGATGTGGATGAAGTGAGCCTCCGGTAGCAAACGTTCAATCGCGTTCAGGTGCAGGCCGTACTTGGGCGTCTTGTCTCCCCATCTGGGTTTCCCGAATCGTGCGGCGTATATCCGGTAAAAGCAACGCAGACCGTTCGATAAGGTAAAAGGTCTGAGTCGAGAAAGCTCTGCGCGGAATTGCTCTTCGGAGAGATGAAAATCCGGCCATGAGGGCCATCCTGTTACGAGGCGATAAAAAGCCTCACGCAAATTATCACGCACGTGGCGATGCTGCGCGAGGAGAACGATTCTTCGGTAGAAGAGTCTTGAGAAAGGGTTGATGAGGCCGGTCATGGCGGGAATGAAATCCGTTTCCGGGGGTATGGCAATTTGCGAGTGGGCGTCAAGCATGAGACGCAGCAGCGTCGTCCCAGAGCGCGGAACGCCGACGATGATCGGCATCGGAGGCGCAACCGTCGTTGCACTGTCACGTGATTGTTCGAATGACTTCATGAAAACATTCATCGGCCCCGGTGCTCAGTTCGATTGTATCTCCGCAACTTTACCCTGCCCACTCGGAACGCCATTCACACAACTCGCCCGGCGGCAGGCGGCGACCCGCGATGTGATCCCGTGTTTTGATGGAGCAGTAAAGCAACCAACGCAATGCAGACGGACTGACGCTTCCGCCTACAGCCCACAGTAGCGTTCGGATCGTCGCGCGGTTCCAACCGATTGCGCCGTGACGCAGCACCGGCGAAAGGATGCCCGGAGAGTGGCCGGCCCAGAGCCGCACCGCGCCCAACCGGTAGAAAATATCGGGCGGTATTTTCTTTAACGTCTGCTCCTCGCCATCGCTACAATCGCCCGGTTTGTGATAATGCTCCTGATAAACCGGCGGCTCGCCGTCAAGCAGGTTCAATGCTTGTGCCATTTCACCGGCGAGCATCGCCACGCTCGCGCTCTCGATGTGGTAACGATAATGATAAAGAACTTCGGGAATCACCCCCACGCGACCACGCTCTGCGAGGCGACGATAAAAATCAGCGTCCTCGAAATACTTGTAAGCCTCATTGTAACCCCCGACTTCGTTGAAGAGCGCGCGGCGGAACATGATTGAACCGTGCGGGAACGGCGCGAATCTCGATCTCTGCCGCAGCCGCCAACGGTCGCGCGGCCTCACGCGGCGACCATCGCGGTCAATGCCGTCGCTGAGCGTCCCGACCAGTGCGACGCCGGAATCCCGCATCGCTTCCCACTGCCGCCGTAAGCGGTCGGGGTGTGAAACGTCGTCGGCGTCCATCCGTGCCACGAGCGGGGCGCGCGCCAACGCGACGACATGATTCGAACTGCGGGCGAGTCCGAGATTATGCCCGCTCCGGTGCAGGCGTAGGCGTCGGTCGCGCGCGGCCCACTCGGACAACAGATGCATCGAGTTGTCAGTCGAGCCGTCGTCGAGAACGATGAATTCAAAGTCGTCGAACTTCTGGCCGAGGATGCTGCGGATGCTGTCGTGGAGGTATCGCCCGCCGTTAAAAACAGGCATCACCACGCTGACGGCGGGAGTCGCCACCGCCGTATCAACCCTGTCGCCCGCGCCTGAATCCATTCCGAAAACAATTCTCCAGTCGCCCCGAAGAGAAGCGCCATGATAAAGGAAATTATCACGCCCCGCTATAACAGGTGCGCGGTCAGCGCAATCAGGTGCGCCGCCGGGACTAACAGAAATTGGGCGAGGACGGTGCCGATGAGCCGGGTGACGGCGAACAGCGTAACGCATTTTCTGAGAAACGCTCCGCTCGTTCTTTTGTTCGCCACGTCGTCGGTCAGCACTGACAGATACGGATCAATGAAGATCATTAACAAAATCGTGGAGAAGCCGTTGACGAGTGCCGAGAGATTGCTTGATGTGCTGCGCAGTTCGGGCGTCAGGTAGCCGGCGTATAGTGAGGCGAGCACGCCGACTGAGAGCAACGCTGCCCCGATTGTGTTGGCAACCAGCAGCGTCACCGGCACCCGGCGCGTGCTTCGTATCTGTAGAATGTTTTCCTTCGCCGGCACCGTGACGGCCTGTCTGATGTGTTCCAAGCCCGATGCGGTGAAGACGCGCAGAACGAGACGCGGGATCGAGCGATAGACGTCGAACGCTTCGACGGCGGTGCTGAACAGACGCTGGGCGGTCGGAATCAGTAGGCCCCCGATGATCGTCGCCAGCGTGGACGCAAGCAGCACCCAACGGAAATCAGTGACGGCCCCGGCGGTCGTGCCGCGCAGGATGTCTTCCTCGACGTGCTTCGCCAATAGCGGCCCCTGTAGGGAATTAGCGGTTCTTGAAAATAGAATCAGGATGTTAAAGAGCGAGAGGGAGACGGCCACTCTGCCCGTCCGCGCGCCGGCGATCCGCACCGAGTACGCCAGAGTGCTTATCAGATGAATGACGAAAGTGAAGATGAAGACCAGAGCGATTTGACTACTCATACAATTAAAGTGAGCGATTGACAGTTTCGCTTTGAGGCATCACCCCGGCGGCGGGGCGGAGGCAATATACCGGTTTATGCGGTTGCAAAAAAACAAGGCGCGTCTCCGTGATGACATCCGTTCGTGTTCAGTCATCCGCACCTGTTAAGTACTCGGAGTTGCCCTGGCAATCAAATAGCGGTAATTTGTCGGGCATAAAGTATGGCCTTTGCACACGAGACGCGCGGCTCCTCAAGTTATAAAGCCCGCCCCTGAAAATATCACGCTGGTTTAGTTACACACTGAATGATTGCTAATCGCGATTTCGTCATCATCTCAAGCATTGAATGGGATTTTTTATGGCAGGGTCATCAAGAGATTGCGTCGCGGCTAGCACAGTCTGGCAACCGCGTGCTCTACATCGAAAACACGGGCGTGCGTTCCCCTGATTTGCGCGACGCCGGGCGGGTCGCCGCGCGCCTCAAATTCTGGACGCGCTCGTGGTCGTCCGGCGGCGTGCGTCAGGTGGCACCGAATCTTTATGTCTGCGCGCCGGTCGTGATGCCGCCGTTCGGGTCGTCGTGGCAGCGCCACGTCAACCGACAACTGTTTCTCCCGCTCATACTCAACGCCACGCGGAAACTGAAACTCCGCGACCCGGTGATTTTGACGTACCTGCCGACTGACACGGCGAGCGACCTGATTCAGTTGCTACGCACGCCGCGCAGCGTCGTTGTTTATTACTGCATCGCCGACTTTTCGCAACTGACGCCGCAAGCGAAACGGCTGAAGAAGAGCGAAAGGGAAGTCGTGAAGGCGTCTGATCTCGTTTTCGCACAGAACGCCGAACTCGCCGCACATTGCGCACAGTGGACGAACGAGCGGGTGCATATCTTTCCCTTCGGTGTCAACCTCGACAGGTTCTCGCCCGATCAAGATGCGGTGGGCGCGTTAAAGCTGCCGCGCCCGGTGATCGGTTACGTCGGTGGCCTGCACCGGCACGTGGACTTCGATTTGTTGGAGGCGATGGCTCGTGCGCGCCCCGAGTGGTCGTGGGTCTTCGTCGGCCCGCTGCAAACTTCAGTCGGCGAACTCCGCAAGCTTCCAAACACACACTTCCTCGGACAGCAACCGCACGACACCATCGCGGGTTACATAAACTTCTTCGACATATGTATCGTGCCTTACGTCAACGACGCGTACACCGCCACGGTGGTGCCCACTAAAATCAACGAGTACCTCGCAATGGGCAAGCCGGTCGTCTCGACCAACCTGCCTTTCGTCCGCGACTTCAACCGCCAGCACAACGTCTTGTTGACTTCACTGAGCGACCCGCAGAGTTTCCTTCAGGCAGTGGAACAGGCGCTTCACCACACGGACGACGAGGAAGCCATGAGGCGCCGCCGCGAGGCAGCCGCGCTCCACGATTGGGAGTCGCGGCTGGACGCCATGAGCGAGTTGATCGCCTCAAAAACGCGGGTGAATAGTGACGGGCGGCTGGCATAAGTTACCGTGCGGGGCGTCTCTGTGTCGCGCTTATGCCGTTCGCCGCGAACAAAGAAAAGCCGCGCAAGTTGTGCTATATTCCGACCCCGCTTCAGTTTGAATCAAGGTAAGCGTTCAGCTATCAGCAGACAGCTTTCAGCCGGAGAGGTATCGCCAATGCTCTTTTACGTTTGTGCTGCGCGGCTAAATTCGTGTTCGCTGATAGCTGAAAGCTGACGGCTGAACGCTGACGAATCAAGTTTATTCCGAGGAACTCATCAAACATGTCTGGACATTCCAAGTGGCATACTATTAAACACAAAAAGGGCGCGCTCGATGCTAAGCGCGGCAAGGTTTTTACGAAGCTGATTAAAGAAATCACGGTCGCGGCGCGCTTCGGCGGCGGCGATGCCGGTGCGAACGCACGCCTGCGCAAAGCTGTCTCTGACGCGAAGGCCGCGAACATGCCGAATGACACGATTGACCGCGCGATCAAGCGCGGCACCGGCGAACTCGAAGGGGTCAGTTATGACGAGATTACATACGAAGGTTACGGCCCCGGCGGCGTCGCGGTGATGGTCGAGTCGATGACCGACAACCGCAATCGCACGGTCGCCGAAATCCGGCACCTGTTCGGCAAGAACGGCGGCAACCTCGGCGCGTCGGGTTCGGTCGGCTATCTGTTCGACAAGAAGGGTTACATCGTCGTCGACAAGGCGGCCAAGCCTGAAGACGAATTGTTCGAGGTCGTCACTGACGCGGGCGCCGAAGACCTGCGCGACGACGGGGACAGCTTCGAGATTATCACCGCGCCCGATAGCTTCGACGCCGTACTCGACGCAGTGAAGAAGGCGGGCGTCGAGCCGCAGGTCGCCGAGATCGAGATGTTGCCGCAGAACCACATCAAACTCGAAGGCGCTGAGGCCAAGCAGATGCTCAAGCTGATGGAAGCGCTCGAAGACCACGATGACGTGCAGAAAGTCTCCGCCAACTTTGACATCGACGAAGCTGATATGGATTGAAAGCAGATGCCGGATGTCAGATATTAGTAACTCTCCTCTGACTAACATCTGACATCCAGCATCTGACATCTGATTTTTATGAGAGTCTTGGGCATTGATCCGGGTAGCGAGACGACCGGCTGGGGCGTGGTTGAGGGCGACGGGGGCCGTTATCGCCTGGTCGACTTCGGGGCGATTAAAGCACCGCCGCGCGAGCGGTTCGCGGCGCGCCTGTTGAAGATTAGCAACGGTCTGGAGACTCTGATTAAGAAGTTCGCCCCGGATGTGTGCGCGGTGGAAGAAGCATTCTTCGCGGTCAATCCGCAGACGGCGCTCAAACTGGGACATGTGCGCGGAGTGGCGCTGCTGGCGGCGGAGCGCGCCGGAGTCGAAATCGCCGAATACTCGCCGCGTCTCGTGAAGCGGACGGTGGTCGGCTACGGGGCCGCCGAAAAGCATCAGGTGCAGGAGATGGTGCGCGTACTGCTGAAACTCGCCGACGGACCGCAACCATACGACGCCTCCGACGCTCTGGCGGTTGCGATCTGCCATTTCCATCATGCCGGCATTCAGGCGCGCATCCGCCCCGGTGCCGCCAGCGTCAAACTCGCCGCGTTGCTGGCCGCGAACCCGCGCTCTCGCCGCCGCGTTCGTCGCTGACTTTAATTGACCGTTTGCGCTTGTACCGTGTTCGCTGCTCAAGCGTTCCGGTCGTCTCCTTCAACCTCACCAACTCACAAAGGAGTATCCCATCATGTGTTCCGTCGCCAGTCTCACAAGATTGCCATTCAATGACTTAACATTACGACTCAGCTTCACTGGTCTGTGCGTGTCGCTGTTAGCCTGCGTGATTGTGGCGCCGTCGAACGCGCAAGCCGCTAAGCGCCGTGCGCTCACCGGTCGCAACGTCGCCGTCGTCGTTGATGAGCGGCTGGCGGCGCTACGGAGCGAGCCGACGCTCTCCGCACCACTCATGCGGCGGCTGGGGCGTGGACGCGTGGTGACGATCACGGGTACGCGGCGCGCGGCGGACGGCGTGACCTTTTACCGCGTCGCGTTGACGCGCCGCACGCGCGGATGGCTACAGGCAGAAAGCGTCGCGTCGCCGTTTCGCGCTGGCGATGATGTGCGTCTGCTGAATCTGATTCGCGCATCGGAGGAGTTCGACCGCATCGCCCGCGCGCGTATTTTTCTTGATGCCTTCACGAGTTCGCCGCTGCGTCCCGCGGTGTTGATGCTGTACGGCGAAGCCGCCGAAGCGAGCGCCGAAAAACTTTCGCGCGAGGCCGAGCGCCGGCTTGATAACGGAGAGATGACGGCTGGGGGCGCCCCCGCCCACAGCTACTTTCTGAATTACGCGGGGCTTGATCGATTCAACCGGGCCGGCGTCACATTCACCTTCGACCGCGCGACCAAGCGCTTCCACTACGACGGCGCGAGTTGGCGTGAAATCCTTCGTCGCCACCCTCGGAGCGCTGAATCCGCACCGGCGCGCCAACACCTTGCATCGCTACCAGTCAGACCGGTTCGGTAATCTCACACCGAGTAACTACTCAGCATGGTTCACCGCGTCAGACGGTAGACATCCAGTAGACATCGGCGCGTCTTGTTTTGCAGGCAGGCGGTCATCTCCGTCTGTCGAATGCTACCGTGTCGTTTCGGGCATTCAAGAGGGTTTGGATGACGCTTAAAATCCGACGAAACGGCATTGCAAAATACGGCGCGCGCGGTTAGATTGTCGGCGACTTAACCAAAACTCTTTCAAGGTGGAGGTCTCCCCATGAGAACGGGTGCGCCTCTACGTTATTAATAGCGCTGGAGGTGAAGACAAAGTGCCAATCGGAACATGCCCGGAGTGTGAAGCTGAAGTCCACGTTGACACGGACGCCGATAAGGGGGACGCCGTCATGTGCAGCGAGTGTGCGACCGAACTCGAGGTCGTCGGACTCGATCCCGTTGAACTGGATGTCGTCGAAGATGATGACGAGGATGAGGACGAAGAGGAAGAAGTGTAGCAGCGCCTGCCGGTCAACGCCGCCAACGAACGATTGAGCGGTCAGGCGTAAACGTAGAGTGGAAAGCAAACGGCGGAGTGACGGTCGAAGCGGGCCTGGATTCAACTCCTGGGTGTTGAATTCCTGAACGCGCGTCGATGGCATTGCGCCGAGTGTTTTCCGCTTACTTTTTTCGATTCGTTGCTTGATAACCGGAGCGGCTCTGGCGGACGTTGAGGCCGCGTGGGGCTTCGATGCGGATGTTATGAAAACGTCCGTCACGCCGTTTCTCTTCCGGCGGATAGAATGCAACCACGTAGGTCGAAGTGACCTCTTCGGCGAGCGTCCTGAACAGCGGCGCGTAATTTTCGGCGGTTGCGTAGACGCTCGCCCCTCCGGTTTTCTCGGCGACTGAACTCACGTCGAGCGGCGTCGGAAGCGGAGCGGGCGCGTTCCCCACTGAAGCCAGCAGGCGCGAATACGAAGGCAGCGTCACGGTGTAGATACTGACGCCGGCGTCGTTGGCGCGTTCGATCACCGTCCGCGGTGCGACCGTGTCGCCGACCGGGAAGCCGTCGGTAATAACGACGACGGCGCGCTTCATCAAACGCCGCTCGCGCGTCCGCGGGGCCTTGCGCACCAGCAGCCGGATCGCATCGTCAATCGCGTCGTAGGTGTGGGTCGACAGCCCGTTCGGTTCGTGCGCCAAACGTTCTAACGCGCGGTCAAGTTTCCGCGCCTCGCCGCTGAATGATTGAAGCACCTTCGCGCTCATCCCGAAGCTCATCACCGCGAACACGGCCTCGCGCCCCGCCAGGTGTTGCGCGAACGCGCGCATCGCGTCCCCCATCCGCCGCAGTTCTTCGCCCGTCATGCTGCCCGAAATGTCGACGGCGAAGACGACCGCCACCGGCCTCGGCTGCCCGCCACGCTTTTCAACATTGAAGAACGAGATCGGGCGTTCGGCACCGTCTTCGTAGAGCTTAAAGTCCTCCGGACGGAGGTCGCGCACCGGACGCCCTTGCGCGTCAGTCACCGTCACGTCAACCAGCACGAGGTCAGTATCGACGCGGTAAATTTCATCATCACCGACATCGTCCTGAATGACGGACAGCGCGTCGCGGGGCGGAGAATTTTTCCCCTGCACCGACTCTGCCGGTTGTTGACCGAGCGCGTCCGGCATTGGCAGCAACGCCGGCGATGTTAACCACAGACCGACGGCGATAATGAACATCAAGGCTCTGCGCCAACGAAGTGAAAGATGATCAAGTATTGAGTTGCTTAAAGCTGACATAAAACCTCAACGACGGACCGGAACGCGAACGGGACCCGATTGGAACTTTGTGATTAATACCATCTTAATGCATCACATGCCGTGTCAGCCAAACCGAAACGCGCGTCGGCGTGATGAAGAGATTCAACATCGGCATGGCCGCGAGTGAGATGTTGCTACTTGGGCAACACCGGCGCACGGTTCGCGCATCAAGCTCTGCACCCGCAGCCACCACGCCCGCAGAAACCTTTCGAGCGGCAGAGCGTGGTCGGTTCGGAAGCGTCATCGGCATGTTACAATCACCCACCGATTCTCGGAAAGGTCGCAGAAAAAATGACGATTAAACCGCTCACCATCAATTTACGCCGAGCCTGTGGCGGCTTTGTATTGCTGCTGTTGACCACAACGGTTGCCATCGGGCAGCAGCAGACCAGCGCGAGCAACAATGGCGGCGTCAAAGGCCGTGTGCGCGTGGACGACAACTCTTCGACGCCCGCCGGGGTGGTCGTGATCGCGCGCCAGGGCGAGCGTGAAATCATTCGCGTTGAGACTAATCGGAAAGGCGAATTCCTGGTGCAGGGTCTTGAGCCGGGCGTCTATGGATTCACGTTCCGCAAACCGGGCTTAAGCGTTGGGCGTCTGGACAATGTCGAGGTTCGCGCCGGCAAGACTCGCGCGCTGAGCGACGGGCTTTTTTTGAGGATCGACGACGGTAGCATCGCATTCATCCGCGGCAGCGTCTTCGATCCCAACGGGCGAGTCGTGCCGGGCGCGCGAATCGAACTCGCACTCGTCCGTCCGGATGGAACAGATAAGAAACTTGACGGTCGCGTCAGCAGCGAGAGCGGTCTGTTTGTCTTTCGTCTGCCGCCTGACCGGGCGCGCTATCGCGTGACGGTGAAAGCTTCCGGGATGCAATCCGCTACGAGAGAAGTCGAGATTGACGGTGCGGCGCGCACCAATGTCGCGCTCACACTCCAACCGGCTGCGAACTGACGCGGCACCACTGACAACTCACGTGAGCAATGCGTCGCATTCAAGTGATGGACGGACGCGCGAAGAATTTCTGACCGCGCGCCAACTCGCCGCGA
>JALZJL010000167.1 GCA_030859785.1 Acidobacteriota bacterium
AATTTTCGCCTTTGTGCCGCGAAACGCCTTTTACTAAAAGGTGATGGTGAATCTGTGCCGCTGATGCCCAAAGCTTTTGACACTTTGCTGTATCTCGTCGAACACAATGGAAAAGTGATTGAGAAAGATGAGTTGATGTCGGCAATTTGGGCGGATACGATTGTTGAAGAAAACAATCTCACGCAAAATATCTCGATCCTGCGGCGCGTGTTAGGCGAGAAGCACGGTGAAAATCGTTTTATTGCCACCGTGCCGGGACACGGATATAAATTCGTCGCCGAAGTCCGCCGGCTTGATACTGCTAAAAAGTCAGAACCGCCTGTGCTGGCGGGCTGGTCAAATCCTGCCGAATCTCAAATCGCAAATCTCACATTTCAAAATCAGCAATCCGAGACGAACAACAGACAACAAACGATTGACACAAAGCCCAGCCGCTGGTGGCTCATCGCGTTGGCGATGGCGGCTATCGCCGGATTGAGTTTTTTAGGTTTTTCTTTTTGGCGCGGAGACACAGAGCCTGTCGCGGACGCTCCCGTTAAAACCGTCGCCGTGCTGCCGTTCAAATCTTTGGTGGCGGAAAAGCGGGACGAAGCGTTGGAACTCGGAATGGCTGACACTTTGATTTCAAAACTAAGCGGCGGCGAAGAGATTGTTGTTCGTCCGTTCAGCGCGATTCGCCGATACGGTTCGTTGGAACAGGATTTATTGACAGCGGGACGCGAACTCGGCGTTGAAGCCGTGCTGGACGGGAGCATTCAAACTTCCGGCGAGAGAATCAGAGTTTCGGCGAAATTGCTTCGCACGAGCGACGGCAAACAATTGTGGACGGGACAATTTGACGAAAAGTTCACCGACATTTTCGCCGTGCAGGATTCAATTTCGGAACGAGTGGCGGCGGCTTTAAAAATTCGGCTCAAAAGTCGTGAGAAAAAGCGTTCGACGGAAAATGTCGAGGCATATCAACTTTATATGAAAGGGCGTCACCACGCGCTTAATTTGACGCGGACGGAAACCGACAAAGGCATTGCGTATTTCCAACAGGCAATCGAAATTGACCCGAACTACGCGCTCGCCTACGTCGGACTCGCTCAGACTTATCTCCCGATGGCGTTAACGAGCGGCGTGCCTTCTTGGGAAGTGATGCCGAAGGCGAAAGCGGCGGCATTGCGGGCAGTCGAACTTGACGAAACTCTTGCCGAATCCCATGCCACGTTGGGATTGATAATGTTTTGGTATGACTGGGATTGGCAGGCGGCGGAAAAACAATATCTGCGGGCATTAGAACTTAATCCGAACAGTGCGGAAGCGCATTTTGGCTACGCGCATCTGCTTTCAAACGTCGGACGACACGAACAGGCGCTCGCCGAAATCAAACTTTCAAGAGAACTCGACCCGGTAGCTTTGCGAGTTAACGCGCTCGAAGGGCAATTTCTTTTTTTCGCCGGAAAACACGATGAAGCTCTTGACCGATTAAACAAGACGATTGATTTAGCCCCAAACTTTTGGCTTTCATATCTGTTCATTTCCAGAGTCTATACCGAAAAAGGAATGCACGCCGAAGCTGTCGCCGCCGCCAAAAAAGCGGGCGAAATCACCGGCAATTCGCAATGGGAGGCTTACCGCGCCTACGCTCTGGCGCGATGGGGAAAACTTAAAGAAGCGCGAGCCGTGCTTAAAGAATTGTTGGATTTATCAGTTGAGCATTACGTTCCGCCTTACAACATTGCGCTCGTTTATCACGGGCTTGGAGAACGGGAAGAAACGCTCGCCTGGCTGGAAAAGGGTTACGAGCAAAGAGATGTGCGAATGGTTTTTCTGAAAGTCGAACCGAAATGGAACAACCTGCGCGACGATTCGCGCTTTCAGGAGTTGCTGCGGCGCGTCGGGTTTCCGCCGTGAGGCCGCTCGGATGGCTGTGATAAATTATGTCTCGTAATTTGTTGAGAGGTTGACGAGAGCGGATTGGAGAAGCTCGTTATGAGCACACGGGTAGCCATCACAATTCCCGAACAGGTGTACAAGCAGGCCCAGCGGCTGGCGCGACTGACGCATTGCCAGGTCAATGAACTGCTCGCCGATGCCATCACGCTGTGGCTGGCGCCGGTGGCAACTTCCAACGACAGCCTTCCGCCAATCGCTGAACGTTCGGACAAGGAAGTGCTGGCGCTGACAAAGCGGGAGATGCCGGCAACGCAAGATCGGCGCTTGAGCCGCTTGCTCAATCAGCAGCAGGCGGGAAAGCTGGCCGGCGCAGAGCAAACCGAATTGATTTCACTGATGCAGGTTTATCAGGAAGGATTGTTGCGTAAAGCGCAGGCGCGCAACGAAGCTGTGCGCCGGGGACTGATTGAGCCGCTGGCCCCATGACTCCCCGCTACATTAGCCACGCCGTTCGCGAGCGCGTGCGAAAGCAAGCCGGAGACAGATGCGGCTACTGCCTGAGCCGTCAGCACTATGTTCTCGGTAAACTCGAAATCGAACACATTACCCCGCAGGCGCGCGGAGGAAACGATGATGAAGACAATCTGTGGTTGTCCTGCCGCCTGTGCAATGGCTACAAGGGTACGGTGCATGCAGGTCAGGGCCAATTATTGATAGCAATCTGTGTCGCCTTCAGTCCCGCATCGGAAAAGGTTCGGCGCGTGCTTGATGGTAAATTCATTGACGTTGCGCCAGACGCGAGTGTGACCGTAACCATCATGCGTCCAGCCGAGTTGCCGCTTGGCGCGCCACACCGTCGTAAAGGCCTCCTCTTCGCCTTTGCCGCGTAGGTGTTGCGCTTCATGCAGCAGGATGGCAGCGCGCTCGACATCGTCCGCCGATTTGTTGAAGAACTCCGGATACAGCGTCACGACCTCGAACGGAAAGTTGGTCGCAGCATAAGCATCGGCGTGCCCGACGTAGCGGTTCCACCAATTGTCCGAGGCGCGATAATTGACGAGGCGACGCAGGATCAGGGCGTCGCGCGCAAAGCCCCTCTGGTCGAGCACATCGATGGCCCGGTCGGCGGCTCTCCGCTGTTCGGCGTTAAGCGGCGCTGAACTGAAAACCAGCGATACGTAGCACGCAAACAGCAGTAGCGCGGTCATCCCGCACACCGCCGCCGCTCGCCTGAAGAGGAACGCGGCTTTTGTAACCGGCGTGTGCTCCGATAGCGTGGCGGCAGAAGCAGCGGCGGCGTGCGTCGTGTCGTCAGTCGCTTCATCGAGGGATGCGCCGCAGCGTTTGCACCTCGCCTCCGTGCTGAAATTGACGAGACCGCAGCCGGCGCATTTCGGAATGTTCGCCCGCTGTTCCGTGGTTCGTTCGAGTGCGGTTAGTTTGGCCGCGGGTGCGTGTGGCGACATCGGTTGAAGCAACACTGTGAAGTGCTTGACGAACGAAAGAGAGGGTTAACCCACGTCGCTCGTTTTGAGGCGCGGGGCATTGCTGTTGGTGATGGTCGTGACGCTCTCCATCTCGTCCTTCGCTTGTTCGGAAGTGGAGCGGATGCCGGCGATGCGCAGACGGAACTCGTCCGGATTGCTTGCGCCGCGCAACGCCTCTTCAAGCGTGATGAGGCCGGCATGAAACAGATTGAAGAGTGACTGGTCGAAGGTCTGCATCCCGTACTGCGAAGTCCCGGCGGCGATGGCGTCGCGAATCATCGAGGTTTTTTCCTCGTTCATAATGTAATCGCGGATCAAGCCGGTTGAGATCATCACTTCGACGGCGGGCACGCGACCGTTGCCGCGTGCGGCGCGGACGAGTCGCATCGAGACGATGCCTTTAAGAATCCCGGCGAGTTGAATCCGCACAGACTTCTGCTGGTGCGGCGGAAACGACGAAACGATGCGCGTGATCGTCTCGGTCGCGTCAAGCGTGTGCAGCGTCGAGAGGACGAGGTGTCCCGTCTCGGCGGCGGTCAGCGCCGTTGCAATCGTTTCGTGGTCGCGCATCTCGCCGACGAGAATCACGTCCGGGTCTTGGCGCAACGAGCCGCGGAGTGCCTCGGCGAACGAGCGCGTATCGACATCAACCTCGCGCTGCGTGATGAACGAGCGCTTATCGCGGTGCAAAAATTCGATGGGGTCTTCGATGGTGACGATGTGGCCGGGGCGGGTCGCGTTGATGCGGTCAATCACCGCGGCGAGTGTCGTCGATTTACCTGAACCCGTCGTGCCGGTCACGAGGATCAGCCCGCGTTGCGCTTCGGCGAGTTGTTCGATGACCGGCGGCATACTCAACTCGCTGAGCGTGCGCACCGTGTCGGGGATCACGCGCAGCACCATCCCGACCGTGCCCCGCTGCTGGAAGATATTGGCGCGGTAACGACCGAGGCCCGGCACACCGTACGCGATGTCGGCCTCCGAGACTTCTTTGAAGCGCTGCTTCTGCCGGTTCGACATCATTGAGAAGGCCATGTCGAGCGTGTCCCCCTGGCTCAGTTGGGGCGCGTCCACGACCGGCTTTAACTCGCCGCCGATGCGCATAAATGGCGGCGACCCGGCTTTGATATGGAGGTCGGACGCGCCGAAGTTAGTTGCCGTGCGCAGCAGGTCATCGATTTTAATTTGCATCCAGGTCGGAGACACCTCGTCTGAAGAGTATTTATAAATTACCGGAGTGGGCTATTAAGGTGGTGGATTGTTCGACGCTCTGCCGACCGGCAGCACGTGAGGCGTGGTTTCAAGGACTGTCGAAAGAGAAGGCGCGCCGCTGTGAAATCGTTGTATCGCCGGAGACGCCGAAATCATTCTAGCCTGCGCGATTGAGAGCCGTCAACAAACGTTAAAAACCGAGCGCGCCGCTGGCGAGTGAACAAGTCCACTCAAGTTTCCGAACGTCGCCGCATTCGTCACTTCTATTGGGGTGAGGCGAAGGTTCTTACTCAACGGTGACAGGTGACCAGATGATTGCGGAATGCGGATTGAAGAAGCAAGCCAAAAAACTACGCTTTGGTTTTTAATCCGCAATCCACAATCCGTATTCCGCAATTGAAGTGTTCCGCAATCGCTTGATTTTGTCCTGTCACCGATCACGATTTACCTGTCACGGCTGAGTTATTAGTCGGTCACCACCGCACTGTAGCTCGACATCGGGTCGGTGACCTCGGCGGTCGTCGCTTTAGTCGCCTTGTCGGCGTTCGTCGGATGACCGTTGTTGTCCGCCACGGGTGACGGTTGAGTCTCGTTCACATAAGTGAGCCAGTCGCCGGGCGCGGGGCGCTCGCCCTTGGTGATCTCGAAGAAGGTTTGTTGAATGCGCGCGGTGATATGACCGCGTTTGCCGGCGCCGACCTGCACGCGGTCGACCGAGCGGATCGGCGTTACTTCGGCTGCGGTGCCGGTGAAGAACAGTTCGTCGGCGATGTAGAGGGCGGCGCGCTGCACGCCTTCTTCAATGAGCGGGATGCCCAACTCGCGGCAAATCTGAATCACGCTGTCGCGCGTGATACCCGGCAGGATCGAGGACGACAGCGGCGGCGTGATGACCTTCCCGTCATGCACCAAAAAGATGTTCTCGCCGGAGCCTTCCGAGACGAACCCGCGGTCGTCGAGCGCGATGCCTTCAGCATAACCGTTCGTCAGCGCTTCCATCTTGATGAGTTGCGAATTCATATAGTTCGCGCCGGCCTTCGCCATCGCGGGCATCGAGTTCGGCGTCAACCGATTCCACGTCGAGACGCATACATCAACGCCCTGCTCAATCGCTTCGTCGCCGAGATACTTGCCCCAGTCCCACGCGCCGATGTAGCACGACAGCGGATTCGGGAACGGGTTGACGCCGAACGCCGGGCGGTCTTCGTCGAGGCTGCGGAAGATGATCGGGCGCAGATAGCACTGGTCGAGTCCGCTACGCTTCACCAGCCCGATGGCCGCCGCGCACAATTCGTCAATCGTGCGCCCGTGATCCATGCGGTAAATCTTCGCGGAATTGAGCAGTCGTTTCATGTGCTCGCGCAGGCGGTAGATCGCGGGGCCGCGCTTCGTCGAGTAGCAGCGGACGCCTTCGAAGACGCTCGATCCGTAGTGGATGACGTGTGACATAACGTGGATGCGGGCGTCGTCCCATTTGATGAACCGACCGTCGTGCCAAATTTCGGAAGCGATGCGCACAGTCTTCACGTCTTTCTTCGGCGCGTCTTCAGAGAACATATCGTTTTCACACTCCTCTAAGTAAGTTTATCAATCTCTTCATTCTTAAATTCAGCGTTAGACTGAAAGCATTTGGCGGTTGCGAGGAGGGGGCAGTAACGCGGACGGAAAATGCTTTGACAGTAGATCATCGGGGCTGAAAAAGAAGTCGAACGATAGCGTAAAGCGTCGAGGCTTGGCAAGGCGCGCAACCTGAACGCGCTCGCGTGCGTTCGTCGAAGTGAGGGTAATCGTGTAGGATTGCAGCATGATGGACATCGAACTTAAGGGCGGTGCCGCCGGGCCGGTGTACGCTCAAATTCGCGAACAGATCGAGGCGCAGATTCGTGACCAGCAACTCAAGTCGGGCGACGCGCTGCCTTCGCCGGTGACTCTGGCGCAGAAGCTCTCGGTTGATAAAGGTGAAATTCAACGCGCCTACTTCGAGTTGGAAAAGGCCGCGGTGATCGTTAAGCAGACGAGCAAGGATTTTCTCGGTAAAGAGAAAACTACTTATAATGTGAAGTGAATCGAGCCGGGCCGCTCGGGTCAGTGTGAATGCGTGGTCTGTCACGACCGTGTTCGGCTTCGATAACTCGGATGGTGCGCCGTCAAAACAGCGCCACTTCCGCATTCGACAACCGCCCGCCCGGTGCGTTACGATGACCCACTGTATTTACTGTGAGAGAGTGTGACGCTCAATGACACGTGGACTAAACCGACCTCCAACCCTCTACCTTATAGTGCCGCTCGGCAGCCGTGCACGCTAACGAACGTGCGTGGTCGTTGATGCGGCGCGATTCAACACGCGACAGAATAATCAATGATTAAGAGCGGGCGGGCGCGAATGCTTGATGATGCGTGCTTCCGGCTTCTGAAGAAGTGTCGATTGCTTTAGGGAGAGGCGTGTGAACATTTATGGACGAGAAATATTACCCGGAAAAAATCGAAGAGAAGTGGCAACAGCATTGGGAAGCGACCGGCGCTTTTCGCGTCGAGCGCGACGACCAACGCCCGAAATTCTACTGCCTCGAGATGCTGCCGTATCCGTCAGGTTTTCTGCACATGGGACACGTCCGTGTCTATTCAATTGGCGATGCGTTGGCATGGTACAAGCGGCTGCGCGGCTTCAACGTGCTCCACCCGATTGGATGGGACAGCTTTGGGCAGCCCGCCGAGCAGGCCGCAATTAAGCGCGGCGTCCAGCCTGGCGCGTGGACGGAAGAGAACATCGCGCACATGCGCGGGCAACTGAAGCGCATCGGCGTCAGCTACGACTGGCGGCGCGAGATTGCTGCGCATCGCCCGGATTATTACAAGTGGGATCAGTGGTTCTTTTTGAAGATGCACGAGCGCGGCCTCGCCTACAAGCGCACGTCGCCGGTCAACTGGTGCCCGAACGAGCAGACGGTGCTGTCGAACGAACAGTCTTCGGGCGGCGTCTGCTGGCGGTGTGGCGCGGTGGTCGAGAAAAAAGACCTCGATCAGTGGTTCATCCGCATCACCGAGTACGCCGAGCAGTTAATCAACGACATGGCGGAGATTGAAGCGGGCTGGCCGGAGCGCGTGCTGACAATGCAGCGCAACTGGATCGGCAGAAGCGTCGGCGCGTACATCGATTTCCCGATCAAAGACACACCGGCCAAGGTGCGCGTCTTCACAACGCGCGTTGACACGATCTATGGCGCGAACGCCGTCGTCCTGGCCGCCGAACACCCTCTGCTGAGTGAACTATTGGAAGGCTCGTCGCTGAAGGCGGATGTTGACCGCTTCGCTGAGCGTGTGCGTGAGAGTCGAGCGGCGCGCGCGTCTAACGTCACGGCGACGGTTGAAGAGGAAGAGAAAGAGGGCGTCAACACCGGATTGTTCGCGGTCAATCCGTTCAGCGGCGAACAACTGCCGGTGTGGGTCGCGAACTACGTGCTGATGGACTACGGCGCGGGCGCAGTGATGAGCGTCCCCGCGCATGACGAGCGCGATTTCGAGTTCGCGCAGAGATACTCTCTGCCCGTGCGCCGTGTCATCGAGCGTATCTCGCACGAGCAGGAACAAATTGCGCATGACGAGAGGGAATTGGACCAATCCCTCGCGATGAAGCATGCGTTCACCGACTACGGCATCCTCGTCAATAGCGGCGAATGGAGCGGTAAGCTGTCCGAAGTCGTGATCACTGAGATGGCGCGATACGCCGAAGAGCAAGGCTTCGGCGGCGGCGCGGTGACGTATCGCTTGCGCGACTGGGGCATCTCGCGCCAACGTTTCTGGGGCGCGCCGATCCCCATCATCTACTGCGACGGTTGCGGTGTCGTGCCCGTCCCGGAAAAAGATTTGCCGGTCGTGCTGCCGGAGCGCGCCGCGTTCACCGGCGCCGGCGAATCGCCGCTCGCCAGCGTCGCCGAATTTGTCAACACCACGTGCCCGAAGTGCGGCAAACCCGCACGCCGCGAAACCGACACGATGGACACGTTTGTCGATTCGTCCTGGTACTTCTTCCGCTATTGCGACCCGCACAACGAGCACGCGGCGTTCGACCCGGCGACAGTCAAATACTGGACGCCGGTCGACATGTACGTCGGTGGTATCGAGCACGCGGTGATGCACTTGCTGTACACGCGCTTCTGGACGAAGTTGATGCGCGACATCGGCCTCGTCTCATTCAATGAGCCGGTCAGCAATTTGACGACGCAGGGCATGGTCGTGGCTGAAACTTTCTACCGCGAAGATGGCGACCAGAAGAGGTACTTCAACCCGTCCGAGGTAGACATCGAGCGCGACGACAAGGGGCGTGTGATCAGCGCACGGTTAGTTGGCGACGGCTCGCCGGTGACTATCGGGCCGTTCGAAAAGATGTCGAAGTCGACAAACAACGGCGTCGATCCGGACGAAATGATTCGAGCGTATGGGGCCGATGCCGTCCGGCTGTTTATGCTGTTTGCGGCTCCGGTGGAAAACGACTTGCGCTGGCAGGAGACAGGCATCGAGGGCGCGGTGCGTTTCCTGCGCCGCGTCTACACGTTCGTGTGGCGCTGGCGCGAGAGTTTGCAGGATGCGCTGCAGAAGAGCGTGCCCGCACACGATCAATTCAGCGTGGTGGCGCGCACGTTGCGACATGAGACGCACCGGACGATTGCGCGCGTCACCGAAGGCTTCGAGCGGATGAGCTATAACACGAACGTCGCCGCGCTGATGGAACTGTCAAACGCCCTTGGCGATTTTCAGGTTGTGCCCGAACAGGCGACGCCCGCCGAACGCTTCGCGGTGCGCGAGGCATTAGAGTCACTGGTGCTGATGCTCGCGCCATTTGCGCCGCACGCCGCCGAAGAGATGTGGGAGAGTCTGGGGCACGCGGGCGGCATCCTCGCCGGCGGCCGTGAGGGCAAAGTTCGTTGGCCGCAACTTGATGAAGCATTGGCGCGCCGCGAGGAGTTAGAAATTCCCGTGCAGGTCAACGGTAAGCTGCGTGGTCGCATCCGCGCGACGCTGGACACAGCCGAGGACGAACTGCGCGCCACCGCGCTCGCCGACGAGAAGGTGCGCGCATGGACCGACGGGCACGAGGTCGTCCAGATCGTCGTCGTGCCGCGACGCCTCGTCAACATCGTCGTGCGCTAAAGGACAGACGCGGGCGCGAACGGCGGAAAGTGAACGGGATGAGCGCATCGAATCGGAGATACGTTCATCCCGTCCGCGTGTCAGTGGGCTGCTTTCAACCTGGCGTGAATAACTGCTGGCCCGACATAACTGCCTTGCGAGACGTGTGGGGAGTTGTTAGAATTTTTGCATTCGCGCGCACCGGAAATGTTTTCAATCGCCTGTCAGTCAGAACCACCTGATGAAAGAATGCCCGGTCTGTTCTCGTTGCTTCCCCGATCACATCAATCACTGTCCAAGTGACGGTGATTTGTTGAAGTCAACGATCAACGGCGACCCAGTGCTTGACGGGCGCTATCAACTGGAGCGGCGCATCGGACAGGGCGGCATGGGCGTGGTCTTCAAGGCGCGTCATATCTTCCTCAAAACCCAACACGCCATCAAAATCATTCTCCCCGACCTGGTCGGCAACGACCCATCGTTAATCACGCGCTTTCGTCAAGAGGCGATGGCGGCGGCAGCAATTCGTCATCCGAACATTATCGCTGTCACAGATTTCGGCGTCGTCAACAACACGATGCCGTTTCTCGTGATGGAGTTCGTCCAGGGCCGTTCGCTACACGACATTCTCGCGGAAGAGGGGCGGCTTGCGCCGGCGCGGGCGCTGGAGATCATCACGGGCGTCGCCGCCGGCCTCGGCGAAGCGCATCGACAGGGAATCGTGCATCGCGATTTGAAGCCGCTTAACATCATGCTGCGCGACGGTCTGCCGGCGGGCGAGGGCGTCAAGCTGCTCGACTTCGGACTCGCGAAAATCAAGTCGGGTGAGTTGCTCGGTTCGTTCGTCGCGGCGCAGACGACCGGGCTGATGGGGTCGCCGTTCTACATGGCCCCCGAACAATGGTCGGATGAAGAGCCGGACGCGCGCGCCGACCTCTACAGCCTCGGCATCATCTTCTACCAGATGCTCGCGGGCACGGTGCCGTTCAAGGGAGCGTCGATCCCGTCGATTATGAAGAAGCACCTGACGAGTCCGCCGCCGGGTCTTGTCGAACACGGGGTCAGTGTGCCGTCCGCATTTGAAGATGTGCTGCGCTCAGCACTCGAAAAGGAGGCCGACAAACGCCCCGCGACGGTCGAGCTTTTCATCAGCAGTCTGCGCGAAGCGGTCATTAATTCCGGCCCCATTGTCATCCTGGATTCACAACAACGCGATGCCGCGTCGAACGTTTCGCCAGCCACGCTCGCCATCGGGCGCGACACCGGCGATCAAGTGGCGGGGTTGGTCAGCTCCGAAGATGTCGGCGGTTCGACTCGAGCCGGAACAGATGGAACGCTGACGGATTTACCCGCAGCACCGAAGCAGGGCGCAATATCGCGTGACACCAAGCCGCCGGAACCTCTCTCGGCGGAGGCGGAGAGGGATTTGCGCAGCGCGCAGACCGAGGTCTTCAGCATCCATCAAACGGCACCCAATCTGACTGCTGAAGAGAAGATTCGCCGGCTCGCCGCGGAACACTCTCATCAACGAGACTCCAGCCAGCGAGTCGCCGATCAGCGAATTGAAAACTCCGCGCCTCAGAGCAGCGTTGGTGATGAAGTGGCGCGCGCCGATGCCGAAGAGCGAGCGGGCGTCGAAGAAGCGCGCCGCCGCGAGGCCGAGTTGTTTCGTCAGCAATCAATGGAGTCCGCGATATGGCCGCGAAGCGAGTCGTCGGTGCAAATTCCAATCGACACATCGCTCAGTCTGCCCCCGCCACCGCTGGCCGCATCCTCGTCCGCAGCATTCGGAGCATCCGGGTCGAGCGTTACGACGCTACGCACGCCACGCACGATACTGCTCGTGGCGGCGGCAGTCGTCGCGCTGGCGCTGGTTGGCGGCGCGCTCGGTTTATTGATCGTGAAGCTCGCCGTTACCGATAACGACACGCCCCCGGCCATCTCTAACAGTAGCAATCGGGCCGGAGCTAGCGTTAATGCGAACGCGCGACCAGTTGCGTCACCATCGGGTGCGAGTTCCGTCACGGCGACGACGCGACCCGATTTGATTGCGCTTCCCGGCGGCACTTTCCAGATGGGTCGCAACGACGTGCCGCCGCCGAGGGATTCGAGCATCCCGGTCGCTTACCGGCAGTGGGTGTACAACCAGTGGCCGGCGCATTCGGTCACGGTGCGTCCGTTCGCGATTGACCGGACAGAAGTGACCAACGCCGAGTATGCGGAGTTTGTGCGGGTGACCGCATACCCGCCGCCGCCCGATTGGCCGAACAACAATCCGCGCGCCGGGCAAGAGCAGTGGCCGGTGCGCAACGTGACTCTTGAAGACGCGCAACGCTTTGCCAACTGGCGCTCACAGCGCGACAAAGTGAAATACCGTCTGCCGACTGAAGAAGAGTGGGAGTACGCGGCGCGCGGCGGCCAGACGAGTCGGTTGTATCCGTGGAACGGTCAGTGGAGAGAGGGCGCGGCCAACCTCGACTCAGCGACGTTGAAGCCGGTCGGCTCGCACCCCGATGGTCATACATCGCAGGGCGTGGCCGATATGATCGGCAACGTCTGGGAATGGACTTCGACGGTCGCGACGATGTACAAGGGCAACAACGTGCTTGGCCTGGTCGCAGGTGACATGCAGAAGGCGGTGGTGCGCGGTGGTTCGTATCAAAGCAGCGCGCAAGGTGACGAGCCGATCACCGCGACGGCGCGGCGGTGGGTCGATAAAGAGAAGCGGGACCCGGTCATCGGCTTCCGCCTGGCGCGCGAAAATCCATAACGACGCGCGCCGCGAAGAAAAATTAATAGATAAAGGAAATTACGCATTCATGATTCACCCCAAACGATCTTCCGACATCTCGCCGCCGTTGCAGACGGGGTCGCGCATTGCTCTCGCGTGCGCGGTATTCGGCGCGCTGATCTTCGCGGCGTCCAATTGCGACAACGCGACGAACAACGGGTCCGCCGGCAACGGAAACATCAGCGCGAACACTAATCAACCCGCGACCGCCAACCGTTCAGCGTCGGCTACAGTGACGGTAGGACGCGAACCGTCCGTGCCCGAAAGGGCCGCCGTCCCGGGCGCGAATACGGGAACGAGTGCGGCGACGGCGGCGCTGCCGGACGGCGTGGCGGAGCATGCTGTAAAGATGCTCGACGGGAAATCTTTCCGTCTCGTCGACTACGCAGGGAAGGTCGTCGTGCTCGACATCTGGGCGACGTGGTGCGGGCCTTGTCGCAAGATGGTTCCCGATCTGGTCGCCGTGACGAATGAGTACAAAGGGCGTGGCGTCGAAGTCATCGGCCTCACGACCGAAGACCCGGAGACAGCCCATGAATTGGTGCGCAACTTCGCTCGCGAGTTCAAGATCAATTACAAACTGGGTTGGATTGAAGAGGATATGTACATGTTGCTGTCGCGCGGCCAGAACGTCATCCCGCAGACATTCGTGATCGGCCCAGACGGGCGAATCATCAAGCACATCCGAGGCTACGGCGAGCAGGTTCCGGCGATGTTGCGTGAAGCGATTGAGCAGGGTGTGAGCAAAAGAGGATGAGCGGGACGCGACCCGGCGCAAGGCCGGGCCGCTTGCCGGTCAATCATTTCGCTGCTGTTCTGCGATTTCGCGTTGTTCTTCGAGTTCGCGCTCCCCCTGCTCTCCGAGTTCGCGCCCTTGACGCTCCAACTCAGGGTTCTGCATGCCCTGCGCGACACTCTCTTTAGCGCGGCCCTCGATGATCTTCATCTCGGCCTCGACGCGGCCCTCAACCTGGTCGATGGGCGCGAGTTCACCGAGTTCCTCCTGGGTCACAACTTTATCTCTATCGATCTCCATCAATCTCTCCTCCTGGTTAAAATTTCGGCGGTCATGGAATGCGCGGCATCCTCTCATTCTTTACGGCGCGTGGTCAAATCTGTCGCCCGGTTTGAGAGGCGCTGCGACGGCCTGACAGTCACGCTTCTTCGGTAACGCGTGCGACATGTGGTCGGCGGATGGTTTTACGTTCTACCCGAAGCCGGATACACTCGACGCGATCAACGGCTGGAATCCTACCTCACACAAAGTTTTCATCCGCCCCCGCCCGCACCGCTCGATGACGAGCGTCCACGGTGGAAGGATGGTGATAATCAGTAAGGCGAAAGTGAGAGCCAACGGCGGAGGCGATTTGATTCATCTTTAGATACCGGATAACTTTTGCCTGGTCGCTCAATTGACATTATTCGTGTCGAGCGTCTTGTAGGGCGGCGTCACTTCATCACGAAACGTTTTCTCAAGGAGTTCAAGAGTTCATGAATAGAGAATTGCTTTCCGTCATGCTTCTACTGACCACTGCGGCGGCGATGGCCTGCACGCCGACTGAAAAGCCGAGGAATTCGCAGACGGCTGAGACCACTGCGTCATCACTGGTCGCGCCGTCGCAACGGCCAAGTTCCGCGGGGTCGCCGTCTGTTAACAACACCGCGACGACTCACGCCGGACATCAAACCGGACAGCCATCTGGAGACCATGCCGGGCACAGTCACGGCGCAGAAGAGTCGTCGCCGAACCGCGTGCCCGCCTTTCAGACTGATGCTGCGAGCTTGAAGAAACTGCCGCCATCGCTCTCGCCCGCGAAGTTCACAGGCCGGCAGCAATTGGCTTACAAAGCGGTGGGCGAAATTCCGAAGACCATCGCGCAACTGCCGTGCTACTGTCACTGCGACCGCGGCTTCGGCCATAAGAGTCTGTACAGTTGCTTTGTCGATGACCATGCGGCGCACTGCGCGGTCTGCGTCGATGAGGCATTGCTGGCGTACCAGATGCAGAAAGAGGAAAAGCTTACCCCGGCGCAAATCCGCGAGCGCATCATCGCCAAGTACTCCGAGCAGAATTAAACGTTTGCGAGTCCGAGGCCACCCGCAGCGCACAGTTCGCGGAGGGCGGTACGGCTTCGTTGAGAGTTCAAAGAAATGCTCTTTGGAAAGGTGGTTTAAGTTTATGAGATCAAATTTGCCACGGGTCATCAGTGCGCTGCTCAGCGCGGCGCTTGTACTCTGCCTCGGCCCTACGGGGACGCGGGCGCATAGTGTCAACACGCGGACAATCAGCCCACAGACAGAGGTCAAGTCGAAGCCACCGCTGAAGCGTGCGAACGATGCCGGACGCCACGCGCGGCAAGCGACGCAGGTTTTCAATCAGGTGATGGTCGTGCCCGACAATGCGATTCCGAAAGAGTTGCTACAAAGGGCCGAAGCCATCGCCGTCTTCCCCGGCGTACTGCGGGCCGCCTTCATCGTCGGCGGTCGCAAAGGGCAGGGCGTCATCAGTCGCCGCACGTCGACGGGCTGGAGCGCGCCCGCGTTCTTCAATCTCGGCGGCGGAAGTATCGGCGCGCAGATCGGTGCTTCGTCGACCGACTTTGTGCTGCTGTTTATGAACGAGGGCGCGCTACGCGGATTGTTGGAAGACAAGTTTGAGATTGGCGGCGAAGCGAGCGTCGCCGCTGGGCCGGTCGGTCGCACCGTCAGCGCATCAACCAACGCGACGCTCGACGCCGCGATTCTTTCCTACTCGCGCAGCAAGGGGGCATTCATCGGAGCGGCGGTGAAGGGTGTCGTGATTAACCCGGACAACGACCTCAACGAAGCGTTCTACGGGATGAATGCCAACGACTTGTTGACCGGCAGCACGCGCGGCGGGGCGGCAATCCCGAGTGTCGTCCGTTCCTTTACACTGGCTCTCAATCGTTATTCACGACGCTAAACTTGCGCCATCCCGGATTTCAACTTGAAGGAGATAATTGATGAAATGTTCGCTGGAAAAAAGCTTCGTTGCCGCGCTGTTCGCATTGGCGCTCGTGGTGTCGGCGGCGTATGCGCCGGACGCAGCAGCACAGACGCAGCGCCGCCGCAGAGTGAGCGACCCGGTCGAAGCGGGCGACGCGAAGCGAATGAATGAAGCTGCGAAGAAGGCAGCGAGCGCGGCCCGCGTCTTTGAAGAGATCATGTCCGCGCCGGATAACACCATCCCGCGCGAGTTGCTTGACCGCGCCGAGGCGGTCGCTGTGTTCCCCGGTGTGTTGAAGGCGGGCTTCGTGATCGGTGGGCGCGGCGGTAGCGGCGTCATCAGCCGCCGTGTGCGCGACGGGTGGAGCGCGCCCGCGTTCTTCAAGATGGGTGGAGCGAGTGTCGGCGCGCAGATCGGCGCGTCGAAGACCGACTTTGTGTTGCTGTTTATGAACGAAGGCGCGTTGCGCGGGTTGTTGCAGGACAAGATCGAAATGGGTGGCGAAGCGAGCGCCGCCGCCGGGCCGGTCGGTCGCTCCGCCAGTGCGACGACCAATCTGACGCTCGATGCCGGGATACTTTCGTACTCGCGCAGCAAGGGCGCGTTCGTCGGGTTGGAGATTAAAGGCGCAGTGGTCAACCCGGACAACCATCTCAACGAAGCGATCTACGACCGGAAGGCCAACGGCCTGTTGTCAGGCACGCAGCCGCCGGAGATGGCGAACGTCTTTCAGGGCGTACATATCTTCCCGCTGACGCTCACGCGCTATTCGCGCAGATAACCGAGACGGTAGTTCTGATATGTGTGGTATGGTCACGAGCGGATAAAGTGTGAATCGGTAAAGTGTCTTGACGCTCTCGCCGACACGCTCGTACAATCCACCCCACCCCTTGAACAATGCATGACGCGCGCCTTGCCTCTCTAACAGAGCAAGGGGAAGTGAAGGAACCGAATGCAAGCCCGCACCCAACGACAAAAAGAAATTCTCGAATACATCACGCGCTTCATCGAACGTCACGGCTACGAGCCGTCTTATGCGCAGATCGCGCGTCACTTCGGTGTTTCTTCAAAGGCGACCATCGCCAAGCACATCGAGGCGTTGGAGCGGCGCGGGCTGCTTGTGCGACGACGGCCCGACGGCGCATTCGGGTTAAGCGTGCAGGTCGAGGAGGTGCCGGGCGACGCGACGTGCGAGGTGCCGCTACTCGGTCGCATCGCGGCGGGCGCGCCGATTGATACGGTCGACGACCGCGAGACGATTACGATCCCGCGCTTTCTGCTTGGCCGCGTGCGACCCAGTCAGGTTTACGCACTGCGTGTCGCGGGCGATTCGATGATCGACGAACATATCTGCGACGGCGACATCGCGTTGATTGAGAACCGCACCGAGGCCCGCGACGGCGAGATCGTGGTCGCGCTGATCGAAGGCAGCCGCGCCACGCTTAAGCGACTCCGCCGCATCGGTGCCGAAGTCGAATTACGCCCCGCCAATTCACAACTTGAGCCGATTCGATTGCACGCCTCGCAAGTCACCGTGCAGGGAATCTTCCGTGGCCTACTTCGCCCGGCAACATAAACGAAGTGCCAGTCACGTAGTAACACAAAACTCCGGCATCAAGCATATTCCGCTCCCGGAGTAGCCGCATACCATCTACACACATCGCCCCTCGTCCAATACGCACTTACGTTGTTCATTTGAAGTAACGTAAACGAACATCTCGCGCCCCTGTCTGTATGGCTTCTGCGCAACCGTCGGATAGTCGAAGGACGTTTTCCACGCGCCTTCATCGCCCGGTTGCTGGCACACGGCTTGCCGCCCACTGACAATAACTGATACCAACTGAAACCCCGGACGACGGCCTGTACGCTGTTTGTCCTTTTGTCCATTTGAGAATGACAAGGAGTCAATACTTATGACCGAAAAGGTAAAATCTAACACTATGAAAATCGCGATTTTGATCGAGCAGGATGTCGAGGATGTCGAGTTTCAAATTCCCTACAAAGTTCTGCCGAAGGCGGGTGCCGAAGTGACTGTGCTCGGCTCGCGCCTTAACGAGAAGTATGCCGGTAAGCAGGGGCAACTTTCCATCGAAGCCGACGCGACGACCACCGATGCGCGCGCTGAGAATTTCGACGCCGTGGTAATTCCGGGCGGGTGGGCGCCCGATAAGATGCGCACCAATATGAAGACAGTGCGCTTCGTGCAGGACGCGCTCAACCAGGGCAAACTCGTCGCCGCCGTCTGTCACGGCCCGCAGGTTTTAATCGAAGGCGACTTGCTGAAGGGCAAACGCGCGACCGGCTTCCGCGCGATTCGGAAGGACATGCAGAACGCCGGCGCGAATTACGAAAACATGCCGGTGGTGACGGACGGTAACCTCATCACATCGCGTCGTCCGGCTGACCTGCCGGTCTTCGTTGCCGCGATCATGCGCTACCTCAATATCGAGCCGAAGAGTTTTCAACTGCCGTCCGAAAACGACATGAATTACGAATGGTGGAAACTGGCCGAGGAGTTCGGTGGCTCAAGCAAAAGCGAGATCGTCGACGGGATCAACACGGCGATTCGCGGCGAGCGTTACGCGATGACGGCTTTCGAGAAGTATGCCGAGAAGGCGACCGCGCAGGATTTACGCGACCTCTTCAACGAGATTGCCGCGAGCAAGGGCCGCCACATCCAGACGCTTGAAGCGCGACTCGCGTCGCTTGAAGAAAAGGAGACCTTGCAGGCGGCGGGCAGCGGCGCATGGGCGACACTGAAGAGTTGGTTGCAGTCGAGCGATGACACATCCCTGATGCAGCGCGCGTTGGGCGACCTACAGACCGGCGTCGTCGATGCTTATAACTTAGCTAATCAGCACACCGACCCGCTGACGGCTGCGATTTACGACGAGATTGAAATCGAGACCGCGAAGCAGGAACAGCGCGTCGCCGACATTTATCACGCACGCCTCGGCACAAACGAAACGCAACCGGCGAAGCCGACGACCGGCGCTGCTGTGACGGCCTGATAGCGAGACGGCACGGACATTGAAGATCAAATTGTGGCAGCCAGTTTCTGATAACGCAGAGACCGCACGGAGTTCACAGATAAAGAGCATCAACTATCTATGAACTCCGTGTGGTCTCTGTGCTCACGCGCCGCGCCTTTATTCCACGCGCCGTCCACCAATCACTGCGGTCTGAGGACTAGAGTCGCCTCATCGGCGAGGGAGATGCGGTCGCCGTTGCGGAACTCCGCGAGGACGCCTTTAGTAAGTTCTCGGTCGTTAATCTTCGTTCCGTTGGTGCTCTCATCCATCAAATAAAACTGCTTGCCATTCTGCATAATCGAGCAGTGGCGGCGGGAGATTTTCCGCTGAGCGTCACAGATCACGATGTCCGCCGTTCCGTCCGGCGGCCCGTGCGACCCGATTATCATCTCACTCTTGTTGAGCGGAAAAACCTGACCCCGGCCCGCGCCTTCGATCCCTTCGAGCACCCATGTGTGCGCGTGCCTGGGCGGCTTGACGGCGAGCGGCGTTCCGGAGCGTGACCAGAAGTACGCCCCGATGATCGACGAAGCGAGGACGAAGCCAAAGATGCCGAGCACCAGCACGAGTTGAAACCTCGACCGACATTGCTCCAGGCAGGCGTCGATATCCTGTTTAATCAATTGCGCTCCGTCGTGATTCGGGTACAGCGTGAGGGCCTCATCAATCAACTCGCCGGCCCGCTCGCACTCGCCACATCCCGGCGCGTTTGAAGCATTCATCAGTGTCATCGCTTCATTGACCAACCGGTACGTTTTGATTCGCGCCAGCATCCGCTGCGATTCTTTGCCGGGAAATTTCTTCGCAAACTCGGCGGCTTCGCGTTCCGCATCGTCGTAACGGTCGTCCCGCAGAGCCTCGCTCACTTTCTCAACCGCGGCTTTCTTGCGGTCCTCTTTGGCGAGTTGTTGCACCTCTTTCTGGTGCTCCTTAATCTCAGCATCAAGCGCCTTAATGCGTTCAGCGTCGGCGATGGGGTCGAGCAGGTTTTTCCTTGAGCGGTCGTGGACGCTCTGCTTCGTCGGGTCCGGCTCGCGGTCATGCAAATTCTGCAACAGTTGCAGCACGCTGCGCCGCTGGTCATCCTCGGACGGCGATGATGATGGGTTGGCCCCAGGGGTCGACGGAGTTGACCCTGGTGCGGTGCCTCTACTGCGTCTGCCGAGGACGTTCAGCGCTTTGGGGCTGATGCTTTCGACCTCGACATGCACCGCGTTGTTCCGCGCTTCGAAAATGATTCTCTTAAATTTGACCATCCCTGCTTTCTCCGCCCGCCGCAAGCCCGCCTCGATTGCCTTAAGGTCGGCCCCCGATAGATCGAACACGGCTTCCTCGGTTCCGTGGGGCGTGGTCGTCGGAGCAGCGATGATGACATTTTTGTCCCGGAGCGCCATCAGCGCGGGCCGCCAGGAGCTTTCATCGCCGACGCTCGCCTTGTCGGAGGTCGCGATGCCGCGGTCTCGCGCCATCTGAAGAATCAGGCTGAGTTGTTTTTCAGGGTTGCGATAGCCGGAGGTGAACCGCGTCCCGGGCGGCAGATACTCTTGAAGCATAGCGTAGGAAAGCTGCCGGATAATGTTTTCTTTTAAGCCTTCGCGTTCCAACTGTTCATACTTGTCAGTCAGGCTCTGCATCGGGTCGTCCTGAGCACGCGCGATCATCATCGACCAGGCACGACCCGTCATCACTCCGGGTGAAAACGATGCTGCAGCGACGGCGGCGACGACGGCGATGACCAGCAGTGTGAGTGCGGTCATCGCCCGCCTGGTTGGAATAGTCAGACACGTCCGCCGCACGCGATTCATGTTCATCCTCTCTGATGCCAGAACAAAGTCACTGAGACCCGAAGGTGCTTCTTACATTCAATGACTCCGTTAAGCAACAACTTTGCGAGCAGACAACGCATCGAGTTTGCGACGGTCGCCAAGTGGAACGCTTCCATCTTTCATCAGTAGTTATTTGAATGGAAGAAAATTGACTTGTCCTTCCCATTCGCCTTCCGCGCTGCATTCGGCGAGCGTGATGATTTCTTCGATGGCGACGCCGATAGAAACGCTTTGCTCGATAATGAAAACGCCGGGCATCGGCAGCCCGGCACGCACGCGGTCATATGCTTGCGGCGGCACCGTTTCGATGTCGTGCGTGAGTAGAACGCGGTTCTCCCGCGCCGCCCACTCCAAGACTTCCGCATCCGGTCGCGTTCGCAATCCGGCATCTTGTGCGCGAAGTAGGTCAATGTCGGAGCGCACAAGTTTCACGCCGCGCACGATGTGATTATTGAAATCTTCATCAATCGCTAAACGCAGCATCGGTTATCGCTGTTTCCCTTCGCGTTCGGCTTTCTCTTGTGCCTCGCGGCGGGCGAGCAAACGGGCGCGGAGACCTTCCGGCGGAAACAGTTTTTCCATTTCGGTGCGGATGCGCTCGCCTTCCGCTTCGCGCTCGCGCATGTAAGTTTCAACTTCCGCTTTGTGATTTAAGTAATAACTGATGACGGCATAAACGTCAGCTAGTTTGAGCGAATCAAAACTCTCAACAATCCCTTCCGGCGATTCTCCCATCAACCACGAGTAAACAACGCGCTCAAGCGGGATGCGCGTGCCTTCAATGCGAATCGTGCCGTTATCAAGACGAACAAGCGGCACCGGCTCGGCTTCAATCACCACACTCATTTCTTAACTCCTTTCCGCAGCCTTCCGATTCTGTCGTCTGGCAAGTAGCCGCGCGCGAATGCCTTCCGGCGGAAAACGCTTCTCCATCTCTGCCCTAATCCGTGCGCCCTCCGCTTCGCGCCCGCTAATGTACTCATCAACTTCCGCCTTGTTGTGCAAGTAATAATTGACGACGGCGTAAACGTCCGCCAAATCAAGCGTCGTGTAACGCAGGACGATCTCCTCCGGCGATGCGCCTTCGTTAAACGAGAAAACCACCGTGTCAATCGGCACGCGCGTTTGCCCGACGCGCATCACACCGTCTTCATCAATTCGCAGAGTCACAGGCGGGGCTTCAGTTATTAAACTCATCAGATTCATCGCCTCCCTATCGGCTCACGCGTGCGCCGTGTCGTGTTGCGTGAAGATCGCCTGCGCGTCGTCGCGGATGCCTTCGATCTCGTCCACCGTTGCGCCGAAGCGCCGCTCGATTTCCGTCGCGCTCAATGAGTCGAGCGCATAGCTTAACGCCGCTTCGCACACTGCCAATTCGTCTTCGGAGATTCTCGCTTCGACGAGCTCGACTAACGTCATCTCTTATTTGTTAATTACTTCCATTGTTATTCGTCACCGCTTTATCACGCGCGGCTTCGGTCGTCGGTTGGCGTCGGCGTGACGTTCTTCGCCGTGTAGCGTGCGGTCTGTCATGCAGATTTTACCCGACAACGCTTCCAATTTGCGCGTGATGTCTCGCTCCAACACGAAGACTTCGTGCACGATACCATCAACAGAAGCAGACCATTTAGCAGTTCGGCTACAAAAAGTGGTTGGTCGAAGATTGAGGCTTAAATGAAGTTGCCGTATAACTGTAAATCAGCTATACGGCAATTGATATTTTTGGAGCCACCTTCGAGACTCGAACTCGAGACCTACGGTTTACGAAACCGTTGCTCTACCAACTGAGCTAAGGTGGCTTGGTTGTTGACGGACGACTATACGAAGGCGCCACGCGCGGTGTCAAGCAGGCGCATTATCGACGAGGAGGAAAGGTAAATGCCAAAAGACCCAGCCGAGAATATTGACCGGTACAAAATCGCCGGCGGTCAATTAAATGAGTTCGAGTTGCAGCAGAACGAAGGCGCGATGGCTGAGCAGGAGCGCGAGCGTCACCAGGGGCCGCAACCGGAAGGATTGCGCGGCGCAGATGAGCCGGGCCTGCCGCAGAACGTCGCGGAGCGCATTCGGCAGGTCGAGGCGGCGGCCCGCGAAAAGGTTCAACGCCGGAGGGATAAAGAGACGGGGAAAGCCGCCGCCCAGTCAGCCGCCAGGGAGGCGCAGGCTGAGTTAGATCGGGAATCCACCGCCACGATTGAAGCTGCCGCCGCGACCGAAACGAGCGTCAGCGAAAAGGTGAGCGCGACCGGACAAGCGACGAAGAAGGGCGGCACGGCGGAAAGCGGCGCGGTAGCAGGCCGTGCCAAGAAGGCTGCTGCCAAGAAGGCTGCCGCCACGACGAAGAAGGGCGCGGCTAAAAAGTCGCCGGCGAAGGCCGCAGGAAAGTCGGTGGGTAAGTCGGCGAGTGCAGCCAAAGCCGCCAAGTCGCCGGCGAAGAAGTCTGCTGCGGCCAAGAGTACCGCCGCTAAAAAGAAGAGCGCCGGCAAAAAGAGCGCGAAGAGCGCGGCGAAAACAGGAGCCAAAAAAGCCGCTGGCAAAAAGGGCGCGAAGGCGAGAGGCTGAAGGGTTGATCGCCGTTCGGATTGT
>JALZJL010000202.1 GCA_030859785.1 Acidobacteriota bacterium
TTTGAAACACCTGGCCTACCAAACCACACAGACCGTGTATCAACTCAAACACGGCTTGTTGTCAGACTACTTGCGTCAGCAACTGAGAACACCGGCTATCACTTACTGCTGATTTGAGAAAGTCCTATGATAATTACTTCGGCCTTAGAATTGAAGACAAAATACATTCATCGCTGAGTACGCAAAGGACGCCGAGTATACTCAGTTTTTTATCTGATTGATGGCGATGTCTTTGATTACTCCGCGCCCTCTCGCGTTCTCGGCGGTGAAATTCCGGGAAATTGTTTAATCCGTAATTCCAAACGGCGCAAACCAATGGTGAGCGTTGTGGTCGTAACGGGGCAGAAAAATGCTCCTCATGTCGGGTTAATGATGCGCTGAAATTTTCGGCACGTCGCCCCGCCACATACCAAAGAGCCTGCTGCCTGAGAGTAATGTGTGCTCGCGCTCTGCTGGCACTCTCCTTGCCCAATGTGTTTCGACTCGAAGTCCGCAACACGTCTTAAGATTCACATTACATTAAGAGGAGTTTGACATGAAGATTAAAGCATTGGCAGTCTGCGCTCTGTTGCTCGTCACAACGACCAACCCGACATTACTGCTGGCACAGGGCACGCCGGAAACGCGAATCGGCGCGTGGACGGACGTGCAGAAGGTTCCGCCCGGTGACGAACTCGAAGTTAAGCTGAAAAACGAACGGACGGTCAAGGGACGGGTGAGCACCATCACCGACACGAAGCTCGCGTTGGTGCGTGATGGCAAGATCACGGACATTGATCGCGCGGAGGTGTTCAGGATCAAGCGTGTGGTTCCGAAGTCGACCGCGAAATCAACGTTGATCGGCGCGGGGACGGGGGCGGCGGGAGGTGCCGCGACGGCCGCCATCCTGTTGGCTGCTGACGAGGGCGACAGCGGCGACGGCGGCGTACAGGCCGCCGTCGTCACCGGCTTCGCATTAATCGGCACCGGCATCGGCGCGTTGGTCGGTGCGGGAATCGGCCTGCGGAAGAGGAAGGTGGTGATCTACGAAGCGACGGTGTAAAGCCGTAACCATCATCCGCACGCCGCCGCCGCGAGTACCTGCTCAATGCTTGTGACCATTACGTCGAAGCATCAAGCGCACGCAGCAGCGCGCGTGCCTTCAGCAGAGACTCTTCATACTCCTCAGCCGGGTCGCTGTCAGAGACGATGCCGCCGCCGACATTGAAGCGCGCCGTGCCGTCGCGGATCGTCATCGTCCGAATCGCGACGCTCAGGTCAATGCGGCCATCAAAAGAGAAGTAGCCGATGGCACCCATTGAGAGGCCGCGCGGCACGGTTTCCACGGCATCAATAATCTCCATCGCGCGCAACTTCGGTGCGCCGGTGATTGAGCCGCACGGGAACGCCGCACGCATGATGTCGCCCGCCGTGACCTCACTGCGCAGACGCCCGCGCACTTTCGAGACGAGATGAAAAAGCGTCGGGTGCTGTTGCAGCGCGCACAACTCCGCGACCTCGATTGAGCCGAAGCGACAGACGCGCCCCAAATCATTGCGAAGCAGGTCAACGATCATTACGTTCTCGGCGCGATCCTTCTCACTGTTCAGTAATTCGTCGCTGAGCCGCGCGTCTTCCGTTGCATCGCGCCCGCGCGGTCGCGTCCCCTTGATCGGCCACGCCTCGATGCGGCGTTCTGTCGCATCATCATCCACTATTTCAACGCGCAGAAATCTTTCGGGCGAGGCGCTGACGACCGTGTCTTCGCGGCGGCGCAGGAACGCGGCGAACGACGCCGGGTGGTCGCGGCGCAGTCGCCTGAAGATGTCTTCCGGATTGACGCCGGAGGGAAGCGCACACGTCAACTGCTGCGTCAGGTTGGCTTGGTAGATGTCGCCCGCGAAGATATGTTCCCTGATCCGACGGACGGTAGCGAGGTATTCGGCGCGCGTGAAGTTTGACGAGGCGAGTCGGTCGTCAACCGGCATTTTCGAGACTACTGATCCGTGCCCATCAACCGCGCCGACAAGCGTGGCGATGATTTCTTCAATTCGATCATCACCGCTGATACTGACGACGTTCGTCTCGCCGCGCGCGTAGTCGTGAATCAACAGCGTGTCGAAGAAGGCGAAGACAGCGTCCGGTTCGAAAGTGAACGTCGGGAGCGGCGCAGGTCTGTGTGAGCGGAGTCGCGCGAAACGTCGCGCCAGGTCATAAGAGAAAGTCGCGACGCATGCGCCGAACGCGGGCAGGTGAGAAAGTTCCGGCACGGGCGCGACTTTGAATCGAGCCAGCCGCGCGTCGAGCATCGCGAGCGCGGAGCCATGAACAACGCGCGGCGGCCTCGCGTCGATCCAGTCTGATTCACTTGAAGAATTGTCGGGACGCTCTCTGATGTGCAACTCGTCGTCGTAGGCTTCGATAACTTCGAACGGGTCGAAGCCAGCGACCAGAAAGCGCGCATCGCTATCGCGCGCGCCGCCGCTGTCGAGAATCTGCACATAATGTTTCGGGGCCAGACGCAGCAACGCGTCGAGCAGATGATCAGCGGAGAAGTTGATAGTTGTGAGGAACACCTACTCCGCCGCTAGAGCTTCCGCTTTCAGCTTCTCACCGAGCGACGCACGCCACGCTGTCTCCGCATCATTGACGCCGAGCGCGACCATCGTTTCGCCGTCGCGCTTGATGCTCAACTGCGTGTCATCCGTCGTCCGCCCGATCAACGTCAATGGACACCGAAGCTCGCCCGCCATCGCTTCCAGTTGCGCGCGCGCCGCTTCGTCAAAACTGATGATGATGCGCGATGGTGACTCACTGAAAAGTTGTTCGGGTGTGGAAAGTGTGCTGCCGTCGAATGACAGATCAACCTCCGCGCCAACCGCTGAACGGTTGAGCGACGAGAAGCAGCATTCGGCGAGCGCAACGGCGAGTCCACCGTCCGCGCAGTCGTGTGCTGAATGCAGCAATCCGATTTCAGCGGCGCGCAACACGACACGCTGCACGGCGCGTTCGCGCTCAAGATCAAGCTGCGGTACGCGCCCCTCGCGCATCATCTCTTCGACGGTGCGGCCTTCTATTGACGCAGCGTACTCGCTGACCGAAAGATCGTCGCGCGTCTCGCCGAGCAGCGCGATGGTATGACCGCCTGCTTTGAAGCCGGGCTGGATGATGCGCCGCACGTCTTCGATCAAACCGACCATGCCGATGACCGGCGTCGGGTGAATACCGCGCCCTTCCGTCTCGTTATAGAACGAGACGTTGCCGGAGATGACCGGCGTCTCGAATGCGCGGCACGCCTCGCCCATCCCGTCAATCACCTCGGAGAATGACCACATCACTTCGGGTCGTTCAGGCGAAGCGAAGTTCAAACAATTGGTGATTGCAATCGGCGTTGCGCCGACGCAGACGACATTGCGCGCGGCTTCGGCGACGATCAACTTCGCGCCCTCGCGTGGGTTGACCGCACAATACCGACTGTTTCCGTCAAGGCACATCGCCAACGCGCGCCGCGTCTCTTTGATCCGCACTACCGCCGCGTCTGCGCCCGGCAACACCGCCGTGTTCGTCCGCACCATGTGATCGTATTGCCGATATACCCACTCCTTCGACGCGATGTTCGGCGCCGCGAGCAAGCGCAACAAAACGTCGTTGAAAACTTGGGGGTCGGGGGTCGGGGGTCGGGGGTCGGCTTCGTTTTCAATTTCTCGACTCTCTATCTTTAACCCCTGTCCCCCGACAGCTGTCCCCCGACCCCAGCTTGGGGCGCTCATCGCGCGCTGGTAGCGTGGTGCTTCGTCGGTTAAGTAAAGTCCGGGAATGTCAGCCAGTTGCTCGCCGTGGTGAGAGACGACGACGTGGCCGGTGTCGGTGACGCGACCAATGACGACGGCGTCCAGGTCCCACTTTTTGAAGATGTCGACGACCTGCCGTTCGCGTCCCTTGTGCGCGACGATCAACATCCGCTCCTGCGATTCGGAGAGCATGATTTCGTAGGCAGTCATGTTCTCCTCGCGTTGCGGCACAAGAGTTAAATCAAGTTCGATGCCGTTGCCGGCACGTGCCGCCATCTCGCACGACGACGACGTGAGTCCGGCTGCGCCCATGTCCTGGATGCCGGCGACCGCCCCGCTGCGCATCACTTCAAGGCACGCTTCGAGCAGAAGTTTTTCAAGGAACGGATCGCCGACCTGCACTGTCGGGCGCTTCTCTAATGCCTCATCATCAAACTCGGCGGAGGCCATCGTCGCGCCGTGGATGCCGTCTCTCCCGGTCTTCGCGCCGACGTACAGCACAGGATTTCCGACACCCTCGGCCTTACCGAAAAAGATTTGATCGTGACGCACGAGTCCGAGCGCAAAAGCGTTGACGAGCGGGTTCAAGCTGTATGTGTCGTCGAACGAAACTTCACCGCCGATTGTCGCGACACCGAAACAATTACCATAATGTGAGATTCCGGCGACGACTCCGGCGAGCAAAGCGCGGTTGCGCCGTCCGTGTCGTTGATGGTTGAGCGAGCCGAACCGTAGCGAGTTCATCGCCGCGACGGGACGCGCGCCCATCGTGAAGATGTCGCGCAGGATGCCGCCGACGCCGGTCGCCGCGCCCTGAAACGGCTCGATGAACGAAGGGTGATTGTGTGACTCGACCTTGAACGCGGCGCACCATCCGTCGCCGACATCGACGACGCCCGCGTTCTCGCCTGGCGGCACAATGACACGCGCCCCGGTCGTCGGCAGCCGTTTCAGATGCACGCGTGATGATTTGTAAGAACAGTGCTCCGACCACATCACTGAAAAGATGCCGAGTTCGACCATCGTCGGTTCGCGCCCTAGAAGCTCTTCGATATGCGCGTATTCTTCCTCAGTCAGATTGTGTGTGGCGATGGTTTCGGGGCTCATCATAAGATCACAGGATTAAGTGCTGAGTGCTGAGTGATGAGTACTGAGTTTAAGCGGAACTGCTTTTACTCAGTACTCATCACTCAATACTTTTACTCAGTACTCAGCACTTTTTGAATGGCTGCGACGAGTTCGTCGGGCTTGATGCGCCCGGAGTGTTTGAAGACGAGTTGGCCGCGGGCATCGAAGAGGAAGGTGGCGGGCAGTTCGCCGCGCCACGTGTTATCAACGGCGGTGATGGCGGCATCCGGGTCAATCGCGTTGAGGAGGTAGGCGGGAATGCGCTCGCCCCGGACCTCGCGCAGGAACAGTGGGACGTTCTGCGTCAATTCTGACACGTCGTCGAGCGACACGGTGATGAAGTCGAGTCCACGCAGGCGGTACTGTTCGTCAATCCGCACGAGGTCCGGAAATTCATCACGACAGGGCACGCACCACGTCGCCCAAAAGTTGACGAGCAACGGGCGCGGTTGCTGTGGGTCACGACGCAGCAGCTTCGCGAGTTCCACATCATTGATGACGCGCACGGTTGGCTTCATCGCCGCCTTTTTCTGCTCCGTGGTTTTGACGGAAGACTTGGCCGCCGCGACTCGCTTCGTCCGTCGCGTTTGTGGCGAAGCGGACACGGCGCTGATGCCGATGGTTAACAAAGCAGCAATCGCAAAGATTGCCGGTGATGCGAAATGTTTCATACAACGATTAAGAAAAACTTTCAACCACGAATGGTACGAACCGCACGAATCAACCGACTGGCAGCGGTCACGCGCGGCAGCAACGAGAGCGAAGGTTTTGTGGCGTGCGTCTCCGGTCACATATTTCATTCGTGTCATTGACGTCATTCGTGGCTCATCCGTTTTCCTGAAGTCGATAGTTCTTTAAGAAACGCGCTTGATGGTGCAGCCGAAGGCGCGCGCTTCCGTCTTGACGACGGGCTTTCCGGCGAGCGTCGCGTCAACTGCTTCGCGCAGGTCGTTGGTCGCGACCGCCGATTCGTCGCGCGAGTTATCGATGCGCCCGCGGTAGACCAGTTTGTTACCGGCGTCGAGGAAGAAAGCTTCAGGCGTCACGAGTGCGCCGAGTTGGTCGGCGACCTTGTTGGCTTTGTCTTTCAGAATGGGAAAGGTCAGTCCCGCGCCGGTCGCGTGCTCGCCGACCATCTCCGGCGTCTCGCCATAATTCGCGTTGATGCCGACGACGCTAACGCCGCGCGCTTTGTATTCCTGCGCGAGCTTTTCCATCCGCTTGTTGTAGCCATTTGAAACCGGGCACTGCACCGAAACGAAAATCAGCACCGTTCCCTTCTGACCGCGCAAAGCGGCGAGCGTGTGCTCTTTACCTTCAACATCCGGCAGCTTAAATTCGGCGACAGTGCCGCCGACGGCGGTGCCGGAATCTTTCGTTTGTAAGTTGGATGTGCGATTGCTACTCGCCACGCCGATGGCCTGCCACGCAGTAGTGGCAGCCAGCATTAGACAGAGGCCGAGGAAAAGGATTCGGAATTGCATCTTTCTCATTTTTGAGAACTACTCCTTGTTGTCAGTGGATTCGGGGTGAAATGAAAGATTAGCAAAAGAAGTCGGAAGTCGAAAGTCGGGAGTTTGAAGGTAACATCAGTTGTGGAAAGAAGACGAGCCACGAAAAAGCACAAAAGGCACCAAGTTATTACAGCAGCTTCTACCGTTTTGTTTTTCTTCGTGCCTTTCTGTGGCTAATCTAAACAGTTACGTCTGAAGTTTAGGATCGGAAGTCTGAGAATTGGGCCGGGGCCGAATGCATCGCCACTCGTGATCGGATTGGCGCTTTACTATCATTCACGACGTTCGACTTCTTGACGGTGGTGCCTTCTTCAGCGTAAACCGCCACAGCATGCGGTTCTCGGTTTTGTCGAAGCGGTGTTCGGCGGCGGCGACGCGCCAGTATCCCATGTGCTGCCAGTGCCCAGGCGCGAGTTTGTTGAAGAGCGGCACACTGTGGCCGCTCTCGACAGCGGCGAGCAGCGCGCGGTTGCCGGGACTCAGGTGTTGGTCGCCACGCCGGCCTTCGCCGGTGTAGAGAATCGTTTCGCCGTCCGGTTGCGCTTCATCAGGATAGCAGGGGTTGATGCGCCCGAAGTCGGTCAAGAGCGAGATCAAGCGACCGCCGCGCTGATAGACGCCGTGGCGAATGCGGTGCGTGCGATTGACCTCCGCCCACGAAAGGATTTCGTCGGTCGTGGCAGGCGATGTTGGCGCCGTCGCGTTCATTACTGTAAATGGTGGAAGCCCCGACCGCTCCCCATCAATGTCAGGGCAGCAATCGGGGCTGGTTATCTTGAATCTGGGCCGGTGCGATTCCGCTGTTAAGCGATCACAAGTTAAAAGACCGTTTGTGTCGCTGAAGCCGTCGCCCGTCGGTGTTACGCTTCGTCTTCGAGAATAAAGGTGATCAGTATGTTCACTTGATAGGAGACGACCTTATCGCCTTCGATCTTCACCTGCTGCTCTTTGAGCCAGGCGCTCTTGACGTTGCGTAGTGTTTTGACGGCGCGTGCGATGCCGATCTGCATCGCGTCCTCGAAGCTCTTCTCCGAAGTGGCGCTGATTTCCGTGACTCGTGCAACTGACATGGTGACTCCCTCCTGACAACGCTCGACCGTCCCGACGCTTTGTTAGCTTTCGTCGTCGGCCAGGCTATTGGGTGATCCAAACTCAAATACTTAAAGAGGTGTTGAAGCCTCTCAGATGGTCGAACTCAGATTTCGTGACACGTCGCCGTGACGAAGTTCGCGCGTGAATGGCTTAACACAAAATGAGAACCTCGCGCTACCGGTCGCGGTGCCAGGGCTTTTTGAAGCGGAACAAGTTGGCGCAACTGCGCGATGGGTTGAGCAGCATCCGAGTCGCGATGCGGAGATAGAGATTCTTCGTCTTGCGTTCGACGAAGCGCACCACGAAGCGTTCGAGCGCGTCCTCGCTGACGAGCAACGCCGTACCGACCGTCGGCGTAATGATGATGTCGACGTATGTCAGTTTCCGCGCCTTGCCGACGTTGCCGATTGCCGCCTGACTGATCGGCCCCAATTCAAACTGCGTGCTCATCGCCGCCGCCCACCCCATCGCCTTCAGGCGGCTCGTCCAATAAGCTTTGGAGCGCCCGAACTTTTGCCTCATCCCCTTCGGGTCGTTCTGAACCTGAATGAATCCGGTCGTCGCGCCCTGGAGCGGGTGCGCGATGTAGTTGGTGAAGAATCTGCCGCCATCCGCCCACCCGCTGAGGTTGCCGACCGACTCGAAATAATCTTTGAAGAAGGGGCCGCGCAACTCCCTACGCGTCTTGGGCTGCGTCATTGCGTAGCCGTGCTGAATCGCCAGCAGTAGAAATGATTGTTTAAGCGCCGGCTTCCAGCGAAAACCCGTCGGCGCGAGCGGCGGAACATCCGACTTCTCCATAGATTTCTCCACGTCTGCTGCGATTGGTGCTGCGAGCGGAGGAGACGACAGAGCCTTCGTCTGTTCGGCCCCGGATGGATTCTGATTGATGAACAGCCGGCTCGTGCTCGGCCCGTCATCTTGTCGGCGGAACAGGATGTACGTTTGGCGCGGCGCCAGATTGAATGGATGACGATCAACGGCGCGGTCCGCAGCGTTTGAAGAATTTTCATCCGCCGTCACTAAAAGCTTCCACGACAAATCAGTTGGGCGGACGAAGCGCGCCGCCCGATAAATCTGGTCTTGTCGTGAATGTAAGGAAGCGTCGATGATGGTCTGTGCGGATAAAGAAGTTGAGGCCGCCATGATGACGGCGAGAAGCGCGAGGGTTCGATTCATCTATGTGTTCCGTCTGCGTTATTTTGCTGCTTCGTATTCTTACTGTACTTCCCGGTTTTTGACAGATGAAAAGATAAGGTCAGCGGCGAGGAGAGCTTGCCCTCCTCGCCCGAGTTGTCCACAGTTGTCTGTGACCAAACTTTCAACTGCCGGAGCAACTCATGGAGA
>JALZJL010000089.1 GCA_030859785.1 Acidobacteriota bacterium
GCCATCACGAGCGCGGCGGAACGCGCCGACTTCAACGCGACATATAAGAGCAGGAAGATGCCGCCGATCGCGACGATAGAAAGCAGCGTGATGAGGCGCGACGCCTTCTCTTGTGCCTCAAACTGCCCGCCGTACTGCACGAAGTAGCCTTGCGGCAACTGCAGGTTATTGCCGATAGCCGCTCGGACATCGTTGATGACGCTGCCTAAGTCTCGATCCGCAACATTGGCTTGAATGATGATGCGGCGTTGGACGTTCTCACGATTGATCGTGTTCGGACCTTGATCAACCCGCACTTCGGCCACCTGACCGATGGGCACCCGCGCCCCCGTCGGAGTGTCGATCAGAGTGCGCCCGATGCTCTCGACCGACTGGCGCGCCGAATCGTGGAAGCGGACGAGAACGTCGTAAGTCTTCTGCTCTTCCAGGACCTGCGAGGCGACGTGACCGTTAAAGGCCGTGTCAACGGTTTCGGCCAAATCGCCGGCTCTTAGTCCGACTGCGGCTGCCCCTTGCCGATCCATGTTGATTTGCACTTGAGGCACGCCGACTTGCGGCTCGACGATCAGATCCACGATGCCATCCACTCCTGCCATCTGGTCGCGTATCTCGGCGGCCTTAGTTCGCAGTGTCGCGAGGTCGGGTCCGAAGAGTTTGATGGCAATCTGGGCCCGCGTGCCTGAGAGCAGGTGGTCGATGCGGTGCGAGATCGGCTGCCCGACTTCCGCCTCGACGCCGGGAACGCGCGCGAGACGCTGGCGCACGTCTTCCATGAACTCGGCGGGCGGGCGGTCGCCCTCTTTCGTGACGACCTCAATCTCACTCGTATTGACTCCTGCTGCGTGTTCGTCTAATTCGGCGCGTCCGGTGCGGCGAGTGGTGGAGACGACTTCAGGGACTTCGTGCAGAACAGATTCGATAACATTGCCGATGCGATTGGACTCCTGCAAGGACGTGCCCGGCGGCATGTTGGCGTTGATGTTCAGAGTGCCCTCGTTGAACGGCGGCAGGAATTCGCGACCCATGAAGGCGAACATCGCCGCGGCCACCAGCAACATCGCGGCGGACGTGGCGATGATCTTGTATGGATTGCGGAGGGTCCAATTCAGGATGCGCGCGTAATGCTTCTTCATCCACGCGACGAGTCGTGAATCTTTCTCGTCATGAAGCAGCTTTGAGCGACCGAGCAGGAAATAGCAGAGCACAGGCGTTACGGTCAGCGCGACAACGAGTGAAGCCGTGATCGAGATGATGTACGCTAGGGCGAGCGGAGCGAACATGCGCCCCTCGAAGCCGCCCAGAGAGAAGAGCGGAAGGAAGACGATGATGATGATGAGAGTTGCAAAGAGGATTGAATTCCTGATTTCGCTCGAGGCTCGGAAAATCACATCTATGACGGGAGCTGGCCTGGGCGAGTATGCGTTCTGCTTCAGCCGCCGGAAAACGTTTTCGACATCAATGATCGCGTCGTCCACGAGGGCGCCGATAGCGATGGCCAGGCCTCCCAGGGTCATCGTGTTGATCGAGATGCCGAAGTAACTCATCACCAGAATCGCCGCAATCAGCGAGAGCGGAATCGCCGTCAACGAGATGAAGGTCGTGCGGAAGTTCCACAGGAAGAGGAACAACACGATTGTCACCATGACGCCGCCCTCGATAATTGACGAGCGCACATTGCCCACCGCGCGGTTGATGAAGTCGGACTGTTGGAACGCCTTGGTGTCAATCGTCACGTCGGCGGGCAGCGTCGCTTTCAACCCCGCGAGCGTCGACTCGATCTGCCCGGTGACTTCGAGCGTATTGGCGTTTGGCTGTTTCTGAATCGTGGCGATGACCGCCGGCTGCATGTTGAAGCTGCCGTCGCCGCGTTTCAGAGCCGCGCCCGCCTGAACGACGGCGACGTTGCCAATCAGAATCGGCGTGCCATTGCGTACGGTGACGACAGAGTTTGCAAGGTCTTCGGGCGAATGGATGCGGGCGCGGCCTCGAATGAGGAACTCTTCGTTCGTGCGCTCAAGGAAGCCGCCCGCCGCGTTCGCGTTTGAAGCGGTCACGGCTTCGACGACTTGTTCGAGCGTTAAGCCATAGTCGGCAAGTTGCGCTGGGTCCACAAGCACCTGAAACTGCTTCGTCTCGCCGCCGATAATCATGACTTGCGAAACGCCCGTGACGCCCAACAGGCGCGGGCGCACAGTCCAATCGGCAATCGAGCGCAGTTCCATCCCAGACGTTGTTTTGCTGGTCATCGAAATCAGCATAATCTCGCCCATCGTCGAAGAGATCGGGCCCAGCACGGGCGCGGGCACTCCGGTGGGGAGTCGGACTTGCTGTAACTTCTCGTTGACGAGTTGGCGCGCGCGGTAGATGTCCGTGTCGAGGTTGAATTCGACGAAGACGATAGAGATGCCGATAGCGGAGTTCGAGCGCACGCGATAGACGCCCGCCGTGCCGTTCATCGCGGCCTCGATGGGAAGCGTCACGAGCGATTCCACTTCTTCCGGAGCGAGGCCGTGCGATTCAGTCAGAATCGTCACGGTCGGCGCGGTCAGATCGGGAAACACGTCAACTGGCGTGCGCATGGTGACATAGCCGCCGTAGATGAGCAGCGCGACAGCGGCGATGACCACCATGAGCCGATTGCGGAGCGACCATAGAATAATTTTATTTAGCATGCTCTCTGCTTCTTACCTTACGCACAGGCTGCTGAAATACTAAGAACGATCCACGAAATCACACGAACGGACGCGAAACGCACTCCACATTTCGCTCTCTTCCCGCGCTGAACGGGTTTTTCAGCAGCTATAAACATTCCATCCCTCGGGATTGATTGCGTATCAATTAATTTGAGCACTTCGTTCCAGGCTTCGACGGATTTGTCAGCACACTTTAGATACAGGACACTAAGTTTCGTGCGAGTGCGCGCCCGCGTCTGCTGGCCTGAGTTCCTGCAACCTGATCTGATAAGCGCCTTGCGTTACGACGCGCTCGCCTTTGTTGAGACCAGAAAGTACGGCCACCTTGTCTCCATACTCATCGCCGAGTGTGACCTCGCGCCGCTGAAACTCTTCGCCTGAAAGCAGCACATAGACGAGTTTTTTGCCTTCGTTATCAAGCACCGCCGAGCGGGGTATCATCATCGCCGTCGCCGACTCGCCGGCGTCTAAACGCACGTTCGCCTGCATTCCGATACGCAGGGCGCGACCGCCATTCGCCACTTGAAAGACGACCGTAGCGGCGCGCGTCCGCTCGTCAATCACTGCGCCGATGTCCACCAGCGAACCGCGAAATTCCTGGCCCGGATAAGCTGCGGTGGTAAATGTCGCACCAGCGCCCCCGCCGAGACGGTTTAAGTCACGTTCGAAGATGGGGGCCTCGATCCACACCGTATCGAGATTACTGATCTCAAGGATTGCTTCGCCGGGCGCGACCTGCTCGCCGAGCGACTTGTTAACTTTCGTAACATAACCGCTGAGTGGTGCGCGCACCGCAAAACTCGCATTGGCGCTACCGACATTCGTTCGGGCGGCTGCAAGGGATCGCGACGAGGTAAGTGCTTCCAGACGTTTGACGGCGGCGTCATGCCCTGCTTTCGCCGACTTTAGATCGGCCTCTGCCGTCTGAAGCTGGCGTTCGGAAAATGCCTTACGTTCGTAGAGACGCTGCGCGCGATTAGCTTCCTGCTGCGCTAAATCAAGCCGAACACGGGCTGATTCAACCTCACCGGCAGCCGTGCGGCGATCCGCTTCAAGCCGCGCGTTCTCCAGACCGATTGACGCGGTGGCGGCGCGCACCTGCGCCTGCTCGGCGGAGGTCGCGGTCTGTTGCAGGACGGCGATGGTCTGCCCTTGCGCGACCCGCTGCCCGATGCGCGGAATCTGTCCGCCGGCTAGGATGCCGCCCACAGGTGGAGCGATTACGGCTTGTTTGTTCGCCGCCGGAACAACTCGACCGGTGGCGGTGATCTGACGGGCAACTGTTTGCTCTTCGACGAGCGCGAGCTTCATCCGAATGAGCCATTGTTGCTCCATCAGAAACTTCACCTTTCCGGTGTTACTGGCAGCAGCCGGCGCTTCAGTCTTAACTTCCTTGGCTGGGCGCAACCAAAGGAAAGCGAACAGAATTACGACGATTGCGACTACGGCTAGCGCAGCCACGATCACCACCTGCTTGCGTCGTGAGGCTGTGCCATTGCGCTCAGCACCGCTGAAGGTCTCTTCATGCGTGATGCGCGCCTGCGTCGTTTCTTCGGTGCGCTCTTCATCGGCGTCGTTCGGTGTACTCATAGTCTGATGTCGGTACCTGTTGCCAGCTCCAATTGAAAGATGCTCGTGTAGTAGTCGAAAATTGCGCGGTAATAATTGGCGCGGATTTCGGTTCTGGTTTTCTGCGCTTCGATTAAGGTAATTAGTTCCGTAGCGCCTTCCTGATAAGCCCCAAGCTGAATCTCACGTGACTCATCGGCCTGACTCAAGAGACCTGCTTCATAAGCTCTTACTTGCTCGCGTGCGGTTTCGTAAGCTCGATAGGCCGCCTCCACATCGGCAAATGCGCGATTGCGAACCAGGCGCAGGGTTGACCCCGCGAGTTTTTGTTCAGCTTCAGCACGGGCGATGCCGGATTGATTGCGATTTCCAAAAGGTAGCGGCACGGTAACTCCGGCAAGAACCGTGTTGTCCACGCCCACCCTCTTGTAGCCGACGTATGGGGTGACTTCGCCCCGGCCAAGCGAACGCTCGAGCTTGATCGCTGACTCGGCCAGCGCCACTTCGGCTTCAGCCACTTTCACTTCCGGACGATTGGCTAATGCAGTTTCTCTTAGTTGCGCGAGATCGAGAGTCGCCGTTGGCACCTGGAGACGGTTGCTGACGTCCACCCTCGCCGCACGCTCGAAGTCAGGATCGCCCATCAATTCGAGAAGTCGAATCTTTGTCTTCCTGAACGCCAGTTCTGCATTGGCAACGGCGAAGTCAAACTTAGTCCGTTCTAAACGAACTTTCAGCAGATCCCCTTCTGCGATAAATCCTTCCTCGAACCGCGCCGTGTTGAACAACACCAGCCCTTGAAAGTTGTCGCGGTTCTCCTGATCAATGCCGAGGAGGACACGCGCCAGGACGGATTCGTAGTAGGTTCGCTTGAGATCGAAGAGCTGGCGTCTCAGCGCTTCTGTCAAGCGCGCTTCGGAAACCAAAACAGTTCGCTCCGCCACTTCCATGCGCAAAGCCTTACGATTACCCAACTCAATCGGCTGAGCCACTGCTACCCCGTACTCCTGGAGTCTGCTCGCCGGCGTCTCTCCAGACAGGCGCAGATTCTCCGCGCTAACCGTCAACCCCGGGCGTGGACTCAATCGGGCGCCAACTCTTTCCGCTTCCGCCACGCCCACTTCCAGACGTGCCGCTTCGAGGGCCAGATTCTTTCTCAGAAACTGTTCCGTCGCCGACTCAAGCGAAACGTAGTCAGGAGCCTGGGTGATAGAGGTAGGTGGTCCAGCCGCGGCGGGTGTTTGCGCCCAGACGCTTACTGACGGAGACAGCGCCAACATCAAAGTAGTAATTGCTCGAAGACTCTTCACAGCGCGTTTTACTCCACCTTAAAATCTGACAGGGACAGGCGTTCGTCAACCTTCGCGTTTTTGACGTGAAACTCGATCTCATAATCGCCTCCGCTGGGAATTGCCACATCGGCGACGTAAATGCCCGTTACTTTGCCGACCCGGGCTTTGGTTTGCATTACTTCAGCGCCGCCTTTGGCGCGAGTAGTCAACGTCACCTCGGCATTCTCGACAGGCGTTCCGTCAGAAAGGTCCGTGAGATGAATCAAGAACTGGCTTTGCTTGCCCGCCTTCAGTGGCTCATATTCAAAAAAGTTTTCAATCCGGTCGGTGAATTCGGTGCGTGCTATCGCTTCTTCTTCGGGCTCTACCTCCTGTTTGGGAGATGAGCTACATCCCGAAATCGTGACCAGAGCTAATATGAAGCTGAAAATCCACGCGCTTCGACGACAGGTGGTAGTTTTAAAGAGCAGGAGAAATGTGAGCATTCCAGTGAATGTCCTAACTATTTGAAGACTCCAATGAGAGTTTCCGCCGCGTGATGTACGGAGAGCGGAGCAAAGAGAAGAAGGCCTGAGAGCGTGATCAAGCCGGCGGATAGAATAAACGCGATGCCCTTTAGCCCATTCGATTGACTTCGATAAGGAGACATAGGGACAGGCGCGTCTACGAGCGTGAGCAGACGACCCACGCGACGTTGAAAAGTAAGTGCACTATCCGAAACGAAGCTTGATGCAATTGCGTGTGTTGCCACAGGCTCAGAAGCAATGTGAGCCGCCATGGTTCGCCGTCGCAGTTTCAGCAGCGCCTCCGCAATCTCCAACGGCTCCGATGTTCGCGCTGCAGCCACTTCATCACAGAGTATTTCTACCTCAGTGGAGCGCCAACCAACGATTAAGCGGCACAGCGGAAAAGCCAGCGAACTGTAGCTGCATACTGAGAGGAAAAGTTTGATTAGGTTGTCGCGGCGCGTGTGATGCGCTGCCTCGTGCTCCAACACGCCGGCCAACTCAGCCGAACTAAGCGTTCGCAAGAGACCGGATGAGAGAATCAACTTTGAGTTGCGAAATCCCCACACAAAGGAGAGCGGATAATCGCTCATGACTAGGCCCACCGAGAGCCCTGCTTTCCGCGCAACGTCATTGACCAGCGCAACCTGTTCCGGCGGAGGCGCGACGGCGTGCATGTCCAATTGCTTGATAACTTGAGTCACCCGCCATGAGCCACGAACGTTTGACCAGGCTACAACGGCGGCTATCAGGGCCAAAAACAGTGCCATTGCGTAGGCAAGCGCAGGTTCCAGAACTACCGTTAACTCACCCATTAGATGCAATTCGTGAAGAGGTGCGGAATGCTCAGCCGCGAAAGCTTCCGGCGTCAACCACAAGCGTGGAATCAACGCAGCCGTAACCAGCCAAAGAGAAGCAATCGGAGGAACCATGAGGGCGGCTGCGTAAAACTGCGCGAGACTTCCAGCTTTAAGCTGCCAGATTTCTCTGATTGTAATTTGCCTTACGATCAGAGCTACCGCGAACATCGCCAGCGCCAAGAACGTGCCGATGAGTACGAAGTTCTCTACGGCTGCGATGAGTATTGAAGTGCCGAACAAAGTCATTCCCGAGCTTTTCTACTTCCTGGGGCGTTGACGTCGCTTCTCTCGAATCTTCGCTTCCAGTTGATCCAGTGCGCCTGGCTCATTACCGATTAAATCCACAAAAGTCGAAAGAGCGTTCTCGGCAGAATGTCCGATGAGCGCACCCAACACTTCTTGTGCCATCATTCGTTCAAACTCCTCGAGCGTGTAACGAGGCGTATAGACAAAAGCTTTACCCAGCTTTTCGCGCAACAAATAGCCTTTACGATGAAGCCTATCAAGAGTCGTCAATACCGTCGTGTGGGCACTCCCTCGGCGTTGACGCAAGTGCTCTTCTACCTCATTCACCGTCTGTCCCGGAGCGCGCCATAGTATTTCCATCACAGCCGTCTCAAGCTCGCCCAGCACATGTCCGGCACCGCGACCGCCCGGCTTAAAACCGCGCATTATGATTTTGGGGTGAATACGTTGCGTCATCATCATCCTCATCATTCTCCTCCCTTTAACCCAAAGGGAGAGCAGCGAGTCTAAAGGCCGCGCCAACTATTGTCAATAGTCGAACCTGAACTGCCACTCTATTACAGAACCGGGAGCGGTAGCGACCGGATATGAACACTCAAGTGGCAACATGGTTCGTTATGTGATTCATCTGCAAGCGTCGGTTGAGTTTACGATCCGGTCGCTATCGCTCCCGGTTCTGTATTGAGTGCCGTCGTTCAAGCTAAAGGGTCGCAAATCAAGGGAACGCTCAGTAGCCGGGACTTAGATGGGGCACGGAAGTAGCCAAAAAGACCTCACGCTCAGGCGCGCCGCTCAAACGTTAAACCGTGTTACAATCAATTAGCTGGTTGATGACCCTTTCCTGTCAGCCTTTAGTTTGCTCTGTGTCTGATTTTGTCTTACCAACAAATCACACTATTTTCAACAAAACCGCCTGTTCGAATCAGTCATCCGTTACAGCGTTCGTAGTCGTTATGTCACAACTAGCTGAGGAAAAACCCGGACAAGCTGCCCATGACAGCGAAATGGTTGATGGCGTCGCGCCGATGGATCTTTGGCACGGATCTAAGGAGGAAGCTGAAGATGACGCCGAAGTAAGAGGCATAGTTGCCGAAGCTATTGACGCCTGGCTGTCGAGTACTTCGGAAGCTTCTTTCGAAGAGACAGCAGAGGTCCGCGAAGCACGAGCTCTAGCCTTGCTTT
>JALZJL010000204.1 GCA_030859785.1 Acidobacteriota bacterium
TTTGAAACACCTGGCCTACCAAACCACACAGACCGTGTATCAACTCAAACACGGCTTGTTGTCAGACTACTTGCGTCAGCAACTGAGAACACCGGCTATCACTTACTGCTGATTTGAGAAAGTCCTACTTTATATTTCGGGGCCCTAAGTCGTTGACGTTGTCCGATCCGGGCCTTTCGTTTTGTGGCGGGGAGGAAGCTGAAGGTTGAGGGGAGCCGGAGTTTAGTCTATGCTGACCAACGCGATTCAGGTGCAAGCGTCTTCAGTGCGGGTCGCACGTTTCACCGATGACAACCCCCAGTCTATCAATTCCACGAACACGTCCCCTGATCCTGGTCGTCAACGACGAGCCGGAAGTACTCGGTTTGTTGCAGGCGGCACTGGCGCGCGAAGGCTACCGCGTGGTCGCGGCGGGGAGCGGAGCCGAGGCACTCGACCTGGCCCGCAGGATCGAGCCGGACCTGATTATCAGTGATGTGGTGATGCCGGAAATGGACGGCATCGAGTTGTGTCGCCGGCTGAAAGCCGATGCTCCGACCGCCTCGGTGCCGGTGCTGCTGGCGAGCGCGCGGCGCAAGGGGGCGGGCGACGACTTGATCGGCCTCGCCGCCGGCGCCGACGACTACCTCGAAATGCCTTTCCGCCGGCAGGAGCTACTCGTCAAGGTCGCGCGTCTCGCCGAGCGTTACCACATCGAACGCCAGTTCCGCGCCATCGTCGAGCAGGCCGCAGAGATCATCTATACCGCCGGACTCGACGGTCATCTGATCAGCATCAACGAGGCCGGGGCGCGCTTCTTCGGCCAACCCACCACCGCGCTCGTCGGCAGACACTACCAGGAACTTTTTGGTGTCGAAGATCACGGCCACGCTACCTTGCTCACCGAGCGTGTGTCTTCCGAGCCGTGGCGGTCGATTCATCATGTGACCGACAGCGGCGGCGTCCCGCGTCACCTCGAAGCGGTGATGAAGTTCGTCCACGATCAGCGCGGGCAGGCGGTCGGTGTGCATGGCACGATGCGCGACGCGTCCGAGCGGGTCGAGGCGGAGCGGCGGCTGAGCGCCTCCGTTCAACAGTTGGAGACGCTGACGGCGCTGGCGACCGCGGTCGAGGACCCTGCCGAAGTCGAGCAACTCTTCACCGGACTGGCCGACTCAATCACACGCATCACCGACTATCGCACGTGCCTCGTGACGCTCTTCACCGATGACGCGCCGTACCGCCCGCGCGTGCTGTCATACTCATCCAATATCTCCGCTGCGTTCGCCGCCTTTGTCAGCGCCGGCTCGCACCCGCGCGACGCGGTGGCTCAATTGATTGCCGAAGGTGTGCGCATCGAAGTCGGAGAACTCGGATTCGCTTCCTACTATCCGCCGAGCCACTACCATGTGCTCGACCGTGTCTTCCCGGAACGCTTCAAAACATCGCTCGCGCGTCCATCCATCAATGCCGGGGCAGGATGTTGGAAAGATGGCGACGAGTTGTTCGTCCCGCTGATGACGCGCGGCGGCGGGTGTATCGGTTTCATCTCGCTCGACGATCCGCGGTCGGGGCGCGTCCCCGACCGGCAGAGCGTGCTGCCGGTTGTCGCGTTCGCGCGTCAGGTAACGCAACTCCTCGCGCAGCAACAGTCCGCTGAGGTGCTCGCGCACCAGGCCGAGCGCGAGGCGTTGATTAATCGCATCACGCGCGCGGTGCGCCGCTCGCTCGACCCGGCAGAGGTTTTTCGCGCCGCCGTCGACGAATTGGGTTCGCACCTCGGCGTCGACCGCTGCATTATTTATATGCTCGACCGCGAGGCCGGAACGGTGCGTAACGTCGCCGAGTACGATGCGCCCGATGTGACGCCAGCGGGGCGCGAGTACGATATTCACGCGGTCGGCGGTTTGATCCAAGAGCTTCAGCGGGAGGGCATGCTGGCTTTTGATGACGCGGCGCAAGACGAGCGCATCCGTGACATCTACGAGCACATCCTGCGCGAATTTGGGACGCGCTCGATCATGTACATAGCAATCACCAGCGGTGAAGAATTAATGGGTGGATTCGCAGTCTCGACTGTGCGCGGGCTGCGCCACTGGCGCGAGTCGGATATCGCGTTGGCGCGCGCGGTCGCCGACCAGACCGGCATCGCGATTCGCCAAGCCGAGCTTTACCAGCGTGCCGAATCAACCTCGGTGCGCGAAGCCTTAATTAACCGCCTCGGCCAGGCGATCCGCGCCTCACTCGACCTGCCGAAAGTCCTTCACACCGCGACGCACGAGTTGGGCCGCGCGCTCCGTGCCTCGCGCGTTTACCTGCGCCCGTACGATTCGGCGCGCCTTGAATCGCCGGTCGAACACGAGTATCTCGCCGAAGGCGTCACAAGTATCGCCGACCTGACAAGCAACTACGCCGACCCGATTGGCGAATATCTCATTAGCACGCATCAATCGCTGGTGGTCAACGACGCGCTTAATCACCAGGAAGGCCCACCGGATTTGCAGGCACAGGTGCGCCGGTCGACCCATACCTACGGCGCGCGGTCGAAAATCCTGTGCCCGCTGGTCATCCAGGATCAATTTCGCGGCACGCTCTGCATTCACCAGACTGACCGCGTGCGTCGCTGGACGAAGGACGAGGTCGCGCTGGTCGAGGCGGTCGCTGCGCAACTGGCGATAGGCGTCGTGCAGGCGGAGTTTTTTCAACTGGTCGCGCGCGGCAAGCAGACATGGGAAGCGACCTTTGACGCGATGTCAGACGGGGTCTTCATCTTTGGTCATGCGCGCCGGTTGCTGCGCGTCAACCGCGCCGGTGCGGTGCTGCGGCAGACCTCTCCGCAACAATTGCTGGGTGCCAGTTGCTGCGACATTTTCCGTGTCCGCGGCGGCGGCGGGTGCGTCGTCGATCAAGCGTCGGATGAGGGCCGCGCGGTGACGATTGAATACGCTCCCGACCGCTCGCAACGCACGCTGCTGGTCACCGCCCAGCCCGTCAGGGACGGCGAGCGGCTGGATGGAACGGTCTGCACCGTGCGCGACCTTTCCGAACTGCGCAAGATCGAGGCGGTGGCGCGCGAGCAGCAATCGCTGCTGACAAGCATTATGGAGAGCGCCAGCGAAGCCATCTACGCGCTCGACCCAGCGGGCCGCTTCCTCTGGTGTAATAGCAAAACCGTTGCGATGTCCGGCTACGCGGCGGAAGAGATTATTGGCCGGCACCACCTTGATCTGACTTTCGAGGCCGACCATGAGGCGGTGATACAACGTTTCGCGGAGGCGCTCAGCGGCGTGCCACAAAATTACGAGATGCGTTACGTGACGCGCGACGGCAACGTGCGCCACGCGATGATCGACAATGCGCCGCTGGTCGTCGACGGGCGGACGACCGGCGTGCTCGGCATCGCGCGAGACATTTCTGAGCAGAAGCAGGAGCGCGAGCGCGCTGCGCAGTCCGAGAAGTTGCGCGCGCTCGGACAACTCGCGTCGGGTGTCGCGCACGACTTTAACAATTCACTGGCGGCGATCCTCGGACGCGCGCAGTTGCTGCAACGCATGACGCTCGACACCGAGTTGACGCGTGGGCTTGAGATCATTCAGACCGCGGCGCAGGACGCCGCGGTGACGGTGCGTCGCATCCGTACCTTCGCGCGCCAGACGGAAGACGAGGCGTTCGATGTGCTTGATGTCAGCGCACTGCTCGGCGACGCGGTCGAGATCACGCGAACGCGTTGGGAAAACGAAGCACGCGCGCGCGGCCTGCACTACGACGTGCGGCTCGACGCCATGATGGAGGGATTGTTCACCGAGGGCAGCGCTTCTGAATTGCGTGAGGTGTTCGTTAATTTGATCGTCAACGCGGTCGACGCGATGCCGGAGGGCGGCAGCCTTTCGATCAGCACACAACGGCTCGGACGTCGCGGTGCGCGTCGCCTGCGTTTGCTGTTTGCGGATACCGGCGCAGGGATGTCGGCTGAGGTCAGCGGACGGATTTTTGAACCCTTCTTTACCACCAAAGGTGCACAGGGCACCGGCCTCGGCCTGTTCGTCAGCTACGGCATCATCGAACGCCACTTGGGGCGGATGAGCGTCGCGTCCGTGCCAGGGAGCGGCACCGTTATCACCATCGAACTGCCACTCGTGCGACCCCCGCCGCCGTTCATCATCGAAGGGACGCGCCCGGCGACGGTGCAGACAGCGGACTCGCTGGCCGTGCTGGTGGTTGACGACGAATCGATTGTGCGCGACACGATGACGGAGATGCTGCGGGAGTTGGGCCACCGGGTGATATCGGTGGATGGCGGAGGGTCGGCAATCAAAGCACTCGCCACACAACAGTTTGATGTCGTCTTCACCGATCTATCGATGCCCGGCATGGACGGCTGGGATGTCGCGCGCGAGGTGCGACGCCGCCAATCAGGCGCGCGTGTCGTGATCGTTACCGGCCACGGCAAGGACGGCGACTCACGGAACAACTGGGAAGAGGCTGCCGACGGGATCATCGCCAAGCCATTCGACTTCACGCAAGTCGAAGAAGTGCTGGCTCGCGTCAGGAGCGTGACGCCTCATGTCGGCCACGTGAATTTAACGTCGTGAACGGATGAATGCATAAAAGCGTAGATGTCAGATGTTGGAAAGCACACCTGCGTCTCTTGACTAACATCCAGCATCTGACATCTGTTCCGACTGGCTTTTACTTTTGCCTTACTATCTAACCCGCAACTCCATTCACTTCTCGCCGCGCCCAATTTCGATTGTCGTTTCAAGGTCGACGGTAAGTTTGCGGATGCCGCTGTGATCCATCGGCTCAAGCAGGCGCAACGCTTCGTCGAGCACGCGCCGCTGATGCTCCGGCCAGTTGGGATGCCCGGCGACGCTGCCGAATTCGCCGGCGTAGTAGGCTGCACGCGGTGGTCGCACACGCTCGGCGGTCTCGCGCTCGATCACAATCATCATCGTGGGGATGCCGGCGATTTCGATGGCGCGCGCGGCCAGCGCCATTGATTGGTGACAGAGTCGCGAAGCCGGAATCAGCAGCGCGGCCTGCGCTTCATAGCGCACGACGCGGTCGACCAGTTGCGGCAGCGAATCTTCGACCAGACGCCGGGCGCTCGGTATGAATCCGCAGAAGCTCCAGAAGACCGGGCACAATTGGCCGATGATGCCGTTGCCTTCGAACTCAGCGAGTCGTGCCAATGGAACCTGCGCGTTCATGTCTTCAAGCACCGCTTTCGGGTCGTAGCCGCGCGCCGCCCAGCGCAAATCCTCGGCCTCGATTTCAATGGGGATTTCGCGGAAGCTGGCATCGCCGCGCGGCGCGTCCAGGTCGAACCCTTCGGTGCCGTCGATATACGCGCCCGCTGAAGTAATCAATGCCAGGTTGAGCATCGACAACGCACTCCGCGCCGGAACGAACGGTGCCCGCTTGTTCACAACCACGGGGTAGTCGTGCCGCATTTCGTCGCGCGATGGCATCGCGTCCGGCCACTGCGACCAGCGGCGATAGTTCTCGTGCCACTTCGGAAAGTCTTCGATAATTTCCACGTTGATGAATACGCTCCTTCAGGTTCGGTGACGGTGACTAAGTGCGCCGCGCTTTTTAAATCGACTACGGCGCCGTCGGCTTGTTGAACTTCGCGGCGTCGGACGGCGCGTCGTGCTTAACCTCTGTCATGCGAATGATGATCTCTGTGCCGGCTAGTGTCTGCCGCATCATGAACGGTATCTTGACGCCGTCGACGGGTTTGTAATCTTCAAGATAGGCCTGCACTGGAATCGTGCCCTGCGGGGTCACGCTCATCGTGTCGAAACGGACGATCAGCCCTGTCTCTTTGTCGAAGTAGAATTTGTCAGACGTCGAACCTGCTTCAGCGGGCGCGGCCTCGATTACGTAGGCGTCACGACCGTTGATTTTTTCGATTCCGGTGACCGCCATCTTCGGATAGAGTTTCGCCATCTCGACATCACGATAGAAACTGGCTTCGCGCTTCGTCCGCGCCAACTCCGCGCCGGTCTTGTCGCGCAGTCCGGAGAACGGGTCTTGCGCCCACCCGGCGGTGCCGTCAAATCCCTCTCTGAACACGCCGAGTCCGGGCAGCGTCGTGACGATGGTCATCTTGTTCGGCGCTTGTTGATAAACCTCGACCGTGCCCTTCGCGCCCATTGAGCTGATTTCAACTGTACCCTTCGAGACGCGGCTGCTTGTTCGGCGGACGGCGGCCTCGCCTCCAATCACCTTCACATAATCATCAAGCAAACGTTTGACCGACGGCATCGGCGCGGTTGTTGTCGGCGGTGCGGCTGTTGGTGATGGTGTCTGCGGGTTGGCAATTGTCTTTGGCGCGCCGCCCGGCGATGGCACCGGCGACTGCTGCGCCGAGGTAGAGATTAACATTAAGACTATAAGAGCGATGACTGATAACACATGCTTCATCTTTGATTTTTTTATCCTTTATGGTTCGTAATCACCTGACTGCTTTCGTTGGCGTTCGCAAAATATAATCGATGGCCGCCTCAAGTTGCACGTCGCGGCCTGCGAGCAAAGCGCGGCGGTCGAGTTTCACTTCAATGTCCGGAGTCACACCGCGCCCCTCAATGGCATGACCCGCCGGTGTCGTGAAGTCGGCGATGGCGTGTTGCAGCAACGCGCCGTTCGGCAGTTTCTTTATCACTGAAGGCAGCGCCGCGCCGCCGCTCCGCTCGCCGACAACTTTGGCGCGTCCCGTCTCCTGCATCCCACCGGCGAAGATTTCACTTGTCGAGAGGCTGAGGCCGTCGATGACGACGACGACCGGCCCGGTGTACGGCGCGGACTGCGGGTACGCGACGAAGTTGACGTGACCGGAGCGCATCCGCATCGTGCCGAGCGAGACCTGTTTGGTGTTGAGCAACGCGGCAATTCCCGGAGCCATCATGCCGAATCCGCCTGGGTTGCCGCGCAAATCAAAGATCAATCCGGTCGCGTCGCCCATCTCGCGCACCGCGCCGCGAATCCGCTCCATCAACGGGATGAGAAAAGTGTTGAAGCGAACGTAACCGACGTTGCTGCGCAACCGTCGCGTCTCGAACTCAATCGGCATCGCCGGAAAGTTGCCGAACGGTGGCGACATCTCAGACGCCTGCGCCGCACGCTCAATCAACGCTTCGCGCTCGCGGTCTTCCGCGTCGAGATACGTCACGCGGACTCTGCTTCCAACCGGCCCGCCGAGCCGTTTGAGCACGGCGGCCATTGCATAGACAGCATTCCGAGCCGGCGGCATCGCGGCCTTATCGAAGCGTGCGAGAATCTGCGCCACATCAACGTCGTCGATTTTTTTAATTACGAAGCCGGGTCGCAACTCGCCGGCGCGCGCCACTGCTGCTGATTCAGACGGCACGCGCGTCACCACCGCTTGCCCATCAATGAAGCGCAGGTCGATCCCGGTACGACCGTTCGTCGCGCCGCCGTTCGCCGCCGGGTCTAACGCGCCCGGCGGATAGATCGCGAAGTGCGACAGACGCAACTCATTCAGCATCCTCCGCAACTCGCTGTAAAACTCTTCGTCGCTTCGCGCCGCCACGACGCGCGGGGCATACTCTGCGCGCACCTTGTTCCAATCGACGCCGCCGAACGTCGGGTCGTAATGCGTCTCGTTGACAGCGCGCCAGACCGCCTCAAAAGTCTCCTGGCGCGACTCGACCGTGCTACTCGCGCGTTCAGCATTCGTGCGTTCAGAAGTGATCGCCGGTGCTGAAACGGGTGGGGTCGAACCGGTGTTTTGCGCCGGGGTCGTGCCGGATAAAGCGGCAATTAACATCAACGCCGCGAAGCTTCTCGATGCGGGTGATGTTCTTTGTCCCGCACGGCGCGCAATTAAGAGCAGCGCGATCAACGCGGCGATCATCCCGACGCTCAGCGCCATCACCGAGTAGCCGTGTAGACTGCCGAATGCGACGCGCAACGGGTCGCCCGTCGCGAGCGCGTCAATCGGTCGCCCCATCTGCGCGCGCAACGCTTTGAGTCGCGGGGTGATTATCCACTGCCCCGCCGCCGTCACCACCGCGATGATTGTGAGCGCGACCGACTCTAATAACAATGCACGCCGGCTGACCAAACTTCCGGCGAACGGGACGGTCACAATCAGCAACAGGCTGATGACGAAGCCGCCGACATTGACGACGGCGAGCGTGCGACCGACCACCGCACCCGCTAGTTCGCGCGCCGGCAGCACCGCAAACGCGCTCGGCGCAACCGCGAAACTGAAGAAGACGGCGGCCCCCAACCAGAGCGCAATCAATGTTAATCGCACGTCGCGCGCCAGCACCGCGCCGCTTGTTTCTCGTTTCTCAATGCCAATGCTCATCAATCAAACTCCATTACTCCGGGCTGCAATCTGATGACGGGCGGATCGATTGCCGGCGGCGTCAACTCGCGCGGGTCGGGCGCGCCATCGAGCCACGACAGCGCACGGTCGAGTTGCACTTGATAGTCTTCGAGGTCGAGCGACATGAAACACTTGGACGGCAGGCGCGCGAACTTCTCTTTCGCCATCTGGTGCATCCGCCGCGCTGCGCCGGGCCGCCCGATCTCAAGATGATGAAATGCCACCGCCGACTGAATCATCGCCTGTAGAAAGAGCTTTTCCGCCGGGCCGACCTCGCCCATCCAACGATCCTCCCAAGCATCATGCGCCGCGTGAAACTCGCCGGCATTGTACAGATCAATTCCGACCAGATACTCCACCGGATACGCCGCGGCATGCTCCGCCGTGTACGCCACCCGCCGCGCGCCGTCGATGTTTTCATTCGTCATAGTCAAGACAGTTCGGTGTGCTCAACACCCGCCGCACACAACGCCGAAATAGCCAAGTCTTGCGGATGAGAGCCGCGCTATTCGCGGTCGGGTTACATGCCGATGTTATGCCGCGTGCGGCTTCACCCCTCACGCCGAAACCACGTCTTAACACCACTGTATTCAAGAACGAGAAGATCATCCGACTCAAAGTAAAATCCTGTATGTTCTTTCCTCGGCTCAGAAGGTTGATCCGTGATGAGCGTTTCACCTGCTATCTCATACACAAGATTCATGACGTGTTTGCCATCTAGATCGTGGACGATATAAACGAGCTTACCGTCGGGGATGAACACCATGGTAACTTCTTCGTCTGGGTTAGCAGCATCCTCCGATGAGACCCGACGCCAACGCCCAACGATAGAGTGTTGATTTGTTTGTTCGCCTATCCTCATAAAGATTCAACAGCAGCATAACGTGAGTTCGACGTCAGGTGAACGGGCACGACCAACTTCTAACCTCTGCATCTTCAGTAACGCGGTACGCCCCGGTCGACTTCAATTGACCAGGCGTCGATGCCACCCGAAAGGTTATGAAGCTTTTGGAATCCCTGCCGCGCAAGAAACGCGCAGACTTGCCCACTGCGGATGCCGTGATGACACATCACGATCAACTCATCCGCCGGGTCAAGTGTGTCGGCCCATTCATCGAAGCGGCTCAGCGGAAGCAGTTCCGCTCCGTCGACGGACGCCACATCGTGCTCCGCCGGTTCGCGCACGTCGATTACCCTGATCGGCTCGCCGCGCTTCATCCGCTCATGCAACTCCGTCGGCGTGATTGTGTCGTATAGCATTTAAGAAAAGCGGTCAGCAGTCAGCGATCAGCTAAAACAAAGTCAGCGCGTGGGCCCTTCGCTGAGTTGAATAAGGCGCGCCATTGAATAACGGGCGCGGCGCATGATCGGTTAACCGCTGATGGCTGATCGCTGAACGCATGCCATATAAGAAAACTGTTCGACGGTCAAACATTTCATTCGTGTGATTCGTGTCATTCGTGGCTTGTCTTTTTAATTGGTAATGCATTTTAGCGTGTGCCGTGGTTGAGCCGCGCGGCGATTACTTTGGCGGCGGTCGCGCCGGCGCCGACCGCGCCGCTGATGGTCGGGGCGAGCGGGTTGGAAACGTCGCCGATGGCGAAGACGTTCTCTACATTCGTCTCCTGCACATTCGTCACTTTGATGTAGCCGCGCTCGTCGGTGCTGACTTGCTCCCTGAATAACTCGGTGTCCGGCTCGACGCCGATGCGGATGACGACGCCGCGCACCGCCATCTGAAACGGCTTGATCGCGCCGCGTCGCCGAATCTCGACGGCCTCGACCTCGGCGCCGCCGATAATGCGCATCAGTTCTGATTCAGTAAACAGCGTGATGCAGTGTTCCCCGCGCAGACGCTCGACGAATTCGTTGCGTGCACGCAGGCTCCGGCCTCGATGCACCACCGTCACGGTCGGGCAGACCTCGGCCAACAGCAGCGCGTTCTCGATTGCCGCGTCACCGCCGCCGACGACGCACACATCATGTCCCGCCAGTAAATCGCGGTCGCGCGTCGCCGACTCAACGACACCGCGTCCGGTCAGTTCCGCTTCACCGGGAACGCCGAGTCGGCGGCGGCGGACGCCCGTCGCCACGATGATGCAGATCGACTGCAACTCTTCGCCGCTTTGCAGACGCACGCGCCGCGCGCCGAGGTCGACGCCGGCAATCTCGACTCCCGTCCACAGATCAAACTCCGACGCCTCGACCTGCGCGGCGAACATGTCTCGCAACGCGCGCCCGTTCTCCGCTTCTATCACGCCGAGGTGATTGGCGATGCGGTTATACACCCACAGCAGTTGACCGCCCGTCTCCGCACGCTGTTCGAGCACCAGCGTGTCCAGCCCAAGCTCGTCACACCAAAGCGCAGCGGACAACCCGGCGGGGCCGGCGCCGATGATAATTACATCATGCATGAATCAGATTTTTGCTTTCGGCTGGACAAAAGGCCCGTCATGATTGGTTTCTACTTTTGCCTTTGACCTTTTTACTTTTGCCTTCCTACTTATCTTCCACTCCTTGAACAGTTCGCGCAACTCGCCGGGTTGCAGGACGAAGGTCGGGCAGATGCCGGCGCCTAGAATTTCAAAGCCGCGGACTCCGGCCCGTCGTCATTCAACTGTTCGGCGCGCCGTCTGAACGCCCTCTTCGCATCCTCGGCGGACGGCTGCTAAACTATGGCTTAACCGATTCAATCAACAAACCACTCGGAGGAATTAACGTTATGGGACTGGTAATGTATATCAAACCCGGCTGCCCGTACTGCCAGCAGGCGCGCGACTTCTACAAGTCGAGGGGCGTCACGTGGACGGAGCACGACGCACAAAACGACCGCGCGCGCCGCGCCGAGATGTTCGCCTTCTCCGGCGATGACCCAACCGTGCCGTGCATCGTCGAAGACGGTGAGTATGTCTCGTCCGGCTGGGGCAACCCGCCGCGTGGTTGAACGGTGCATGATTAGTGCTGGCCGTGCGCCAGCCGTAAAGCACAAATGATTTTCAATTTACGATTGAAGGCCCGCACTCCGAAGCGTACAATCCGGAGTCGTCGGATTCAAACGCTACCAGAATCTAAAATCGCCAATTAAAATCCGCGAATCCATTGATGATTAGCACGACCCTCCTCAACTACCGCATTTCGGAAAAGCTCGGCGCGGGCGGACAGGGCACGGTCTATAAGGCCGTCGACGAGAAGCTCGGACGCACCGTTGTAATTAAAGTGCTCGCCCCGGAGTTGACGGCCAGAGAAGTCAACCTCAAGCGGTTCGAGCGTGAAGCGCAACTCGCCTCGTCACTGGACCACCCGAACATCTGCACGATCTATGGCCTGCACGAAGTCGACGGCATCAACTTCATCGCGATGCAGTACATCGAGGGGCGCAACGTCCGCGAGTTGGTCGATGGCCGACCGCTGGAATTGCGAAGCGCGGTTTCGATTGCGACGCAGGTCGCCGACGCGCTCTCTGCCGCGCACGCACGGGGCGTTATTCACCGCGACATCAAAGCGGGCAACGTAATGGTCACTGACACCGGGCTGGCGAAGGTGCTCGACTTCGGCCTCGCCAAGCTGCTCGACGATGGTCGCGACCCGGAAACGCCCGGCAACATTCATCTGACCGAGGTCGGCGTACCATACGGAACAGCGACCTATGCCGCGCCGGAGCAGGCGCGCGGGGGGCACGTCGACCATCGCGCCGACATCTTCTCTACCGGCGTGTTGCTCTACGAGATGCTCGCCGGGACGTGGCCCTTCCGCGGCACCACCAGTATCGAGGTGCGCTACGCCGTACTGCACGACACGCCGAAACCGATTGCCGAAGCGCGTACTGACAACCCACACCCACGGCTGCAACAGATCATCGATCGCGCGCTGGCGAAGGACCCCACCGCGCGTTATCAGAAAATGGACGAGATGCGCGACGAATTGCGCAGTGTGTGGCGTGAGGTCACGGCGGAGGATGGCGCGGCGGGCGCCGAAAGCGGTGAGATGACCGGGCTGCACGGCGTCGGCGTCGCCCCGGTCACGCCCCGCCATGAACACGGCTCGACCAGCGTCGGTCGCTCATTCAGGCGCTGGCTGCGCCGTCTGACCGGCGTCGAAGCGATGCCCACCTCCATCCCGCCCGGGCCGAGCGGTGGTGGCGCCACGGTCACCGGCAACACCCCTCCGCCACGCCCGATGCTCGACGAGACGCCGTCGACCACCGACACCGCGACGCCGCAATCAATCGCGGTGCTGCCGTTTCGTAATCTCGGCAATGATCCCGAAGCTAACTTCTACGAGTTTTCCCTTGCCGACGCCGTCATTACGGAACTGGCGCGTCTGCGTTCCCTGGTGGTGCGCCCATCGTCGGTCATCGCCAAGTACGCCGGCAAGCAGGTCGACCCGCGCGAGGCGGGGCGCGAATTGCGCGTCGGCTCGGTGCTGGCCGCCAGCTTTCTGCGTGTCGGTGAGCGCCTGCGCGTAACGGCGCAACTGCTCGACGTGGCGTCGGGCGAGATTCTGTGGAGCGACCGCGTCGACGCGACGACTGAAGATATGCTCGCCGTGCAGGACACGATTGTGCAGCACATCGTCGACGGTCTGAATCTGACCCATACCACCGAGACGCAGGCGCGCATCACCGCGAGTCCCGCCACGACCAGCAGCGCAGCTTACGAGGAATACCTGCGCGGGCGCGACTGCCACGGCAAGTTCATCTACCACACACTGGCGCGCGAAGACTCCGACGACGCGATCAAGCACTTCACGCGCGCCGTCGAACTCGACCCAACGTTCGCGCTGGCTCACTGCGCGCTCGGCGGAGCCTATGCCAACCGTGTGATTAAAGGCTTCGGCGACGCCGGCGATTATGACCGCGCCGAGCGTGAATTCGCACAGGCGCTGGAACGCGACCCGCATCTGCTTGAGGCGCGGATGCTGATGGTTTTTATCCATCTGGCACGCGGCGAAAAGCAGGCGGCACGGGCGGAGGTCACACGCCTGCGCAGCGAGGCCCCGAATGATGTCGGCGTGCATTTTGTGAAGGCGACGCTGCATCGACTCGACGGCGAGTACGAAGAAGCACTCGTCGAGTTCAGCCGGATGCTGCGCCTCAACCCGGCTGAGCGCGTCGTCGTCAGCTACAACCGCGCGCGCATCTTCATGTATCAGGGTCGCTATCAGGACGCGCTCGCGGAACTCGACCAGGGTGCCGCGATGGAGCCGGATCATCCGCTGGTCAAAACCTTCCGCGCTGTCGTGCTGCAAAAGCGCGGCGAGACGGAGGCGGCAGCGGTGCTACTACGCGAAGTGCTCGCGCGTCACCCGCGGCTCGACGGCATTCGCCCGTTGCTGGCAAGGACGCTCATCGCGCAGGGCAAGATCGAAGAGGCGCGCGCCGAGTTGACCGATAGCGTCAAAGAGAGCGCCGCCGTCGACCACGACATCGCCTATTGGCTGGCGACTGCATACGCCGTGCTGGGCGAGCGCGACGAAGCGCTCGATTGGCTGGAGCGAGCGATCACGCTCGGCAACGAGAACCGTCACTGGTTCGAGTCAGACCCGAGTTGGGAGGAGTTTCATGACGACCCGCGCTTCATCGCGTTAATGGAGCGCATCGCGGAGTCGCATCGGCGCGCCAGGGCCGATGCGCAGTAACTATGTGCAGTATTGAGCGCCATGAAAACCGCAGCGAAGACATTCGTCATCGGTGACATCCACGGGCGTCGTGCGCAACTCGGCGCGCTGGTCAAGCGTCTGCCGCGCGACCCGGCGGCGGACACGTTGGTGCTGCTCGGCGACTACATCGACCGTGGCGAGGACGCGCCCGGCGTCGTCGAGGCGGTGTTGGCGTTGCAGGCGGAGACCGGCGCGGGGCGCGTCGTGGCCCTGCGCGGCAACCACGAACAGATGCTCCTCGACTTTGTTGATCAGGGTGACGAGTTGTGGCTGCATCATGCGGTCGGTAGCGAGCACACTTTCGCGCAGTACGCCGGGCACGAAATGGATTTGATGTTGCTTGACGATTACGACGCGGTACGGCGCGAGGTCGCCACCGCCGTGCCCGCCACGCACTTCGAATTCTTCCGCGGGCTGCCTCTCTACTATGAAGATGACTACGCCATCTATGTGCATGCCGGGTTGGAGGGCGGTGGCGGCAAACACCCGCGCGATACCGATGCGCGGCGTCTGTTGTGGGGGCGCGACGATGACTTCTTCCGCTTCTACTACGGCAAGCCGTGCGTCTTCGGCCACACGCCGACACCGTTCCTGCCGCTCTTCGGTCGCCTTGGCCGCCACGGCATCTACATCGCGCACAGCGCCATCGGCATCGACACCGGCTACGTTTTCAGCTCGCCCCTGACTTGCCTCAGCCTGCCCGACTTCACGCTCTATCAGGCTTTCGCCGATGGGCGCATCGCCACACACCGCATCACCAAGTTCATCCCCGAACCGCTCCGCGTCTTCCGCAAAGAACCCGCGGCGCGCTAAACATTCGGATGTCTAGGTCTCCGACCGAGACGTTTCTTTTTCGCCGGCACGCCGTGTAGAATGCTGCCGCTCTAACTTCCACATTATAATCAATTGAGAGGTATCCAAAGATGATTAAAGAAGGCGATACTGCGCCCGACTTTACGGCGCGCGACACAAACGGCAACACGGTCAGATTGTCGGAGCTACGCGGAAAAAAGGTCGTGCTCTATTTTTACCCGAAAGACGATACGCCCGGCTGCACCATAGAGGCGTGCGCGTTTCGCGACGCCCACTCGGTCTATGAAGAGCGGGGCATCAAGGTGCTCGGCGTCTCGCTCGACGACGAGTCTTCTCACCAGGCATTCACTTCCAAATACAGTCTCCCATTCACGCTCCTGAGCGACACGGATCACACGGTCTCTAACGCTTACGGCGTCTATGGCGAGCAGACATGGGGTGACAAGAAATTCATGGGCGTGGCGCGCAAGACATTTCTGATCGATGAGCACGGCAAGGTCAAGAAAATCTTCAACAAGGTGGATGTCGAAGCTCACGCCGACGCAGTGCTGGCGGCGTTCTGACGACGGACAATTGATGCGGACTGAGACCGGGGCTGGTGGCGCCGCACTTTCTCAACAAACTTAGGCGCGACGTTTAAGGATCAAGCCGGCGATGGCTTGCAGAAGCTGGATCGGGCGCTCAAGCTGGTCGAGCGCCGCGCACGCCTCCGCGTAGACTGCGCCCGCTCTCTCTCTCGCGGCTTCGAGACCGTAGAGTGATGGATACGTGGCTTTGTGTGCGCGCGCGTCCTTGCCCGGCGTCTTGCCAAGGTCTGCGGCGGTCGCCGTCACGTCGAGCAGGTCGTCCGTGATCTGAAAAAGCAGTCCTAGTTCACGCGCGTACTTCGTGACGCATGCCAATTCTCTGTCGCCCGCGCCCGCGATCATCGCGCCGCACCGCGCCGCCGCCACAATCATCGCGCCGGTCTTGTGCCGGTGAATCAAATCAAGCTCATCAATCGTTACCCCGTCGCGTGATTCGGCGGCGAGATCGTATGCCTGCCCGGCGACCATCCCCGCCGGTGTACCCGCCGCGCGCGCCAGTTCGAGTGTCAGCGCGATGCGCAATTCGGCGGCGAGTCGTTCGTCGCCGGCGATTGTTTGGAAAGCAAGCGCCTGCAATGCATCGCCCGCCAGAATCGCCGTCGCTTCGCCGAATTTGATGTGGCAGGTTGGTCGACCGCGCCGCAAGTCGTCGTCGTCCATCGCCGGCAGGTCGTCGTGAATCAGCGAATAGGTATGCACCATCTCGAAGGCGCACGCGGTCGCCAGCAGGTCTTCGTCCGGCGCGCCGAAAGCCGTGCCGACGGCGAGCAACAGCGCCGGTCGGAATCGCTTGCCGCCCGCGAACAGACTCCACCGCATCGCACTATGCACCGTGACGGGCGCAACTTCTTCCGCCGGCACGATCCGGTGAAGGCGTTCGTCCACCAGCCCGTGACAACGCGCGAAGAAGGCGTGCGCCGCATCCTCTTCAGAAGCGTGCGACGGATGATGGTCGCCGCCGGCGTCATCGTCCACCGACACCGCGACGGGTATCTTCTCAGAAGACGTCCTCATCTTCCTCCGGCTCTCCTTCTGTGTTGCTTCCGCCCGCGTCGTCGAACTCTAACGCCTCGTCATCGTCCTCGAAGTTGCCTACGACCAGGCGTCCCTCGTCATCGCGCAACAGTACTTCGACGCGCCGCTCGGCTTCGCTCAGGCGCTCCTGACAGACACGAGACAGGCGCACGCCCCGCTCGAAAAGCTCAAGGCTCTTTTCCAGAGGCAGGTCGCCGCGCTCCAGTTCGCGCACAATCTTTTCAAGCGACGCCAGTGACGTTTCGAAATCCTGATTCTTCGGCTCGGATGCCGTTGCCTCGCTCGGTATCTTCTTTGCCGCCGCGGCCGATTCTCGCTTCGCCATTTTACTTCTCCACACCTCATCAAGTTCAAAGAAACTAGATGTTGGATGTCAGATGTTAGCCACCACACCGGCGTGTCTTAACTAACATCCAGCATCTGACATCAAACATCTGTTCCGACTGGCTTTCACTTTTGCCTGTTACCTTTTTACTTTTGCCTTTGCCACTCTTGATTATCGCACCGGCGCAACACGGCGCACGCCCCGTTGCTCTGCCGGTCTCTCGCCGAGCGGTAGCGTCGGCAGGCTGGCGGTCACGCGGGCGGCGATGGTCGCCGTCAAATCTTCGTTTCTGACCGCGACAACTTTCCAGCGCGCGCCGTTCTGTCGCATCGTCAGCACCGTCGGGCGGTCGTTGATTTTCACCGTCACGGTTTTGACGACATCCCCTTCGCCACCCGGTTCGTTCACGTCATTGACGCTTTCGATGACGCGCGGCACGGCGAGCGCGAGCAGCACAAAAGGCATTTGTTGACGCCCGCTGCGCGCGACCGCTTCTTTGACGCTACGCACGACCTCGTCGCGAAGCGTGTCGCGCACACCGGGCAGAAACTGCGGCGCGAGCAAGGCGATTTGCCGGCGCATCACTTCGGCCTGCGCGACGGAGACGCCGCTCTCGATTAGTTTATCCGTCACCTGCGGGATGAAGTTTTCGGCGACGCGGTTGCTGTCCAACAGTTCGTCGACCGTGCGTAGATCATCGCGCTGAGCGGCATCGGCCAACAGAGCAAGGGAATACGCGGGACTTGTTTGGTAGTTTCGCCACCACACGTAGCCGCCGACGAGTAGCGCCGAGAGACCCGCGACGACGACCAGCCCGATGACCGTCAACACTTTTCGTGTGCGCGTGGTCGTCGTGCGCCCGCCTCGCCGCCGATTGCCGCCACCACCCGCCGACTGCCGTGCCTGCTCGACATCGATCACGATGCGGCTGCGCGATTGTCGCCCGGAGGTTCCCGTCGAAGACATTGCCACTTTCTTTACCGCCTCTCCGTCGATTCATCAAACACTTCTTCGACGCGGCACAGCAGTCGCCCGTCCGCGAGACGGACGCGCACCGTGTCGCCCGCACTTACTTCATGCGCCGTACGCACCAAGCATCCTTGCTCATCCTCAGCCAGCGCGTACCCACGCCCGAGCACCGCCAGCGGAGACAGCGCATCGAGCGATGCTGCCGCGACCGCGAGGCGCGCGCGCGCATTCTCCACACGCACCGTCGCGGCGGTGTCAAGCGACAGACGCGCGACCACCCACCGCGCGCGTGATGCGCCCGCACGCGCAACCAGCGGCGCCGGCGACAGACGGAATACAGCCGCATCAACCCGGCGGCGTGACTTAGAGACCGCGCGCGTCATCAATCGTTCCAACGAGAGCGCGGCTGCATCGGCTTGGTCGCGCGCGATGCGGAGATGGCGCCGCGTATCATCGAAGCCGTGCGACATCGCGGCGTCCTGCACGCGCGCCTTCTCTTGAACGAGCCGGAAACGCATCGCGCGTACCAGATCGCGCGTCAAGCTGAGAACATTGGCCGCGACCTCGTCTTCGCGCGCGGCGACTATTTCGGCGGCGGCGGTCGGCGTCGCGGCACGCAGATCGGCGACGAAATCGGCGATGGTAAAATCCGTTTCATGGCCGACCGCGGAGATGACCGGAATCCGCGACGCGCGAATCGCACGTGCGACCTCTTCCCCGTTGAACGCCCACAGGTCTTCGCTCGACCCGCCGCCGCGACCGACGATCAGCGCGTCAATTCCTTCGCCGGGTCGATTCTCGGCGAGCGCGCTCCGGTGATAAGCGTTCAGCGCTTCGATGGCGCACACGATCTCGCTTTCCGCGCCTTCGCCCTGCACGCGCGCTGGGGCAAACAGAATACTGACGGTGCGCGTGCGCCGCGTGATCGCGCGGACGATGTCGCGGAGGGCCGTGCCCGATGGCGACGTGACGATGCCGATGCGTCGCGGCAGCAGAGGCAGCGGCCTCTTCAACTCTTCGGCGAACAAGCCTTCCGCCGCGAGACGGTCACGCAACTGTTCGAACGCGATGCGCAACGCGCCCGCGCCGACCGGGTCGAGTGCTTCGACCATCAACTGATATTCACCGCGCGGTTCGTAAACCGTGAGCCGCCCGCGCGCGCGCACCAGCAGACCGTCGGACGGGCGGAAGCGGATGCGCCCGTTGACGCCGCGGAAGCAGGCCGCGCGTAGTTGCGCACTCGCGTCCATGATCGTGAAATACCAATGGCCTGACGAGGCGTGCGCTTTGAAGTTGGAAATCTCGCCCTCGACCCACACCGACGCGAAGCGGTTTTCGAGCGCACCGCGCACCTGCGTCGTGAGTTCGGATACCGACAGCGGACGCCGCTCCACGTCATCAAACAGTGACATCAATAACGGACGAGTCATAGAGTGCGTGAAGGATGAATGATGAATGAGGAAAAGTAAACCGCACGTTTAAGGGATGATGGATGATTTCGACGACCGTGCCGGTGACTATTTTTTGAGAAACTGTTCGATGCCGGCGCGGCAGTCTTCGGTCATCCGCGCGATGGCATTAATATCTACACCTGATTGCAAAGCGGCGTCAAAGGACATCCCGTCCATGTGGTAGAGCAAACGCTTGGTGAGCATCACGGCGGAGCGGCTGACCTTCTCGAATCCGGCGACGTACTTCTCAACTTCGCTTTCAAAAGTCGCGTCGTTGAAGACCTGATTGACGAGTCCGATGCGCTCGGCTTCCACTGCGCTGATGTCGGCACCGCGTGTAATCAATTCGAAGGCGCGCTTCTCTGAAACGTTGCGGCGCAGGATAGCCATCACCATCGCAGGCACAAACCCGATCCTGACTTCTGGATAACCGAAGCGCGCCGAGTCAGAGGCGAGCACGATGTCGCACGCGGTCGCGAGGCCGCAGCCACCGGCCAGCGCACGACCGCGCACAGCGGCGACGACGGGCACGCGCACACGCCGAATCAGCGCAAACAATTCCATCAAACTCTGCGCGTCTTCGAGATTTTCGGTGATCGAGTTTTCGGAGATTTTCTGTAGCGCTGCGAGGTCTGCGCCGGACGAGAAATCGACGCCCGCACCCGTGATGACGACGACGCGTACCGTCCGCTCGTTGTCGGCGGCGCGCAACGCACGCTTCAACTCATTCACCACCGCGTCGCTCAGCGCGTTCCGTTTTTCAGGGCGGTTCAGCGTGACAAAGGCGACCGCACCCTCCATCGTTAGTAGGACTTGTGATTTCTCTTCCATCATCCGGTTAAGCGTCGCGCCTGTCGCATTGACGATTATTGATCGTTGAGGAAACTGAGCAGGGCTGCATTGACCTCGGACGGCGACTCCTGCTGCACCCAATGCCCGATGTTCGCCAGCCGCACTTCGCGGTACGGCGCGTCGACATAGCGGCTGACGCCGCGCACCGTCTCCGGCACGATGGCGAAATCACGCTCGCCGTAGATGAACAGCGTCGGCACACGCACCACGTCACGCGTGTCCACATCGCCAATCTCGTTCATGTTGCCAATCTTGTACTCGTCGTCGCCCTTTCTCCGGCTGAGGAGCGATCTTAAGTTGGCGCGATAGTAGTTGATGCTCGCGGTCAACGCGCCGGGTTGGCGCAGCGCCGACTTAAGGGTGGCGATGTCCGTTTCGGTGAACGTTCCGCGCCGCGCGGTCCGCTTGAACATTCGTTCGACTCCGGCGAAATCCTGCGCGCCGATCCACCACTCTGGCACGCGCGGCAGTTGGAAGAAGAACATGTACCAGCTTCTCAGCAGTTGTTTCAAAGTCAGATTGTTCGACCACGCGGCGAGCGGCGGGACTTGCAGGGCTGCCAGCTTCGAGACGTATTCGGGGTGACGCCGCGCCAACTCCCACGCCACCGCCGCCCCCCAGTCGTGACCGACAATCACTGCCTGACGCGCGCCGCAGTGACGAATGAGACTCAACACATCCTGCACCAGCGCCGTCATCCGATAGTCCTCGACGCGCGGCGGCTTGTCGCTCAAGTTGTAGCCGCGCATGTCCGGCGCGACGACCCGGAAGCGTTCACCGAGCGCCGTCAACTGATGCCGCCACGAATACCAGCATTCGGGAAAACCGTGCAGCAGGATGACCAACTGTTCGCCGTCACCCCGCTCGACGTAATGCAGACGCACATCGCCAACCTGCGCATAGCCATGCCGGATTGATGATTCGAGATTGATGATATTGTTGTTCATGATTCGACTTTTGGCAGGTGCCAACTGATAAATGACAGGGTTTCCTTGGTGAAGAGTCACCGAGGGATTTCCGTCGTCGTGATCATACAAGCGGTGTTCAGTTTACAACAGGATGAGCGCGGAACGGGACAACCGACCGAAGCGGATCGCAACACGCACCACGAACGCGAGTGAACTCCGCACCCGTATCGTTGCTCGGTTGCAAGCGTGAGGGTGCTCTGTGTAGTATCCGCGCAACCTCAGGCTTGGGCGGAATAATTAGTTGCTGGGCGCTTCGAAGTTTCAACAAAGTGGATATGAACGATCAAGAAAACCTAAACCCACCTGCTACGTTGAAGCAAATCCAACAAGAGTCCGAGTCGTTAGGGTTCCGGATGTCATCCGACCTGTTAACCGGCTCTTTGTTGCGAACACTTGCTGCGACCAAGCCCGCTTGTCAATTCCTTGAACTTGGCACCGGCACTGGTATAGCAACAGCTTGGCTTCTTGATGGTATGGACCAGGATTCTCAGCTCGTCACGGTTGATAATGATGACAGTGTCGTATCTGTCGCCAGGAAGTATTTAGGTCATGATCGAAGGGTCGCCTTTTACGTGGAAGATAGTGGGGTTCTGCTTGAAAGATTTACGAATCAACAATTTGATTTGATCTTTGCAGACACATGGCCGGGCAAGTACAGCCACCTTGAACAGGCTCTTGAATCGCTCAAAGTAGGCGGCTTGTATGTGATAGATGATATGTTGCCGCAACCTAATTGGCCTGAAGGTCATGCTTCCAAAGCAAGTCAACTTATTTCAGTGTTGGAGAGCAGAAGCAACTTGATGATTACGAAGATGAATTGGTCAACCGGGGTAATAGTTGCGGCGAGGCTCAAAGAGTAGAAGGCCGCGCCTAACAAACGATTGAGATGACTGTTTAATCGCCCCGCTCTTGGGCAGTATCTGAATCGCAGCGTTGGGCGGCAATCCGCAGGAGGCTCGATGGCAGCAGTTGACGGCTTGATGTTTGCTTTGACGCTCTGCGCGGCGCTCGGTTGCGGACTGATGGCCGAAGTGTTTTTCGCATTTTCGTCGCTCGTGATGAAGGCCCTCGCTCGCCTCCCGCCCTCCGATGGTATCGCCGCTATGCAATCGATCAACGTCGCCGTTTTCAATCCAGTGTTTATGGCAGCTTTCTTTGGAACGCCCGCGGCTTGCGTGCTTGTGATGATCTCGTCGCTATGGCGGTGGCAGGAACCAGGCGCCGTCTACTCTCTCGTCGGGGGCGCGCTCTATCTGATTGGTAGCTTCATAGTGACGGTCGTGTTCAACGTACCCAAGAACGAAGCGCTGGCATCGGTCGCACCGGCTGACCCCGACGGCGCGAGACTGTGGGCTAACTATCTTGCCAGTTGGACGGCGTGGAACCACATTCGAACGGCAGCGTCGATTGCGGCAGCGGCATCGCTCACTATCGCTCTCTCTTATTGAGCGGCGCTAGTGGCACTGTTCAATATTAGTCGCGAAAGGAAGACGACCCTGTTCATCATCGCGCAACAATCTCTTCCAGCCGACGTAGCCGCATTGCGGCCTCATAAGCCCAGCGTGCGGGCTTCATCATCGTCAATCTCGATCTGCATCCGCAGCAGCGCGGTCGAGAATGTCTTGCCCTGCGCGTCGGTCATCAGCGACAGCGTGCCGCCGCCGCCGAGACTTTCGTGCAGCAGGAAGTTGAGCGCGGAGAGATTCGGCAACTCGAACCGCTCGACCTCGCCCCGGCAGATACCTTTGAAATGTTCTCTGACGCGCGCGGCGGTAACCTCTCGCACCAGCAACAGATAGAAATCGTCACGCAACGCGATGAGCCCGACGTTCGCCGTATCACCCTTGTCGCCTGAGCGCGCGTGCGCGAGTTTTGTTAGTTGAATTAGCATCATCTTAAAAGAGTGTCGACGATGACCGCTCGGTCTTCAACTCATCGCCTGATCAGTTGACGATTGTTTGGTGAACGCCGGTAGAGTCTCATAAAGAGAGAGCCAATGAAAGCCGACGACGACGAGCGCGTGCGTGATCGTCCCGTCGGCAATCAGCGCGGGCACGCCGTCGAGCGGCACGAGTCGGACGGCGGTGTGCTCCGTGCCGTCGAACTCCGGCGCGTGCCGGAAATCCACATCGCGCGCGAGATAGGTGTGAATCCAGTTGTTCTGAATCGCCGGGTTCGGGCGCGTGCGTCCCAGAAATATCAATTCGCCGGCGGCGTAACCGGTCTCCTCCAACAACTCTCGCGCGGTGGCATCCTTCGGAGTTTCACCGTCGTCGACCATCCCGCCCGGAATTTCCAGTGTCACTTCTTCGGTGCCGTGCCGGTACTGCTCGATCAACACTACTTCGTTCTTCGCGGTGAGCGGGATGACGTTAATCCAGTCGGGCGCTTCGATGACGTAAAAGTCGTGCTCGCGTCCGTCGCGCGGATTAATGCTTCGGTCACGACGCACACGGAAGACGCGACAGTCGGCTAACTGCTCTGTGTCGACGCGCCGCCACGCGCCAACCACGTCGCGCGTTTCTTCAGTGGAGAGACCGTCTTCGTCCATGTCCACGCTCAAACTTCGAGCACCTCCACGCGCGGCTCGATCTCAGACTTTGGAATCAGCGCCGGCCAATAAGCGACGATCTCTTCGACCTTCGGGCGGCCCCCGGCAAAACCGGTGACACCGGGCGGCCCCGTCAGAATCAGCGGCGCAATCTCTTTGGTGAATCGCTCGACGCCGCGGCGGTCTGCGCCACGCACGCCGACGCGCAACTGCACTTCCGGCAACTCTGAAGACGGCTCGCCGGCGAGCGAGCCATGCGTGGCGTTGACGCCAACGTACTCTGTCAGAATGTGGTCGAAGCGGAGGCCAAGCCGGTCGAGGCGCGCGCGCAGAATGCGGTCGGCGGCCTGCGCTTTCAGATAAGCATCCGGCCACGCATAGACCAACGTGCCGACGGCCTTGAAGCCCACCGAGTAGCTGATTGAGACTTTCAGGAATTCGGTCGCGGGCCGTCCCTCGATGCCGTGGACGCGCACGCGATCCGCACCCGCCGCTTCGAGTCGAATCGTCGTAAAGTCGGCGACGCAATCGGGCGTGATGTATTCGTGTGGGTCGCCCATCTCGTAGACGAGTTGCTCTTTGATTGTCGGCACCGAGACGCGCCCGCCCGTTCCCGCGTGCTTCGTCACCACGAACGTGCCGTCCGGATGCGCTTCGACAATCGGATAGCCGATGTTCGCCATGTCGGGAATGCTTTGCCAATCGTATTGGCAGTTGCCGCCCGAACACTGCGCGCCGCATTCGATGATGTGGCCGGCGACGGTTCCGGCAGAGAGCAGGTTCCAGTCGTTCGCCTTCCACCCAAACTCATGAATCATCGGCGCGAGCGTTAACCCGGTGTCGGTGGCGCGCCCCGTGATGACGACCTGCGCGCCGCGCTTGAGGGCTTCGACCATCGGCCACGCGCCGAGATAGACGTTGGCACTCTGAATCTTTTCGCGCACCGTTGAAAGATGCTCGCCCGTCTCCATGTTGCGCAGTTCGACGCCGCGCGACAACAGATCGTCGAGCTGCGGCATGATGTCGTCCCCGGTCACGATGCCGAGCGTGAGGCGTCCGGCCAGGCCAAGTTCGCGCGCCACGTCGCCGACTGCCGCCGCGCAGCCCTGCGGGTTGACCCCACCGGCGTTAGCGGTCACGCGAATCTCACGTTCGACGCAGGCGGGCAGAATCTCGCGCATCAATTGAACAAAGTCGCGCGCGTACCCCGCGTTCGGGTCGCGTGCGCGCTGCTTCTGCATAATCGACATCGTGACTTCCGCCAAATAGTCGAGCATCAGATAATCAATCAGCCCGCCCTCCACCTGACGCACCGGCGCGTCGAGCATGTCGCCCCAGAACCCCTGCCCGCCGGCGATGCGGATCATCTTTTTCATATGGTTTTCAGTAACCCGAAAAGTACGTTTCAAACTTTATCCGTCGCATGATCGTTGTGACCGCTGCATGGGCGCATTAAATAAGTACCGTCGCCTATTGCGTCTATCCTCCGCAGACGCGCGATGAGCGGCGCATCTATTCGCTAGACACGCCGCCCCCGGTTAATCGGTTGACGCTAGAGTGTATCTCACGCAATTGGATGGGCGCGAGCGTTGCAGTCACAACGCGCCTTGCGACTCTGCTACTGCTGCGGCGGAGTCGAAGGCGTCGTGGTGGTCATCGTGTTTGGCGAAGCGGTGCCGCGACGGTTGGTGGTGCCGCGACGATTGGTGCTGCGGCGATTTCCGCGACGCATGGTGCGCTCGGTGCTGCCGTCCAAACCGCTCTCGGTAACTGCCGTCGTGCCGGTTGAGCTGGCGGGTGTCGCCGCGCCTTCGTTGGCACTCGCGGCGGTCCCCGCGCCGGTGCTCGTGCCCGTGCTTTGATTGGTTCCGGTCGCGGTGCCGGTGTCGACACTAGCCCCGCTGGTCGTGTCTGCTGCGGGCGTGCTGCTGTTCATCGTGCCTGACATGGTCGCACCACCAGATGATGCGCCGCGCCGTCCGCGTCGACCCCGCCTGCCGCCGCCGGTGCCGCCTGACGTGAACGAAAACTTCTTTTCGCCAGGCACGCTGGACAGCATTAACCGATCACCGACCTTGCGTGCGCGCAACGAAATTGTCGTCGGCGTCTGTGCCGTACCTGCCGCCGCGCCCATCGCTGCGCCCGTTGCCGCACCCGTTGTTGTGCCCGCTGCTGCTCCTGTAGTCGCACCGGTGCCGCTCGACCCGGACGCCGCGTTATCGAACTGCATCGCCACGCTCGTATACCCGCCCGTCATGACCGCGGCCACCGTCCCCGTGTGTGACATCTGCGGGCTGCTCAGCGTGAATTTGTTGCCGGTGATGGTCAGCGTCGACTCGCCGGTCATGCCGTGATCCGGGAAGTTGATGTTGCCGGTGTAGGTGCCCGACAGATCGGTTTGCTCGCCACCGGATGACGTCCCGCCGGAGGCCATGCCGGGCGTCTGCTGCACGCCGGTGGTCGCCGTCGCGTTTGCGTCCGGTGTTGAGGTGTTGTTGGAAGTTGACGGAGTGCCGGGCGTCGTCTGCGCGCCGGTGGTAGTATCGGCGTCGGTGGCCGTGCCGGGTGTATTCATCTCGCCGGACGTGCCCGAACTTGTGCTTTGACCACGTGTACCACGGCGGCTGCCGCGACGCCGGCTGCCTTGACGTGGGTTCGATGTCTGCCCTTGCATCGCCGGCGTGTTGTTGCCGCCACTGCCCTGCGTCTCTTGCGCGCCCGACACGGAAATGTCGGCGGCAACCAGGGCGAAGGCGGCGAAGGTCGCGACGACCGCGACGGCAAAACGTTTCATGCTGTTGTTGATGCTCATTAACATTCCTCCCTTAAGCTGTGATGAGGTGCGTCGCACAGTCTTCTATCTGCGCGGCGCGTTTTGGTCTAAATTTTGGGGGCGTCGCCAAATGCGTCCGCCTCTAATTAGGGGGATGCGCCGGACGAAACTCATATCAGGGGGTTCGGGGATAGTTTCGCATAGGAGGGGGATTGATTGCACCCGTTTTGTATGACCGTCGAACTCGCCGTGGCAGGCCCCTTGTCAGACTCACGTCAACGTCGGCGGCAGCACAAACTGGCCGAGGTGCGGCCCGTCGTAGTTCAGCGTCACGCGCAATGCCAATTCAAGCGCATCGCGGGTCTCTTCGGGGACGATCACCGCATCGACGAACCCACGCGCCGCCGCGTACTTTGCGTCCAACTGCTGATCGTAGTCGGCGCGCACACGACTCATCTCCTGCTGCAACGCTTCGTCCGGCGCGCGGCCTTCAACCTTCAACTTTTCGAGTTGTGTCCCGAACAGCGCCTGCACCGCCGAGTCGCCTTCCATCACGCCCATCCGACCGGTCGGCCAACTGAAAATAAAATCCGGATCGAACCCCTGCCCCGCCATCGCGTAGTAGCCGGCGCCGGAAGCGTGGTTGATGGTGAGCACGGTTTTCGGCACGCTCGCCGTCGCCATCGCTTCAACGAAACGCGCCCCGGCCCGGATGATACCGGAGTGCTCCGCCTCAGCCCCGACCATGAAACCCGACACGTCCTGAATGAACAACAGAGGCGTGCGGTGGCGGTTGCACACGTCGATAAAGTAAGCGACCTTCTCTGCCGAGTCGGTGTAGATGATGCCGCCGAACTTTGGCGGGCCGCCGCCGCGAGCACGAATCAAGCCGCGGTTGTTCGCAATGATTCCGACCTGAATGCCACGGATGCGCGCGTGGCCGGTGACCATCTCCTTCGCATAGTCGGCCTGAAACTCGTCGAGGTGTCCACCATCAATGATACAGCGCAGGACCTCGCGCGCATCGTATGGCTGACGGTGGTCTTCGGGAATCAGACTGTACAGATCGTTTGCCGGGCGCGCCGCCTCGATGCTCTCCGAGATTGAAGATGCGCTCAGACGCGGCGCAGGTAGCTCCGAAATCACTTCGCGAATTTTCTCGATGCACGCTTCGTCGTTTTCGACTCGGTAATGGGCGACGCCCGAAAGTTCCGTGTGCGTGCGTGCGCCGCCGAGTGTTTCGTTGTCGATGGTCTGGCCGGTCGCGCCCTTCACCAGATTCGCGCCGCCGAGTCCCATGAATGAAGTCTTCTCGACCATCACGATGATGTCAGAGAGCGCCGGCAGGTACGCGCCGCCCGCGACGCACGGCCCCATCACCGCCGACACCTGCGGCACATGCAGATAGCGCCGCATGATCGAGTTGTAATAAAAGATGCGCGCCGCGCCGTACTGTCCGGGAAAGACGCCACCCTGGTACGGCAGATTGACGCCCGCCGAATCCACCAGGTAGATGATCGGCACCCGCGAGCGCATCGCGATTTCCTGCGCGCGCAAGATTTTCTTAATCGTTTCAGGCCACCACGAACCGGCCTTAACAGTCGCGTCATTGGCGACGACGACGACCTCGCGCCCGCCGACGCGCCCCGTCACCGTCACCACACCCGCCGCCGGGGCACCACCCTTGTATTCGTCATACGCGACGAGCAGGCCGATCTCCTGCACGAAAGCGTCGCGGTCGAGCAGCAACCCGATGCGTTCGCGCGCCGTCAGCTTTCCCTGCTGGTGTTGCCGCTGGATTTTATCCGGGCCACCGCCCAGGCGGATTCTCGATTCCAGATGCCGCAGGTTTTCGACCAGACCACGCATGCGCGTCTGCTTTTCAGCGGAAGTCGCGACGCCATCACCCATGTCATGTAAGCTTTTCTGAGTCACAGATGCCCTTCATCAGTTGAGCCGACGCGCTCATCTGGCCTTCGAAGGCCCGACATTGCTGGTCCGCGTCCGGAGGTAATGTTGCTTGAGTATGACCCGAAAATAGCATAGGCGACATGACAGAACAACGGCGAGTTACAACTGGAAAAAAGCGCCGCAGAGCATCAAGGCGTCACACATCATTCAAGCGAAATGGAGCACGGAACGCCAGACTGTATGATTGAGCGCGCTTCACTTCGTCGTGATTGAATAAGAGAGCAATGGCAACCTTCGACCCGGGCGCAACGTGGACGCCTTCTCACCCGCGCGTCGCGCGCCCACTTTCAAATAGAACGGTTCGGCGGACGGGTCGCTCTCGATTGTGAGTCGGGCGCATCCAAGTCGCGCCGCACACTCGACGGCGTGTTGCCAGAGGAGCCGTCCGCAACCCCGGCCAATGAAATCTGGCTCAACGAATAAATGGCTCAACTCGACATCCGTCAGGCTCAACCTAAACAGACTGTAAAATCCGACGACGCGGCCATCATGCTCGGCGACGTAGACCAATCCATCGGCGACGCTCGCGGGCGTCAAAGTCAGTTCACTGCGGCAGTCCTCGATGAATTGAGAGTCGTACCCCCAGTGCGCTTTGGAGCGCAGCGCGAGTTCGCTGATGAGTGCGGCCTCGTCAAAGAGCGCACGGCGAATGTTCGTACTTAACGGCATCGCTTTCTCTTCCTTCAGAATTCAGGATTGACGCCACAGGACACGCATCAACCGACTGGCGCTCACCTTCTCCGGCACACCTTCGAGGATGGCGACCCGCGACCCGCGACGCTCGATCAGCACCGCCCCTTCGCCTGTCTTCCACTGATAGCTATCGGCGACGGCGGACTGGCCCTGCTTTGTGTCATCCATCTTTTCCGCCCGGTAGCGGCGTGTGGTGCGCCGCGTGTAAGCATCGAAGAATTCACGCGCGTCCTGCTCGGTGTCCCAGACGGTGATCTGCGCGATCATCGCGTCGCCCACCTGTGTTCCTTCATAGAGAGCGAACCGGTCGCCGCCCCACCCGGCTGCGGCCTTCCTCGATTCGGCGTCGTCTGCCAAGTGCTCGTTCAGCGCGAGATAGAGTCCCCATTCGCCATGCACGTCGTCATCGGTGCGTCGCCATCCCGCGCCGAGTTGGGTGGAGAGGTTTGGTGCCTCGACCTTGTGCGGCGCTTCGCGTGCGAAGTATTTTTCTGGATGCAGAATCTGCTCGGTCGACTGTGGCAGTTTCGTGAAGGCTTGCGATAAGCCATCCCAGCCGCCCCGCTTGTGTACCTGGAACGCCCACGTTAACCCGTGCTCGTAAGGAAAGAGAAGCAACTCGCGGAGGGCGCGGGGCGCGCGTTTGAGTTCGTCGCTCTCTTCATCATCCGCTTCGTCCGAGCTTTTCAACACACCACTGAGAGCCGGGTAACGCATCGCGTAGAACGTCATCGCGAGGGTCGCGTCGCCTTCGATCAAGGCCTCAGCCGCGAGTTCGGCGTCGGCGTCGCCTTTCGGCCAGTGCTCGAAGCGGCGGAGGTTGAAGTGTTGATCCTGTAGCGCGTGAGTCAACTCGTGAGCCATCACCGGCCTCTGCTCTTCGAGGCTGATCCATTCAGCGAGATGGAATCCATGCGTTTTGGTATCGTAGTAGCCTGCGACCTGTTCGGTCAGCAGCTTGACGATGAACGAGCGGAGTTGGAAGTCAGCCGGAATCAGGCCCAGCTTTTTCAGCGCCTGCTCCGCCGCGCGCGTCTCTTCGGGCGTCGAACTTTCATCCATTTTCCGCAGAATCATCCGCTCGATTTCGGCCCGCGACTGCGTGCCGCTACGCACCGCACGCAGGACGGGCAACTTTCGCAACTCGCTCGTCTGCCGCAGAACTTCCGCGGTCGCCGCCGTCACCGCCGCGCTTCTGGCGGTCGTCGAGGTCGCGGCGGGACGGGCCTCTCGTTGCCGCGCCGTTACGCTCGCCGCGCCGGCAGCCAGTAGTGATACTGCTGACATCGCAGTCACGGCGAGCAGCACGGCGGCGGCGACCGGCACGCTGTTTTTCTTTGACATCACAAACCCTTCGCTTCTATAGTCCGCTTACACGCAAATTCAAAAATCTCTTCGACTCACATTTAATTTGACGGTCGCAGGCCCTGTGCGGGGAGGCGCTTCTCTCAAATGACTGCATATCTTGATGACGATTCGATGTTCGACGATTGGCATGAGACACCGGTGCGTGTGCGCTACGCCGAGACCGACCGGATGGGCGTCGTGTACCACGCCAATTACTTAATCTGGTTTGAAATCGGACGGACCGAGTTTTGCCGGGCGCGCGGCTTCTCGTACCGCGAGATGGAAGAGAACGACCACGCTTTCCTGGTCGTCGCCGAAAGCTACTGTCGTTACAAAGCCCCCGCCAACTACGACGATGAGTTGTTGGTGCGCACGCACATTACCGAGCTACGCCGTCGTTCGGTGCGCTTCGGCTACGAGGTCGCGCGCCTACCCGACGGCCAAATCATCGCCGAGGGCGAGACGGGGCACGTCGTCACCGACCCCCACGGACGGGTCATTTCAATGCCCAACATCTACCGCCAAGTCCTCTCATCCAAACCCGCCACCGCCACCGGCCCGCTACCGACCATTCCGCGCGCCGGTCGCGTCCCTGAGGAAGAAGCACCTTGACGGTTTGCGACGCTGAAATGTTTGATTAGCGGATAGTGGCCCGAAGGCCGTGAGATGAGGCGCGGAAGAACGCAGATTCCATCAGTTGCTTTTCTGATTCGCGTTCTTCCGCGTCAATCTGCGGCCTGTTTTTGTCTTTCCCGACTGAGCCACTGCCGATTAGCGATTTTTTCAGCGACTCTGGCAAGTTGATAAATCATCAATCGCGCTTCGCCGAATCGGCCTTGGCGAACACAACGCCGCTCACATTTAGGATTCGTGTTTCACAGAGAGGCGCGAAATCTCGCGCGCGTGCCCGGTCGATTCGTCGATGTCAATGAAGGCGCCGCAAATGCGCACGTCCCCGGTCGCGTGCTCGGCCCGCTTATATATCGCCGTCGTGAAGCGCGCGATCACGTCTTCGCGGTTCATCCCGATGACGCCCGCATAGCTCCCGGTCATTCCGAGGTCGGTCAGATACGCTGTGCCGCCGGCGAGAATGCGCTCGTCCGCCGTCTGCACGTGCGTGTGCGTTCCGACCACTGCCGACACGCGCCCGTCGAGGTGCCAGCCCATCGCATATTTTTCCGAAGTCGCTTCGGCGTGCATGTCGACGAGCCGCACGCGCACATTAGGGTCGAGAGTGTCGAGCAATTCATCGACGCGGCGGAACGGATCATCAAGCGGCTGCATAAAGACGCGACCGATCAGGTTCATCACGGCGACCCGCACGCCCCGCACCTCACCGACCCACAGGCCCTGCCCAGGCGTGCCCGGCGGGTAATTAGCGGGCCGCAGCAGGCGTCCATGACGCTCGATGTACGGAATAACCTCGCGCTTGTCGAAGATGTGGTTGCCGGATGTCATGACGTCGATTCCGGCGGCGAACAATTCGTCGGCCAGCGACGGCGTAATCGAGAATCCACCGGCGACGTTCTCGGCGTTCATCACCACGAGATCAATCGCGTGCTGTTCGCGCAGGTCCTGAATGCGGTCGAGCACAGCGATTCTGCCGGGCCGCGCCACCACATCGCCGATCATCAACACTTTCATCTTCTCTCAACAACCCTTCGTTTTCTTCGCCCCTAAAAAACGAAACGCGCCTCGCTGTTGAATCGTCCAGCGAACCGCGCCTGAATAAACACTCTGTGAATTATTTAACCTGACGCTCCGGTGTGTTCCCGCACATCCCCGCTTAATCAGAATCGGCAGAAGGGAGTTCCGCAGAAGCCGTTCCGGCGTCGCGATTGAACCTGCGTAAACAGGTGGGTGACCTTTTAGGAGCCGCAGCCTCTGGCGTTTCCCTAACAATGAGGGAACGCACTGGCATGTATAACGGCATCGGTCTCCCTTCTCAACGACGTTGGCTCAATCATCATAAGTCGGTGACGAACTCCGCAGAATAACTCCCTTTGCCGAAAGGAATACTAGCACAAATTGTTCGATGATGTCAGATGCCGGAAGGCAGAATTTGACGGCTATTATCAAGCGCTCGGCAGCGTCAATCGGGCATCGAGGTTAGCTGAAAGCGATGTTACTTGGGGCAGAGTTTGACTGCTCGGCGGGGGCGCGTATTTTCAACAGACGGTCGAGCATTTCGGCGCACTCACCACTGCGCGAAGCGAGTTGCGAGTCGGCCTGTTCGTGCAGACGCTTTAAGCGATGCAACTCATCGGCGATGTGCAGCGCGGCGAGAATCGCGACCTTCAGAGAATCGACGGTCAGCGTCCCGGAAGATATTTCGCGCATCCGTCGGTCGACGAATTCAGCCAGCCCGGTCACGTAATCGCCATCTCCGTCCGAACGAATGTTATACGTTTGGTTATAAATCTCGACGCGGATAGTCGGGGTTCCCGGCCCGTCCGGTGGGCTTTTAATAACGCTCATTGAATCGGCTGTCCTCCGTCGATTACTTGCGCATCACTTCGACCGCTTCGGGTTCAAGCACCGCGATGGCGTCGAGCATCGCCTCGACTTTCATGCGAATCATGTCACGCTCGGCCAGCATTCGCTCGACCTGCGATTCGAGCCGCCCCTTTTCTTCGAGCAAGCCGCCCACCTCACGCCTCGTCACGGACATTTCACGCTCCAACGCTTCCTTCTCCTGGCGGAGCGTCTTCATCAGCTCGATGGTGCGGTATATCTTGTCCTCAAGGTGCGAAAATTTTTCAAGCCCGGTTAGTCCGACCATCGCCTCTCCTCTATCCTTAAGCGGCCTCGAATTGCCGCCCGATTATGCGGCCTCGCAGCCGCCAGCGCAAGAGTCTGGTTTCAGTTTAATTTCAGATTAAATCCGTTGAATTGTGCCGCCCGCGACGAGCGCGCGCAGAGAGAGAGGCCAACGCGTTTGGCTATCCACGCAGTTGCGCCCCACACTTGGCTTCAAGCGCGCCGACGATGCGCCGGTGCGTCTCGTTCACTTCATCATCGCGCAGCGTCCGCTCGTCGGAGCGATACTCGACGCGCAATGTCACCGAACGTTTGCCTTCCGGCACGCCCTTCCCCTCGTACACATCGACTAACTCGACGCCCCGGCACTCCGCCAGGCCGAGCATGGGCACCACGCCGCGTATCTCATCGAATGTTACGCGCCGGTCGACGAGCAGAGAGATGTCGCGCACCACCGACGGGAAGCGCGCCAGCGGCATGTAGCGCACCGGCAACTCTTCGACCGCGAGTAGCGCGGAGAAGTCGACCTCGGCGACGAACACTGTCTGTCGGAACTTGTACGACGGGGCGATCTCCTCCGCGAAACGACCCAGCGTCCCCACCACCCGACCACCGACGGAGACGAGTGCCGCCTGTCCCTCACTTAAGTGCTTGACCCGCGCTGCGACGAACTCAGGCGCGGGCAGATTGATCGCATCAAAAACTGCTTCGAGCGCGCCCTTCAGATCGCGGAAGTCAAGTTCCCGCGTAGCGCCCGCGCGTCCCTCCTCCGTCGCCCCGCCGGTCGACACCAGTGCCAGCGCCTCGCGTTCGCGTGGGAGTGACCCGTCCACCGACGACTCGTTTGAAGATGCGTGGCCCGCAAAGACGCGCCCGACCTCGAACAGACGTACGTCGCGCGTGCCCTGGTTGAAGTTGTGGCGCACGGCGTCGAGCAGGCCGGGCAGCAGCGTCGGGCGCATTCGCGTCACGCCCTCGATGATCGGATTGCTTAGCGTGACAAGGCTCTCCTCCGCACCGTCGATATCGGCTCCGCCGGCGTCACTTTCGCCGTTGTGACCTTCGCTATTGTTACCGTCAGCACTATTCAAGTCAGGGAGAAGTTCGAATCTGCCGTCGTGCTCCGCGTCGATGAAGCCGAAGCTGATCGTCTCGTCAAAGCCGGAAGCGGTCAGGGCACGCCGCGCTGCACGCCGCCGCGCATCCCCCGCGCGGTAACCACCGGCCACATTCGCGGCGGGCAATGCGTCCACGATCTTTTCATAACCGAAGTGGCGCGCCACCTCTTCGACTAAATCTTCCTCACGCTCAATGTCTACGCGCCATGTCGGGGCCGCGAATGAAAGTGCCAACTGGTATGTGCCCGTTGCAGTCACAGCTTCCGCCAGGCTCTCTGCATCACCGGTCGCCGTTTCATTGACACGCGCGGCGTTGACGGACATTGTGCGCGCCGTTTCACTTTCTCCGTTCGTCGCGACGGGAATGAATCCGAGCGCGTCGAGAATGCGTGTCACATCGTCTGACGGGACTTCAAGACCCGTCAAAGCTTTGACGCGTGACAAGCGCAGGGTGACCGGCGGTGTCGATTCGATGCCTTCAGCCCGGACATCAATCGCGTCTTCGGTCGCCGTGCCGCCCGCTATTTCACATACAAGCGCGATTACTCTCGCCTGTGCGCGCAGGACACCATCAAAGTCTACGCCGCGCTCGAAGCGATGCGACGCTTCGGTGTGCAGTCCGAGCAAGCGAGCGGTGCGACGCACTGAGGCCGGATTAAAATACGCGCTCTCGATCAGCACGTCGCGCGTCGCGTCTGTCACCTCGGTCTCTTCGCCGCCCATCACGCCCGCCAACGCGACCGGGCGCACCGCGTCGGCGATTATCAACATCTCTTCGTCGAGTTCACGTATCACCCCGTCGAGCGTCTTGAGTCGCTCGCCATTCAACGCGCGTCGGACGATGATTCGCCGTTCGGTGAGTTTCGCCAAGTCAAAAGCATGGAGCGGCTGGCCCATTTCATGCATCACGTAGTTGGTGATGTCCGCGACGTTGTTGATCGGTCGCTGCCCGATAACCCGCAGACGGTCAGCTAACCACCCCGGCGATGGTGCGACACGCACCCCACGCACGATGCGGGCGGTGTAACGCGGGCACAACACCGGCTCGCGAATCTCGACCGCCGACAATTGTTCGGCGCGACCTTCTTCGCTCACCAACTTCACTTCGGGCAGACGAACCCGTCCACGCTCAATCACGATCAACTCGCGCGCGACGCCAAGGTGCGAGAGACAGTCGGGGCGGTTTGACGTGATGTCGAATTCGAGAATGAAATCGTCGCCCGCTTCGTGAACAGTATCTACCGCCAGCCCGACCATCGTCAGACGCTCCGCCACTTCGCGCGGCGCCAGTGCCGTGTCCGTTAATTCACGAAGCCAGTTGTAACTGATGTTCATTGATGAGACTCATCAAGCCGTCGCTTCAGTTGAACTGTCTGAGGAAGCGCACGTCGTTCTCGAAGAGCAGGCGGATGTCGTCGAGTCCGTAGAGCAACGCGCACATCCGGTCGATGCCGAGTCCGAAAGCGAAGCCGGTGAATTCTTCGATGTCAATATCGACGGCACGCAAGACGTTCGGATGCACCATTCCGGAGCCACCGAGTTCGATCCAGCCCGACCCTTTGCAAAGACGACAGCCCACGCCGCCGCACTTGAAGCAACTGAAGTCGAACTCGGCGCTCGGCTCGGTGAACGGGAAGTAGGAAGGCCGGAAGCGCGTGCGCGTGTCGGGGCCGAACATGCGGCGCAGAAACTCGGTCAGCGTCCCCTTCAGGTGCGCGAGCGTAATGCCGCGGTCGACCAGCAGCCCTTCGACCTGAAAGAACATCGGGTTGTGCGTCGCGTCCGGCGTGTCGCGGCGAAAGACTTTGCCTGGCGCGATCACACGCAACGGCGGGCGGCGGCGCTGCATCGCGTGAATCTGCACCGTCGATGTCTGCGACCGCAACGCGAAGCCGTCGGTCGTGTAGAACGTGTCCTGCGGGCTGCGCGCCGGATGGCCCGCCGGGATATTGAGCGCCGTGAAATTGTAAAAGTCGGTTTCGATCTCCGGGCCGTCCTCGACGGTGTAACCCATCGACACGAAGATATCTTCGATGCGGTGCCACACCAGCGTGATCGGGTGCAGGTGTCCGCGCCGTAATCGGCGGCCCGGCAACGTTACATCGATGCGCTCACGTTCAATGCGCGTTGCGGCAAACGATTCTTTCAACGCTCGCTCGGCGGCGTCAATCCTCTCGATGATCTCGGCCTCGAGTTGCTGCACGCGCTGCCCGAACACGGCGCGCTCTTCGGCGGAGACGCGGCCAATCAACTTTTTAAGTCCGGTGAGCGCGCTCTTTCTGCCCGTGTGCCGTGTGCGCAAATCGGAAAGGTCACGCCGAAGCGACGCCTCCGCGTCGGCGGGTGGCGTCGCTTCGAGATGAGTGACATCGCCGTCGCGCAAGCGAGCGAAGCGTTCGAACTCCTGCTCGAACGCTTCGCTGATGGCCTCGATCTGTTGTTGGTGCTCGTTATCTTCGGCACTCATATGAATGCTCATCGGCCCCTCTACGCTGCCGCCTGTTGTTGCTGTCCGTTCTCCAGAGCGCCCTTGACCTGTCCGGCCAATTCCGCGAACGCTTCGGGTGAGTTGGCCGCGAGTTCGGCCAGGACTTTGCGGTCAAGCTCGATCCCGGCGAGTTTCAGGCCGTGCATAAACTGTGAATAATTAAGGCCGTTTAGTCGCGCGCCCGCTCCGATGCGCACGATCCACAGACTGCGGAAGTCACGCTTCTTTAGCTTGCGCCCGGTGTAGGCGAAGTTCAATCCGCGCTCGACCGATTCCTTCGCCGAACGGTACAGCTTTGACTTGGTGCCACGATACCCTTTGGCTAGTTTAAGAATTTTCTTGCGCCGCTCGACGCGCTTGTTCCCACGTTTTGCCCTCGGCATAATCCACCTCCATTTTTAATGGCTGACGGCGAAGAGACAGAGATGAAACGATAGCATTCGACTTTCATTCATCCCTCATCCCTCAGCCTTCATCCCTCTGTTTAGCCTCGCCCGTAGGGCAGCATGCTTTTGATTCGACCTTCGTCGGATTCGGAAACCAGCACGTCGACATCGAGAAAGCGTTTCCGCTTGCTCGACTTCTTCGTGAGAATGTGGCGCGCGTGCGAATGGCCGCGCTTCACCTTCCCAGTCGCGGTCGTGCGGAAACGCTTCGCCGCGCCTTTATGAGTTTTAAGTTTAGGCATGTTTGATTCCTTCTCCTCAAGCGCCCGCTGATGACTTGCCCGGCGCACGAATATAATGTCATCAATCACGGATACCATTTCTCAAATCACGGGCCGTGAAAGAACTTTTACACAAGTCAGGTTTCTCGCGGCGGCGCTTCGGGCGCTGTGACCGGTTGTTGCCCGCCGCCGCTGCTGTTGCTGCTTGCCGCCGCCGGGGGCTTCGGCACGCTTCCCTTGTGCTTCTTCGGAGTGAAGATCAGAAACATCTGATTGCCTTCCATCCGTGGACGCGCCTCGACCTCGCCAACATCAGCCAAATCCTTTTCCAACTTTTGAAGCAGTTGCGAGCCGAGTTCGCGGTGCGTGATTTCGCGGCCACGGAAGAAGATCGTCGCTTTCACCTTGTCGCCTTCCAGCAGCCACTCGCGCGAGTGCTTCATCTTGAAGTTGTAGTCGTGGTCATCCGTGCCGGGTCGGAACTTCACTTCCTTGACGGTAATGATGACCTGCTTCTTCTTCGCCTCGTTGGCCTTCTTCTTCGCTTCGTATTGGAACTTGCCAAAATCTATGATGCGGCACACCGGCGGTTCGGCGGTGGGCGCGACTTCCACTAAGTCGAGACCCTGCTCGCGCGCGCGGCGCACGGCTTCGCGTGTATCCATGATGCCCAACTGTTCGCCGTCATCCGCGATGACGCGCACCTGGGGCACGCGAATCCTGTCGTT
>JALZJL010000166.1 GCA_030859785.1 Acidobacteriota bacterium
ATTATCATCGTGGCGATGTTTACGCTGACCATCGTCCCTTCGAGCGCCAGAATGCCTGACGTGGCGGTGCGACATCTGATCAGGGAAGAAGCGCCTAATATGAATTGGCAGGTGGCGGAAGGGTTGAAGCAGATGGGAGTCCGGCCCGGTGACAAAGTGGCGACGCTCAATTCTTCTATCGGCCCTCCGGGCTATCTGGGAAACACAAGGTCTTCGGACAACATGAGATGGGCGCGGCTGGCGAGGTTGCAGATCGTCGCTGAGGTTTACTCGCGAGAAGGTAAGAATGATTTTTGGAAGGCCGATGAAGCGGTGAGGCGGCGGGTGAGCGAGGCATTTGTCCAAGCTCAAGCAAAGATCATCGTGGATGATCAAGTGCCGGGTTGGGCTGTGGCAGAAGGTTGGCAGCGGATCGGTGAAACCGACCACTGTGTTTATTTCTTATCGCGGTAGACGATCATCATAATCTTGATTCATTAAATAATCTTGTTTCATTAAATGTTGGGGGGTTCATGTGATAGCAATTAGTCCACTTCTTCATCAATTGCCAAGCTACGTGAACAGCACCGCGACCTCGTTTAGGTTGAGCGTGCTGGTGCTGGTCTATAACGAGCGGCACGTCGTCGAGGCAAGTCTGCGTCGGGTGCTGGCGCTCGAAGATGCATTGATAAGCAGCCTTGAGGTGATCGTGGTCGATGACTGCAGCACGGATGGGAGTTGGGAAATCCTTGAGCGACTCGCTGCGGGAGATGATCGCATCATACTACTGCGGCACGAGCACAATCAGGGCAAGGGGGCGGCCATTCGCACGGCCATCTCACATGCGACGGGTGATATCAGTGTCGTCCATGACGCCGACCTCGAATATAACCCGGCGGACATTCCGTCTTTGCTTGTGCCGTTCGCTACCGAAGGCGCGGATGCGGTGTTCGGCTCGCGTTATCTATCGGCTCCCTATCGCCGGGCGTTGATGCACCGGCATACCATGATCAATAAGACGCTCACGTCCTTAAGCAACTGGTTGACGGACCTGAATCTGACCGATCTGGAAACCTGCTATAAAGCGGTCAACACCACACTGCTGAAGTCAATTCCGTTGCGTAGCGACGACTTTCGCTTCGAAGTTGAAATCGTCTTCAAGTTGGCGAAGCGCCGGGCACGAATTTTCGAAGCGCCGATTCGTTACCTGCCGAGGTCCCAGGAGGAGGGCAAGAAGATTCGCGCCCGCGATGGTTTGCTCGCGTTAATGGCGATGGTGCGCTTCGGGCTGATTGATGATTTGTATAAGGAAGACGGATACGGCTCGCAGTTCCTTTTAGAATTGGAGCGCGTCCGGCGATTCAACTTGTGGGTGGGTGACACGTTGCGGCCCTACGTCGGTGACCGCGTGCTGGAAATCGGCGCTGGCATCGGGACTTTAACCAACCAATTCATCCCGCGCGCTATGTATGTCGCGTCGGATATCAATCCGTACTATCTCAATTATCTTTGTTCATACTCTTTCGGTAAGCCTTACCTGCATGTGCTGAATATCGACGCGTGCAATCCGGATCACTTTCGGGGCTTAGAGGAGCAGTTCGACACGGCGCTGATGATCAACGTGCTTGAGTACGTGCCCGATGATGGGCAAGCGCTGCGGAATCTGTGGTCGGCGCTTGAGCCGGGCGGGCGGGTCATCATCCTCGCCCCGCAGCATCCGAAATTGTATGGCACGCTGGATGAAAGCTTGAAGCGCCGCGAGCGGTATACATCTGCGAAGTTGGAGCGCGCTCTAACCGACGCCGGCTTTCGTGTGGCAGAAGTGTTGGACTTCAATCGCTTTGGTGTTGCCGGATGGTGGCTGAACGGCAAACTGCTGCGTCGAAAGAAATTTTCGCGGGTGCAACTCAAAGTCATCAATACACTGCTGCCGGTTCTGAGGCGAGCAGACGGCCTCTGGCCCTGGCGCGGCCTCAGCATGATCTGCATCGGGGTCAAGAACTGACAGCCGTGGGGATGTGGCGCTTCTTCCAAAGCATAAAAACTCGAAGCGGGATTTGAACAGGGACTTCGACTGCTCGCACGCTGATTGTGTCACTCCATTTCGATGGGTGGTCTTCAATTTGCGCAAATCACCCCGGCTCTAAATGATTTCATTAGTAGATAGCGCCCTCGGACGGATCGCACAACGGCGCGGCTTGTCAATTGCCCTGGTTGGATTCGTCGCATTTGTGATGAGCGCGTCCTTTTCGCTATTCGTGCGGATGCCTCAGCCCAAAATCCATGATGAGTTCAGTTATCTTCTGGCGGGAGATACTTTCGTGCACGGGCGGCTGACTAATCCTCAACATCCGCTGTGGGTCCACTTCGAGAGTTTTCATATTATCCAGCAACCAACCTATGCCTCGAAGTACCCTCCGGGGCAGGGGCTGATGCTTGCGGCAGGCCAAGTGATCGGTGGTCATGCGATAGTCGGAGTGTGGTTGAGCACGGCGTTGGGGTGTGCGGCAATCTGCTGGATGCTGATGGCATGGATGCCGCCACGCTGGGCGCTACTTGGTGGACTTCTTGCGACATTACATCCCTTAATCCTTCAGTGGAGCCAAAATTATTGGGGCGGTGCAGTCGCGATGGGAGGTGGCGCGCTGGTGCTCGGCGCATTCCGGCGCATTGTGAAGCGGCCACGTGCTGTCGACGCTGTTCTGATGGGGCTTGGGATGGCGATCCTGGCGAACAGTCGACCGTATGAGGGGATGGTCTTAAGCCTTTTAATGCTAGCAGGCCTGCTGGCGTGGATGGTGGGTAGGGATGGGCCACCAACGCGCGTGTCACTCCAACGCATCATGTTGCCGATCTCCATCGTCCTTGCGCTGACAGCGGTGGGAATGGGTTTCTACAACTGGCGCGTCACCGGCGACGCGCTCCGCATGCCATATATGGTGCATAAAGAAACCTACGGTGTGGCGCCGGTTTTACTTTGGCAGTCGGTGAGCCCTGAGCCGGCGTATCGTCATAAGGAGATTCGCGACTTTCATATGACTTGGGAGCTTCCTACCTTCACAGCGGCCCATCGTTCAGTGACAGGGCTCGCGTATAGAAGCGTGCTGAAATTTTTGACCCTGACCAATGGATATTTTCGGCCTGTTCTACAACTGATCCCGCAGGAGTATCTATTGCGAACTCGTTATCATCTTATTACGTCGGTGCTACTACAGTTGGCTGTATCGGTGGGCTTGTTGGGGGCAATGTTATGGATGCTAAGGAGAAACCGTTGGATGCCGTTTGCGCTGCTCGTATACTGCCTGTTTACAGCGGCGCTTCTCTTGGAGACCTGGACGCAAGCTCATTACGCGGCGCCGATCATGAGCTTGGTGTTTGTGATTGTGCTTCAAGCGATGCGCCGTTTGCGCCTCTGGCGGTGGCACGGCAGATCAATCGGACGCTTGGTGGGACAGGGGATTCTAGTGTTGTATGTGGTTTCGTTTGTGATGGCTGCCGCGCGTATGTCGCGGATTGATGATGAGGGGTGGCGCCGTCAACTCTTACATCGGGCCAGTATCGTTGCGCAGTTAAAACAAAATAGATACCGGCATCTCGTGATCGTGCGGTATGCACCCGACCATGACTCGTTAGCAGAGTGGGTATACAACGATGCGGACATTGACGGCGCAAAGGTTGTTTGGGCGCGGGAGATGGATGCCACTCAGAATCGCAAGTTGCTGGAGTATTTCGAAGACCGGTGTGTATGGCTGTTGGAGGCGGATGCAGAGCTGCCGAAGCTTGTTCCATACTCCGTCAAAATCGATCACACAGAAAATAGTGTCGGTGTGTCTTCTGATATTAAGACGACGAGCCTGATAGGCTAAAAGTAAATCGGCATTCAAGGCCGTGCTTAACTTCTACCTCGTGATCGGGTATGTTTCAAAGCGGACATGGCTGAATGGATAATAGTACGCTCCAATCTCTTGAATCGCTCACACGTATGCTCTGTCAGGTCAAATACTTTCGATTACAGTGAACATCTTTTATGAACAACGCAAGACTAACAGTTAAGACTGCTCCACAGCCGAAGGAGGCAGCAGTTCCGATACGGATAGGTGATGAGCCTGCCCTGGAACTGTCCATTGTAATGCCGTGTTTGAACGAAGCGGACACCTTGGAAGTTTGCATTCAGAAGGCCAAGCGATCATTGCATCAGCATCATATCGGGGGCGAAATTATCATCGCCGACAACGGCAGCACGGACGGGTCACAAGCTATCGCCACTCGTCTGGGGGCGCGCGTCGTCCACGTTGAGGCTAAGGGATATGGCAACGCCCTGATGGGCGGCATTGCTGCCGCGCGCGGCAGGTTCATTATCATGGGCGACGCCGACGACAGTTACGACTTTCTGGAGATCCCTAAGTTTGTTGAGAAGCTGCGCGAAGGATTCGATCTGGTACAAGGCTGTCGATTGCCTGCGGGTGGAGGCACGGTGATGCCCAACGCGATGCCGTTTTTGCATCGCTGGTGGGGTAACCCAATGTTCTCGCTGATGGCTCGAATGTGGTTCCGCGTGCCGATCCACGATGTGTATTGTGGATTGCGCGGTTTCACAAAGGAACATTACGAACGGCTCGATCAGCGCTGTACGGGAATGGAATTCGCGACAGAAATGATCATCAAGTCAAGCCTGTCCAGAGTGAGGATTGCAGAAGTTCCGATCACTTTGCACCCAGACGGACGCAAGTCGCACGCGCCACATCTTAAAACGTTTCGCGACGGTTGGCGCACGCTCCGCTTTTTCTTAATATACAGCCCGCGATGGTTGTTTCTCATTCCGGGAACGCTGTTCATTGTGTTGGGTTTCATTGGTTACGGCTTAGCGATGCCGGGCGTAACACTGAGGGGAGTGAGCTTCGACGCGCACACGTTGCTGTTTGCCAGCCTCGCGATTCTTATGGGCTATCAATCGATCCTCTTCGCGATTTTCTCCAAAACCTTTGCGATCAGCGAAGGACTGTTGCCTGATGACTCCCGCATGAATCGCTTCTTCGAAGTCATTGATCTCGAAAGGGGATTAGTCATCGGCGTCGGAGCATTGCTGATTGGTCTGGCACTACTGCTGGCTGCGATCAATCAATGGCGACTGAGCAACTTCGGGGAGCTGGTCTATAGCTATACGATGCGCTGGGTAATCCCTGGCGCGACGCTCACAGCGCTGGGATTTCAAACCATTCTGTCGAGTTTCTTCGTGAGTATCTTGGGGATGCGCCGGCGATGACGAAACATTTGCTTGTCAACAAAACAGAATTCGATCACTACGCCGCAGACTATGATGATGCTCTCGCTCAGGGAATCTCCATCTCCGGAGAGGACAAAAACTACTTCGCGCGAGAACGTCTGGCATGGCTGGCAGGGTGTCTAAGAAGGTTGCAAGAGCAGCCTCGATCCGCGATGGACTTCGGTTGCGGTACCGGGTCCGCCACGCCGTTTTTGCTCGACCTACTTGGACTCAAGTCCCTTTGTGGTGTTGAGGTCTCGGTGAAGTCGGTGGAAGTAGCAAAAAGAACTTACGGTTCTGAGAGAGTGCGATTTATGCCGCTCAATCAATATGAGCCGAGCGAACAAATGGACTTAGTATTTTGCAACGGTGTGTTTCACCACATCCCTGTCGATCAACGGGCTGATGCGGTCAAATACGTTTACCGTTCGCTGCGTCCTGGTGGGCTGTTAGCGCTCTGGGAAAATAACCCTTGGAATCCAGGCACGCGCTACGTGATGAGCCGTATTGCATTTGATCGCGACGCGATTACTCTGACGGCTTCGGAATCGCGACGCTTACTGCAAAAGGGTGGCTTTGAAATTCTGCGAACGGATTTCCAGTTTGTCTTTCCCAGGATGCTTCGTTGGTTTCGAGGCATCGAACCACTCATCTCGCGGTTGCCGTTCGGCGCGCAATATCAGGTTCTTTGCCGCAAACCGTAACGTCAAACTTTTAAAAGCGGAAGCAAAACATTCGAGACTTCAACTTAACCACTATTCGCTTGAAATCTTTGTCACTTCAACAGGCGGAAGGTAAGTGAATCAGATGCAACCGGCACATGCGCATTATAATTTCGGCTCGGTCGTCCCCAAAGTCGAAGAAGCGAAAACCAGGCTTGATCGAATCATGCTGGCCCAGGTCGCGCTGTGCGTCGTGCCGGCGATGGGGATCGTCATGTTAGGTAGCCCTTCAGCAGGCGCCAAGTGGTTCTACACGGTGACGGTGTTGCTGCTTGCCTGGTTCTTATTAAGAAGAGATCGGCTCAGATTCGTTGGTTTGGTTCTAAGCCTGGTTCCCGCTTTGATGATGCTGCGGGCGTTTTTCTTTTATAACTCGATGTCCATGATGATGGGAGTAGGAATCATTTTATGGGCTTTTACGTCCCCGAAGGAAGTCTCTCAAGCATGGAATGATTACAGATGGAGGAGTTTGCTAATCCTCGGCGGACTCTATTGGTTGTTGTCTTATCTCTGGACGGGAAACTACGCTGCTAATCTGCGTGTTCTGGAATTAATATTCAGTGCTGCCGCTGTCTATCTCCTCGCCAAGCACCGAGAGTATCTGGCGACGGCATTGATCGGTCTTTGCATTTCGGTATTCTCGATTGGAATTGCATTCATGCCGCGGAGCGGCGGAGATCGTTGGGGGCACGAGGCCATCGATGGTTTCATTCTCGGTAATCCGATTACGTTTGGTATCCCATTGGCTTTGATTTTCCTGCTCTCCATCGCTGACAATGGAAAGTGGCTGCTGCTCGAAAATCGTCGCTCCTGGCGTCTCGCGCTGTGTCTGATATCAGGTGCGTTTCTGGTGCTCTCAACTTCACGCGGGAGTTGGGCGATTGTGATTGTGAATGTAGTAGTTCTGTTGCTGATTGGAAAACGTCAGAGAGGGATGCTGCTTGCTTCAATAGCGTTCTTGGCGGTCGTTACTTTGGCGCTGCTGGCAACACAGCGAGGAGAATTTCTAGCTGATTTCTACGACAAGACTTTTTCCCCGGACCGTAATATGGCGCAAAGGTCGAGTGGGCGTTCCGACCAATGGCAAATCTTTCCGCAAGTCTTTGCGGATTCGCCGATCTGGGGATTCGGGCCGGGTTCAGGGAAGTCTGTCTATGGTCAGTACTCTATTCTGGAAGAAAATGATGTTGCTTTAAGGGGTGATGTAGCGTGGCATTCTTTGTACCTGCAAGTGGGGGTTGAGACAGGAATGATTGGACTGATCGGGTTAACCTTTCTCCTGGCCTCACTACTCTTTCGTGGATTCACGCATTGGCGCTCACATGATAGCAGCGCACCGTTGATTGGGATCATCGGCTTTATGGTGATTGGGTTATCTGTCTCCGCCCTGGATGGTGTCTCCGGCATTTTTTTGGGTGTGAGTTTCCTGAGCGCGAAAAGTGTCGTGGCGCATCGTTTCAAGTGGGAACTTGGCCGTGAACACCGCGACCTTCACCTTTTATTGAGAAAAAGAGCATCTACCACCAACCCCGCAATGAGGCGCAGGTCACTTGAGTTGTAACATCGGTTGTAACGTCACTGCCTCGGTTAGTTTTCCATGAGGCCATTTCAGCATGCAGCGTAGCGGTCTCGATTTACAACTCTTATCGAAGAGCAAGTTGATGGATTATTTGCGTCAGCTCGAAGTAATTGATGCCGACATGTTAGGAGAGCCGTGGGGCCAAGCCCAGTGGCTGATGGACCTACCCGGCAAGTGGGAGCTTTCCTGGATTCTGCTACGCGAAGCCGAACCGATTGGATTTCTGATTGCTTCACGAAAAGAGAGCGCGCATCATATTCACCGTTTGGCAGTGGCGGCGAAGGAACGTAGTCAAGGGTGGGGCGGGGTTTTGATGTCTGTCACCGCACGGCAAGCCCTGAAGCAGGGTTACCCCAATATCACTTTGAAAGTGCATCAGGCGAATACCGGAGCGATAGCGTTTTACACACGTCTCGGATTCACAGCATCAGGGGGACAGCCGCCGCAAGATAGTTTGGAAATGACGGGACAGAGCCGAGTTATCATTGACCTCACACAAAGTTTTCGGCTTCCAACTGCACCGCAGCAAGTCAAGAAATAAAGGATCAAACACATGCTTTCTTTATCCGACTGCAAGGTTATTGCCATTGCTCCACACATTGATGATGTTGAGCTTGGGGCCGGCGCGACGATCCATCATCTGACTAAAAGTAAAAGTAACAAAGTCTACTATGTTGGCTTGTCGCTGCCTCCGCTCGTCGATTCGAATACATTTCACGAAGAATTCAGTGAGAGTACGCAAATCCTGGGGTTAGACCCGGAGCGAATCATTCTGCGGAATTTCAATCCACGCAATTTATTCGACGCGCGGAGCGAGATATTGCAGTTGTTCTATGATTTGAACAAGGAACTGAAGCCCGATCTGGTGATCATCCCTAACAGCCAGGATATTCATCAGTCGCACGAAGTGGTTTTCGCCGAAGCTCGCCGGGCGTTCAAATACACCACCATTCTCGGTTACGAACTACCCTGGAATAGTTTGGACTTCTCAATGGATGTCTTCATCACGGTGGACCGGGAAGATGTCGAAGCGAAAGTCGCGGCGATCAATGCTTACCGAACGCAAAAGAATCGGATGTTTTTCGCTAACGACATAGTTGGAGATTTAGCGCGCGTGCGAGGTAAACAAATCGGGCGTGAATACGCCGAGTGTTTCGAGTTAACGAGGCTCATCGTGTGATTGTCAGTATTCATCAATCTCACTTTTTCCCCTGGATCGGTTACTTCAATAAGGTGCTGCACAGCGATGCGTTCGTGTGGCTAAACTATGTGCAGTACCGGAAGAACTATTTCCAAAATAGAACCAGGTTGAAGAACACGGACGAAGAACCGTTGTGGTTAACGCTGCCCGTGCATGCCAAGCACGATATGCCGATTGACCAAGTGATAATCGCTGACTCGCGCTGGCGCGTCCGGGTCTGTAAGACGGTCGAGCAGTGTTACCGGAAAACGCCGTACTTTGCCGAGTGCTGGCCGGCTTTGTCCGCTGCCATCATGCAAGCGCCTGATAGTTTGGACGGGGCGAATTATCAAACTTTCCAGGCGGTATTGCAGTTGCTCGAAGGCCATCATGTGCGAATTATCCGCGCCGAGGAAATAGCTGTGAACTCCGACGACCCAACCGGACGGCTCGTTGACATGTGTCGCTTCTTAGGCGCGACCCGCTACATCGCCGGCAAAGGGGGGCATAACTACCTTCGTGTGGAAGAGTTTGAGAAAGCCGGGATCGCGGTTGACTGGCAACAGTTCGATCCCGCGAGTGTGGTCTATGCACAATCAGGTGAAAGGTTTGTCCCCGGACTTTCAGTGATCGACTGTATCTTCAACCTGGGGCCGGCCAAAGCAAGGGAAGTTATTCAACGCGCATGGACACCATAGCGACGAATGAGCCAAACGAATCGGCGCGCTTTAGTAAAAGGCTCGGTGTGGTGACGCATGTCCCCCATTGGACTGGCCCGGATGGAGCCGCCTGGGCATACGAACCTTACGTTCGTGAGATGAGGGTCTGGGCTGAGTTGTTCTCGCATGTGGAGATTTGCGCTCCCGTTGCCGAAGGCCCGATGCGTGGTAATCAGGCTCCTTATGATCGGGCAAATATCACATGGCGTCCGGTGTCATACTGCTGGTCGGTCAGCCGACGATCTCAATTGAAGCGGGCCTTCCAAATGCCCGGCCTGATTCAAAGCGTCAACCGCATCATTCGGCGAAGTGATTTGGTTCATCTGCGAAGCCCCGGCCATCCGGGGTTGATCGGAAATTTACTGGTGCGATTAATGTATCGGCGCAGCATCACGAAATGGGCTGGCTTCTTTGGTCCGTACGAAGGCGAGCGGCTGCCTTCGCGCATTGACCGCTGGCTGTTGACCCTCTCCGGCGCTCGTCATCCCGTGCTTATCTATGGGCCTTCCCAACATTCACATTTGTTAAGCTTCTCGCCGGCGCTGATGTCTATCGAAGAGTTGGCGCAATCTCGGCAACTGTCGTCGGGTCGGTGTCCGCCTCCGCTCTGGATGTTTCTTTCCGTCGGGCGTCTGGAGCCGGAGAAGGGATTTGATTTGGCGATTCGGGGACTTGGAGAATTGAGACGCTTGCGGCCTGAACTGGATTGGAAATACACGCTGATCGGCGACGGGCCGGCGGCTGACGGGTTGCGTCAGCAAGCGTTGCAGAGCGGCATTGCGGATCGCATACTGTTCACCGGCGCTCTGCCATTCAACGAAGTGCAAAAGCATTATGCGGAAGCACACGTGGCGATTATGCCAGGAATAGTCGAAGGCTGGCCGAAGATCATCGCTGAGGCCTGGGCGCATGGAGCCATTCCGGTGGCCGCCTCGGCTGGCATCGTGCCCTGGATACTGGAAGACAAAGATGTCGGGGTGCAATTCCATCCCACTCCGACAGGGCTGGCCGAGGCGTTAATCGAGTTGTTGGATGATCCTGAACGATTAAAAACCATGTCGGAGAAGTTAATGCCTCGTGCCGAGGAGCTTTCTCTGGAAAGCTTCAAGAATCGCTTGGAGCACGTTCTGATAGAACACTGTGGGATGGTTTAAGTAGGAAGGCAAAAGTAAAAAGGCAAAAGGCAAAAGCGAACAGTTTTTAGTTTTGATCTAAAAACCGAAAACTCAAAACTGAAAACTGTTCAAGGGCAATCCTGCAATACCTGCCGTCAAACTATCAACGCGCCAACCCGATGACCACATTCACCAGCCGCATTAACGTGATGCACTTAACGGATACACTGGATGCCGGCGGCAGAGAGCGTGTGGCTGTTGATCTGGTGAATGTCCTGCCGCGTGAGCAATACGTCACGCACCTTTGCACGACCCGGCGCGACGGCGCGCTCGTTGATCTGGTGGAAAAGGATGTCGGGCGGCTTCGCCTGGAGCGCAGGCAGCGGTTTGATACAGGAGCGTTGCGGCAGTTGCTTGCTTATATCCGAAGGCATCAAGTTCGCATTCTTCATGCGCATGAAACCTCCGTGTTTTTATCGGCAGCGGCTTCGCTGTTTCCACCACATCCGGCGGTTGTGTGGCACGATCACTTTGGCGGTCAGGAAGTCGGAGAGCGCTCGGCGTGGCTCTACCGGTTAGTCACTAATCGCGTCAGCGGAGTAATTACGGTCAACCAGACGTTGGCAGATTGGTCACGACAACGACTGCGTGTCCCGGCTGATCGAGTTTGGTTCATCCCGAATTTTGTTCGTGAAGCGGAAGACAAGGAAGGTGTACCCGACCTGCCGGGGAAGAAAGGTCAGAGGATTGTCTGCGTTGCTAATTTTCGTCCGCAGAAAGACCATCTCACGCTGCTGCGCGCGATGAGCATCGTGACCCGGCAGGAACCCGCGGCACATCTTCTGTTGGTCGGTGCCGAGAGCGACCAGAACTACCTGAATCTTGTGCAGCAGGAAATCGCGCGACATCAGTTGAACGAGCATGTCTCCGTGCTCGGCCAGCGGCTGGATATATCGGCGATTCTGCGGGCGTGTGACATCGGTGTGTTGAGTTCAGCTTCGGAGGGTCTGCCGCTGGCGCTGCTCGAATACGGGATGGCCGGGTTGCCGGCGGTGGCAACGCGGGTTGGGCAATGCGCGGAAGTGTTGGATGATGGCCGCGTCGGTGTTCTCGTTCCTTCAGGGGCGCCGGACAAACTCGCGGAAATGTTGCTTTCGTTGTTACGCTCCGCTGAGCGCCGCGCGAAACTTGGAGAATTATTCCACCGCCGAGTCAGGGAAGTTTATAGCCCCGGCCCGGTCATTCAAAAAATCTGCCGGGTGTATGATGCGGTGATAAAGTCGAAGCAGGGAGAGTTGCCCGACGCGATTCATTCCGGGCAGCAACTCTTTTAACTGATGATGAAAGATCACACGCCTCGCGACCATCCCCATCTCGGCTTCGTCGGCCACATGGTGGGTCGCAATCCGGGTTACATCACGACGCAGGGACAAATCCTCGCCGACCTGTTCGAAGAGGCAGGCTATCCGGTCATCTCCTTTTCCCCTCTGCTTAACAAGTACCGGCGGCTGGCTGATATTGTCCGGACACTCATCCGGCAACAGCGCAACATTGATGTCTTGATCGTCGAGGTCTACGGCGGCCCAAGTTTTATTGCGGAGGACATTGCCAGTTGGCTCGGTCGTCGTTTCGGCCATCGCGTCGTGATGTGGCTGCATGGTGGAGCGATGCCGGAATTCATGGCCCGCTACCCACAATGGACGCGGCGCGTTTTAGGAAGAGCCGACGCAGTTGTGACGCCATCCGAATTCCTGGCGCGGGCCGTCGTCCCGTATGGGTTTCAGGCTCACGTCATTCCGAATGTTGTCGATCTCTCGGCGTATCCGTTTCGTCATCGTCAGAGCGTCAGCCCGCGACTATTTTGGATGCGCACCTTTCATCCGATCTGGAATCCTCTGATGGCTGTGCGGGTGCTGGCGCGCCTGCGGGCGACGATACCCGAAGCGAGCCTGGTGATGGCCGGACGAGATAAAGGATTTGAAGGGGAGGCGCGGCAATTGGCCGAGCAGTCGGGGCTTAATGGAGCCGTCCGATTCGCCGGTTTCCTCGGCTTAGCGGAGAAATTGCACGAAGGTCATGTCGCCGACATCTTCATTAACACGAACCGCATCGACAACATGCCGGTGGCGATAGTGGAAGCGTGTGCGATGGGATTGCCGGTCGTGGCGACGGCGGTGGGTGGTGTTCCCGATTTATTGAAAGACGGCGAGACCGGTCTGCTGGTGCCGGATGAGGATGATGAAATGATGGTCGCGGCGATCAAACGCCTGCTCAACGATCCGGAATTAGCGGGACGATTGTCAGCCAATGGAAGGCGTCTTGCGGAACGCTCGGCGTGGGAACAAGTCCGTCCGCAGTGGGAGCAGTTAGTTACCGATCTGTTGGCGCGTCGATCAACGCGAAAGGATTGAAGGGTCTCTAGCATGTGTGGCATTTGTGGCATTGTTCATCGCGACCGAGCGTATCCAATGAGCGAATCTGTTTTGCTCAAGATGCGTGACTCGCTGACACATCGCGGGCCGGATGACGCTGGACTGTATCTTGCGCCGGGGATTGCTCTTGGCACACGCCGGCTCGCAATCCTTGATCTTTCACAGCGCGGTCACATGCCGATGAGCACGGAAGATGGCCGCTATTGGATTACATATAATGGCGAGGTCTACAACTTCCAGGAGTTGCGTTCAGAGTTGGAATCCCGCGGGCATGTCTTTCGCTCACACACCGATACAGAGGTGGTCTTGCGCCTCTACGCGGAGCAGGGGCCGGCGATGCTTGATCGCCTCAACGGCATGTTTGCCTTCGCCATCTGGGACAGTCAGGAGCGGGTACTGTTTCTGGCCCGTGATCGCGTCGGCGTCAAGCCGCTCTACTATGCATCCGAAGGGGACGCGCTCTACTTCGCCTCAGAAGAGAAGGCGCTGTTCGCCGCCGGGTTGGCTCCCAAATTCGACACCACGACCTGGGATGAATTGCTCTGCTTTCGTTACGTCGCCGGGGAACGAACGCCATTTGTCGGTGTCAAGCGATTGTTGCCCGGTCACTATCTGCTATGGAAAGACGGTAGCATAGAAATTCGTCGCTGGTGGAATCTGGCGGAACGGGCAGCGGCTCAACGGGAGAGTCTTCCAAAAAACCCTTTGCAGTGGTTCGAAGAGATATTCAATAGCGCCGTGGATTTGCGACGCATCAGCGATGTGCCGGTGGGCGTACTGTTAAGCGGCGGCCTGGACTCAAGCAGCGTTGCGACATCGCTTGCGTCTCAGGCCGGCTCCGGAGTATCCAGTTTCACGGTGCGATTCACCGAGCCTGAATATGATGAGGGGCCGCTCGCCAAACAAGTCGCCGAAAGCTGTCGCCTTGATTATCATGAACTGATCGTCGCGCCGGATGATCTGCTGTCATGGCTGCATAAGAGTTCCCGGATGTGTGATGAACCGCTGACGCATGCGAACAACATTCATCTGTGGGCGATTTCACAGTATGCCAAGCCTCGCGTGACCGTGTTGCTTTCCGGTGAGGGGAGCGATGAAACGCTCGGCGGGTACGTCAGGTATCAACCTCTACGATACCCGTTGATGATCCGCGCCGCCCGGCCCGTGCTTCCCCATTTGGTATCGGCGCTGAACAGCAACGGTCGTTTACGAAAGTTGAGCCGGTTCGTCGCCCTCGGCCCGGTCGACCGCTTTGTGCTGTTTAATACCTGCGACGTGCTGCCGGCGGATTTGAAATCGCTCGGCATGAAACCAACCGCAGAGTTTGCTTACCGTGAAGAGGTGCTCTCGGAAGCGAGAGGCTGCTATCCGAGAGAGCCTGTCCGTCAGGCAATGTATAGCGACCAGCATACATTCCTCTGCTCGCTGCTTGATCGCAACGACCGGATGACGATGGGCGCGTCTATCGAGTGTCGGGTTCCATTCCTCGACTATCGCTTAGTTGAGGTTCTGGCCGCGCTTCCGTCGTCGGTTATTTTCGGCGGAAAGCAGAGCAAATATCTTTTGCGACAATCCGTCGGCACAAAATTGCCGGAGGCTGTGCGAAAGCATCGCAAGTGGGGATTCGGAGTTCCCTGGAAAAACTATTTTCGTCAGGTGCCGGAATTACGCAACTTGATTAACTCGTTACCTGACATCGACCCCATCCGCGATGGGCCTTTCGAGAGCGAGCGCGTGAAGAGTGTGGTTCAGGAATTCTTAGCAGGCGATAATCAACATGAGGAGCTTGTCCGACAGTTGGCGATGGTAGCGGTCTGGCATCAGTCTATTTTCGCCGACGTAACTTAGGAGACGTGACGCGCGTCTCGGACTGTTTTCATCTATGAAAGATTGGGCATTGCAAGTCTACCATCGCTTACCTGCGCCGGCGCGCTCGATGGCCGCCAGTCTTCGCGGGTTGAGCCTGCGCCGTTGGCGCTACGGCCCTGAGACCGAACGCTTGATCGCCGAAGCCCTCGAGCGAGAGCACTGGAGCGTCGAGCAATGGAATTCCTGGCAGCAGGAGCGGCTCGCATACCTGCTTCAACGCGCCGCAACGAAGGTTCCTTACTATCGGGAATACTGGCTGCAACGACGACGACGCGGCGACCAGAGTTCATGGGAGGTCTTGGAGAACTGGCCGATTCTGAAGAAGGAAGTTCTCAGAGAGAATCAACTCGGCTTTGTCGCAGATGATTGCGATGTGCGGCGGATGTATCGAGAGCACACCAGTGGCACCACCGGCAAGCCTCTCAATCTTTGGTGGACCCGCCAGACGGTTCGCGCATGGTATGCGCTATTTGAAGAGCGCGTCCGAATGTGGCATGGACTCAGCCGCAACGACAACTGGGCCATCCTCGGAGGGCAACTGGTGACGCCATTTCATCAGAGCCAGCCGCCCTTCTGGGTTTGGAATGCCGCATCGCACCAGCTTTACATGTCTTCTTATCACCTGTCTCCGGACTATGTCCCTGCGTACCTGGAAGCCCTGCGCCGGTACCGTGTGGAATATATTCTGGGGTACCCTTCAGCGATGTATGCATTAGCTCAAGTCGTCCTTCAGAATAAATTAGATGCTCCAACATTACGCGTCGCGATCAGCAACGCCGAGCCCCTTTACCAACATCAACGCGAGACCATCGCCCAAGCGTTCCAATGCCCGGTGCGTGATACTTACGGCATGTCCGAAATCGCTTGCGCGGCCAGTGAATGCCGTGAGGGCACGCTGCACATCTGGCCGGATGTCGGTGTCATCGAGGCGTTGCATAATGACGTTGACGAACCCGTTCCATTCGGACAGACCGGACGCTTTATCTGTACCGGACTGGTCAATGCGGACATGCCGCTGATTCGTTACGAAGTGGGCGATCATGGCGCGTTGGCCTCGCCCCTGGATAACTCGGCCTGCGCTTGTGGGCGGAATTTACCAGCGCTGCTGAAAGTAGAGGGTCGATTGGACGACGTCATTCTGACACGCGACGGGCGCCGCGTGGGACGTCTCGACCCGGTCTTCAAATCCGATTTGCCGATCAGAGAAGCACAAATCATTCAAGAGAGTTTGGATAGCATCCGCGTCCGCTTTGTTCCGACGCCTGAGTATACGCCGCACCACGGAATGATAATCGGGCAGCGGCTGCAAGAGCGCGTGGGTGAGATGGAGATAGTGTTGGAGCCAGTGGATCATATTCAACGAACTGCAAACGGCAAGTTCCGAGCGGTTATTTCAAATCTGATGACGGAACGAAGCGACTTGCGAGGCTGAGCCGCCAGCTTTTCAGTGTGGACTTGCATTACGCGATACCGTTAAAGCCTATGTCAACCGAGGTGCTGATACGAAAGCTCGACCTGACAGACCTGCCCGGTGTCGCGGCTGTCCACATGGCGGCCTTTCCCGAGAGCGCGCTCACGATGCTCGGGGCCGAGGCCGTACGCCGTTATTATGAATGGCAATTGTCAGGCCCGCATGAATCCGATTCGTTAGGAGCATTTCTTGGGACTGAGGTTGTTGGTTTCTGCGTCGGAGGTGTTTTTCGTGGGGCGCTGTCCGGTTACTTGCGCAAACATCGCATGTTTCTGGCGTGGCGTGTGTTGACGCATCCCTGGCTGATAACTAATCCGATTTTCCGTAACCGTCTGAATTTTGTGACACGTATTTGGAAACCGTCCGCTAAGCTACCGGTGTCTATTCCGTCCGCCCACCAGCCAGCTATCAAGTCCTACGGCATTCTTTCAATCGGAGTGCATCCAAAGTGTCAGGGGCTGGGCGTCGGGAAGTTATTGATGCATACAAGTGAGGAGGTGGCGCGGCGACGAGAGTTTAGCGCAATGGATTTATCCGTCCACACCGACAATCATCAGGCTATCAAATTTTACGAATCCATCAATTGGGAAAAAAACTTTAGTGATGGAGTGTGGAGCGGGGGAATGAAGAAATCACTCAAGATTTAAGAGCCTGCTTATACCAGCGAGAGTTTCAATCCGACTGACAGACACAGCTACCAAAGTGATACGAGTCGCCACCAGCATCCCGGAATCTTTTCACCCAAAAGCGGAATATGTATTCCGCTTTTTCTCTCACTTGTGGGGTGTTCCGGTGTTGGTTTCTCATGATCAACCTCAGACAGAGAAGTCCGACATCATATATTCGTCAAGTGACCAGCATAGAGATCAGGGAGCAGTCTACATACCCTTTGTTAAGCACTTGTATGATGCGGCCTGTCGGTGCAACTCGGTAGAATGTGAGGGCCTGCGGCTGTGGTCGGAAGCGGGCGCCGCATGCGGTTCACATGATCTCGTCGGCAGCAGCTATCGCTTGCTGACGTTTCTTGATGAGCAGCAGGTTCCCCCGGATAGTCTTGATCGTCGCGGCACTTTCTTTTCGCACGCGCTTCCGGTTCCGAGGCAACAGACGGCGCATCTCCCGCTCGTCGATTACCATGCTGAGTATCTTTTGCAGCAATTGACAAGAACGCGACCCGATGTTGTTCGATCTGTCGTTCCAAAATGGCCGGGCGGCAAGAAATACGCCATCGCCATCACTCACGACACGGACGCGGTGAGCCTGGGGGCCGCGAAGGAACTTGCCACCAATCTCGCTAAGTTTGTGATGCAGCGTGATCGCACGTTTCTTGACATGTTCGCGAGCGGAGTTCGGCATATCGGTCAGCCGACGGAAAATCCTTTCTTCGGCTTTCCTCTGTGGAGAGAGTTCGAAGCGCATCGCGGGGTGCGGAGCTGTTTCTACTTGTATGCCAAAGTGGTTCCACTCAGGAATGACATCAACAACTGTAAATCATCGGTGGTCGAGCAACGGATTGACTGGCAGATTCTGCGACGTTTGGCAGCGGATGGTTGGGAGTTCGGCTTCCACGCGCCAATTGATCACGAAGGTAAATTAGCGTCCTTCGTCGAGGGGAAGCGGTGGATCGAGGAGAAGTTGGGAACTCTCATCCACGGTCTGCGCCATCACTATCTGGCCCTCAATTGGAAGAAGCCGCATGTCAGTTTTCAGCAGCACATCGACGCCGGATTTCGTTACGACACATCGATTGCGTGGAAGGACATCGCTGGATTTCGTGCCGCCACCTGTCATCCATTTCAGCCATTCGATTCGGAGCAGAACAAGCCGCTCGACATTTATGAGTTACCAATGTGCCTGATGGATGGTCATATCATTAACGACACGATTGATGTCCCAAATTCTATCGAGGCCGGGCTCGGCGTCGTTCGCACGGTGAGAGAGCAAGGGGGAGTGGCGGTTCTCGACTGGCATACGGAGACGGCGTGCAACACTTATAACTACAAGAATTATTTGACTGTGCTGCGGCATATTTTGGAACCGATTCTGGAAGACGGAGATGCGTGGATTGC
>JALZJL010000218.1 GCA_030859785.1 Acidobacteriota bacterium
AGTTTTGGCTAAGCGACGAGTCCCCTGAGCATGGCAGCTTCAGTCCAAAGTCGCTGGGCGGTTGTTCTACTCGGATGATCTTGACCGTGCCGGATACAGAGGCGATGTTCGCGAAGGCACTGGCGGCAGGTGCGCGAGAAAGCTTCGGGGTGGAGGAAGCGCATGGGTGGCGATTGGGCCGCGTGATAAATCCATTCGGCCATCACTGGGAGATCGCCTATCCAATGGCGTCGTAGATCACTGGCACTCGGTTAGTTGGTAGCGTCACCGTATAACTCGCCGCAGGAGCCGATAGGGCGCTACGCGCCGCGGTGTTTGGGCGGCTTTTGGTTGAACCGGATGCGCCCAAGCGGAAGGATGCGATCACAGTCAGCAGAGAACCTTCGTCGGCGTTTTGAGCCATTATCCCAGATGCATGATGCTCGAGCCAACAGTTCCCGAGAATTTCCAAACTGGGGATGTAGTATCAGAGGGGCACTCTATGAGGAGCGCTCCAATTTGTGTTGGTAGATCGCAACCAAGCTTATAAGTATGGCTCAGTACCCCGCCTTTTGTTATCATCTCAGACATACGGCATCGTAGGCGCAAATACCGGTCTTTAGTTAACCTAAGACTCTTGTAAGAGTTACTCACCTTTAATATTTTAGCTACGTCCCGGATGAGTAACTCTCGCTCGCTTCGGAGCAATTATGGACGCACGCCAAACGTCGGAAGAGCCGTCCGACAATAAGCAACGGCACGCCGCAAATGACCTGACGGAACTCTCGCGCCGGCTTGAGCAGCGGGTGCGTATGCTTGAGACGACGCTTTCACACATCCCCGACTTCGCCTACATCTTCGACCGCGAGGGGCGGTTCGTCTACGTTAACCAAGCACTCCTTGATCTGTGGGGACTGACGCTAGACGAGGCTGTAGGGAAGAATTTCTTCGACCTCAGATATTCGAACGAGCTAGCCACGAAACTGCAGCAGCAGATTCAGCAGGTCTTCGACACTAAGCAAGGTCTGACGGACGAGACACCATATACGAGCCCTAAAGGCGAGGGCGGCTACTACGAGTACATCTTCCGCCCGGTCATAGCCTCGGACGGCATGGTAGAAATGGTCGCCGGCTCGACGCGCGACATTACCGTGCGTAAGCAGGCGGAAGCCTCGCTGAGGGATAGTGAACAGCTACTGCGCCACCTCACCGGGAACATACCTGGCGGTTCGCTCAACGTCCTCGACAAAGACCTGAGGTACTTGTTCGCCGAGGGGCAGGGGCTGGCCCGGGTGGGACTGTCGACTAAAAACTTGGTTGGGAAAACTCTTGCCGAGTTGTTTTCCTCTGAGGCGGTCGATTACGTAACCCCCTATTACCGGAGAGCGCTCGCGGGGGAGACGCTCGACTTCGAACTGGAGGTCGGCGGTCAGTGGTTCATCATCAACGCCGCCCCGCTCGCAGACGAGCACGGCCGGATCAACGCCGTCATCACGTTGGCTCAAGACATCACGGAGCTCAAGCTGGCGGAGGCGGAGCGTGAGCGGTTGCTGCAGTCGCTCACGCACGAACGCTCGCGCATGGCTTACATCTTCGAACATTCCCCGTCGTTCGTCGCCGTACTGCGCAGCCCCGAACACATTTTCGAGCTGGTCAACCCTCCTTACCGGAAACTTATCGGGGGCCGTGACGTGGTCGGGAAATCTGTGCGCGAGGCGCTGCCGGAGGCCGAAGGACAGGGTTTCTTCGAACTGCTCGACAAAGTCTATCGCACGGGCGAGCCTTACGTCGGTAAGGAGATGCTCATCCATCTCAGCCGCGCGGGAAAGTTGGACGAGTTGTTCTTAAACTTCGTTTACCAGCCGATCTTCGAAGCCGACGACACCGTCTCTGGCATCTTCGTCCACGGGGTGGACGTGACGGATCAAGCGAGGGCGCGCAAGGAGGCCGAGACGGCCAACCGCCTGAAGGACGAGTTTCTCGCCACGCTTTCGCACGAGCCGCGGACACCGCTGACTGCCGTGCTCGGCTGGACACGGATGCTGCGCGGCGGGAACCTCAACGAGGCCACGGCGGACAGGGCGCTGGAGATCATCGAGCGCAACGCCGAGGCCCAGCAGCAACTCATCGAAGACGTGCTGGACGTCTCGCGCATTATCACCGGCAAGCTGCGCCTTGAAGTGCGCCCCATCGATCTCGTCCCCGTCGTCGAGGCGGTGGTGGACGCTGTCAAACCCGCCGCCGATGCTAAAAATATTGCGCTCTCGGTCGGCACTGACCCCGAACTGAATCTCGTCTCTGCCGACCCAACCCGCCTTCAACAGGTCATCTGGAACCTGCTCTCAAACGCCATCAAGTTCACGCCCAAAGAAGGTAAAGTTGAGGTCAGGCTCGAACGCATGGGCTCAAACGTGCGGATCAATGTGATCGACAACGGCCTAGGTATCTCGCCAGAGTTTTTGCCGCAGGTCTTCGACCGCTTCTGCCAGGCCGATAGTTCGACCACGCGCCAGTACAGCGGGCTGGGGTTAGGGCTCGCGGTCGTGCGCCATCTCGTCGAGCAACACGGCGGTACCGCGTCGGCAGAAAGTAAGGGTGAGAATCGAGGCTCCACTTTCACAATCGAGTTACCGATCTCACCCCTGAGGATGGATGTCGAGAGATTCGAACAACTCAAGCGGGGCCAACGCTCGGACATTCAGCAAGAAGACCCACCTCCCTCGCTCGAAGGCGTTCTGGCGCTTGTCGTCGAGGACCAAGAGGACGCGCTGGAGTTGCTGTCGGTGTTGCTCAAGCAACATGGGGCGCAAGTAGTGACGGCCGGGTCAGCCCTTGAGGCGATTGCCACGCTGCGACGCGAGAGGGTTGACGTGCTGATCTCAGACATCGGGATGCCCGGCGAGGACGGCTACTGGTTGATCAAGCAGGTGCGGGCTCTCGGCGCCAGTCTCGGTGGCGACGTGCCTGCGGTAGCACTGACGGCATACGCCTCGGAGGCCGACCGGACGCGCGCCCTCGCGGCAGGTTTCCAGGCGCATATGTCGAAGCCGATTGAGCCGGCGGTTCTCATCTCTGCCGTGGCCGAGGTGGTTAGTGGAGGCACCATATCTCCTGGTACATCAGACACCCTCTGACAACTCTGAGATGGATCCCTGTATTTGGTAAATGGATTTACGGAATTTTGGTAATGGCTCAATCGCAGGAGAGAGCCAGAGAACGGTTGTAGTCATGAAGAAAAAGGCGCAAGCAGATGTCGTGCATTGCATCAGACTTGGAGAATGACAGGCTCTTTCTGACAAAGCGTTCGAGTCTTTGTCTCAGCGTGTTGTTCCATCGCTCGACGTGTGCAGTCAAGCCAGTCTCTTTGCCTGCGGCGGTGTGCTGCGACGAAGGGATGACTAATTGGTACGCTTCCCAGAAGTCGCTCTCTGCAATGAGCAGAACGATGGTTCGCCGGAATCTGCTGCCACAGTTTTTTACAAGTGGCGGCACTGCGGTCGCCAACAACATACGCCACGACCTGACGCGTGGCACGACACAGGGCCATCCATATCCAACGTTTGTTGGC
>JALZJL010000269.1 GCA_030859785.1 Acidobacteriota bacterium
TCGCGCTCACACTCCAACCGGCTGCGAACTGACGCGGCACCACTGACAACTCACGTGAGCAATGCGTCGCATTCAAGTGATGGACGGACGCGCGAAGAATTTCTGACCGCGCGCCAACTCGCCGCGACCCTTCAGGTGAGCGAATCGACGGTGCGCCGCTTAGCAAATCAGGGACGTATTCCTTCAATCCGACTGACGCCGCGCATCCTGCGCTTCCATCTGCCAACCGTCCGCGAAGTGCTCAGTGGCAGCACCGTCCCCACGCCCTCATCCACACGCCGCAGCACCGCGAAGGATGCGGACGAGCCAAGTCCACAACTTACCTTCGCCGATTTTTCAAACTGAATTACAGCCTTGACGCCCGTCATCAGCGGCGCGCTGCTGTACCCTTCGCGAACAAAGGGCAATATGATTAGCGCGTCCGGTTCAAACTGGGCGTTCGGTGCGGCCTCGTGATTGATAGTAGCTACTTCCTTTCCCACTTCGTTCCGTCACTGTAAATCACACGCTTGATCTCCACACGTTCTCCCGCACTCTCTCCGCTCAGCACATTTACATCGACCACCGCATGCGGCCCAGCGGCGCTTTCCACCTCCACCTTCTTCCGCTTACCCACGCCAATCCCCACATCGCTTCTAAAGCTATGCCGCCGCAATTCTTTGCCTGTGGCTGCCTCGACAAACACATAATCCCACTCCACCGCTTGCACTTTCTTAACGGCTAGATTCTGTAACTCCACACTGTAGCTGTATTCGTTACCACGTGCCGCCACTCTTGCTGAGATAGTCTTCCTGCTGGCATCGGGCAGTTGGCGTTGCCGCCGCACCTGCCGCTCCTCCAACTGCTCCACCGAAGCCTCTCTGTCCTGTGGTGCACGTCGACGCTCGGCGGCGATCTGGCGCTGGATGCGGATGTCATCGAGGCGGTCGGTGGGGCCAGCCTCGGCACGTGATACGCCGGTCGCTAAAGACAATTTGCTGGGGCGATACTCGCGCCAACTGAAGCGAATGACTTGCAGAGGGGCCTCACCATTGACGTTCGTCTGAGCGACATAAGCCGGCGATAAAAAGGCCACAGTCAACAGGAGCAGCGATGTCGATGTACGATTCAGCATATCAGAACTATATCTCCTAATTCGGAAGCGCTGTAAGTGAAGCCAAATCCCACGCTCCCTGCCGCATTATCAAATTTGATGAAGGCGAGTACTGAGTACACTGGAAATTAAGTTGATTGATGTTCAAAGTTGCACCCTCAGGCGCCAGCGTCGAAGGATCACGGTTGAAGCCGTAACTCTGAACTTCGCCATAACTGTAAAGAACTTAATTTCCAGTGTACTGAGGAAATGAGCGGCGACTCTCACGACTCACGCTCTTTCTCTAACAGTCGCACACGTTCGTGCAGACGCGCGAGGTCGCGGAAAACAAGTTCAAGCATCACGGCCAAGACGAACAGCATGCCGGCGAGTAGCAGCAGCAACGTACGTGATGACAATACTTGTTGCGGCGGGCCGGAGAACGCCGCCAACAGTAGCGCCAGCAACCCGCCGATGATGACGACGGAGAGCACGCGATACGGCAACGCGTGGCGGCGGTTGCTTCGTTGTCGGCTCATCGCACCGTCCGTCGCATGTCCGCCGCCAGCGAACTGACATCGACCCAGCGCCCGTCACGCTTCAGAAAAATGCGCGGCGCGACGGGAGGGAATCGACGCGCGAATTTCGGGTTGGCGGCGAGTAGTGGTCGCACCGTCGCGCGCTCGCCGGTCGTGACCCGCCACTGCCTGCCCTCTCGAATCATGTACTGCCGCGCGACGATCTTACCTTCACCGTCCATCGGCTGCCGGAGACGCCCGTACACCACCATGTCGGCCACCGCCAGGTCGCCCGCAACGCGCACCGCCACGATTTCCATTCGGTCGAGTTCGTACATACTACGTGAACGACGCAGCGCGCCGATGAACCGCTCGCGCGTGACGCGGCGCTGCGAGGTTGACGGCAACACGTTATAAAGCGCGTCATAGTCACTGTCGCGCAAACGTTGAAAGGCTTGTTCGAGCGCGCCTCTCGCCTCCACTTCGTCAGTCGCCGCGCGTGCAATGTTCGCTGTCGCGGCAACTATCGTGGGAATCGACACCGCCAACAGAAAAGTGAATAGCACGAGCGCGGCGAAGGCAGCGAACATTATTCTCTTCATCAGGTTTCTACAAAATCTTCTCTTCATCTTTTTCGATCTACTTTGTGCCGCCGACTACTCCTTGAAATCAACTTCGGCGTCGCCGGGTTCGATGTCACTGCCGCGCAGTCGGTTGCGCAAGTCGATAAACCACGCGACGAGGCCGAGCGTCGCAATCACAAAGGCGGCGTCGCCGTGACCGACCAACCAACTGCCCGCCGCCACCACCAGGCACAAACCGGGAAGCAGTTTCCACGCGCGATTCAAGCGCGGCGACCGCGACACATAGTCGAGCAGGCGCGTCGATGTGGAGACGCGGCGGCGTGGCAAAGGACGTTCTGTCTCCGACGGTTCCTTGTCGAGCGGCAGCGTCTCGTCGAGGTCAGGCGCGTCAGCGCGGCGGGTGCTGAGTGTGGTGGGTTGGTCTTTGTCGGTCAAAACATTTCAGTTGACGGTGACGGGAATCAACGCTTCTAACGTTCGCGGCGGGAAACAGGAATCATCGTTGCACGGCTGGACGCGGATTTTAGCGCGCACCGTGCGAGCGCCTTTTTTGGCCGAAGCATCGGCGGTCAGCGGCAAGTTGATCGCCGTCTCTCCTTCATAGACGGCGAGCGGTGTTGCGTCGAAGGCGAACTTCTTCACCAGCGGCGCGGGGTACGCCGGCGCACCGCTGGTGATGCCTTCGCCCGGTGTGACTTCAAGTTTCGTGGCAATTAAAAAAGAGTGCGTCGCCGGGTTCGCGTTGATGTGAAAACCATCGGCGATGGTGAGTCGCACAGTCGCCTTCGCCGTGCCGCCCGCGCGGATGGCAACTTCGGGGGCACTCGCGCGGACGACATCCGCCGGGACTGCCGTCGCTGTTTCAACATTAGTTTTCGTCGCCGCTACCGGAGAGTTGTCGGTCGCGGTGTTCGTCGCCACGCTCTCGCCGCCGGAGCACGCGACGCCGACCAGTGACGCGAAGATAAATAGTGCAAGCATCGAGCGTTGTGTCATACGACGGAGTCTAAAGTTTCGGATTGAAAGTCTCAAGTCTGACATCGGAGCTCTGAATCGGACTGCAATGCATTGGAACAAAGACCATTCACCACCAAGGCACGAAGGCGCGGAAAAGGAGTTTAAGAGAAATGTATTCAGGAGCGACGAGTTGAAGCGTGCGACGTCGGCGCTACCCGTTTGACGATTCCGCCGGACGCCCGCCGAAGAGATTCTTAAGCGACGCCACCATCCGGCGCAGACGGCGTATCACCTTCGGTAGAATCCAAGCGAGGACGAGAAGGAAAATCAAAATCACGACCAGCATCACCACCGGATGCAGCACTGTGAGGATGCTGGCGCCGATCACAAAGACATCTTCAACCACGGAGAGCGTCCAGTTACTAAACGGTTCGGGACTGGTGTTGGCGGCGGCGCGAACGGTTGCTTTAGTGCCGTGCGTCGAGAGCGCCAGCGTCCCACCGAGCAATAGCGCGACGATTTGAATTGACGGTGAGAGATCGGTGGTCGCGGCGAGCGCCAGCACCGCGCCCGCCGGAACGCGGATAAACGTATGCACCGCGTCCCACATTGAATCGACGTAAGGAACTTTGTCAGCGACGAACTCGACCGCGTAGAGGGCCAGCGCGATGCCGATGATCCACCAGTTGTCGAGCGCGTCGAGGCCGCCCGGCAGACGCCCGACCAAGTGATAGTGCTGGAGCAAGCCGAGCACCGCGACCGTCGCATACAAGTTGACCCCCGATGTCCACGCCGCGCCAAGACCGAGGCCGAGAATTTCTACAATGTTCATCGCTTAACAAAGGGATGAGGGACTCTTGAGGGATGAAGTCAGAAGAAATCACCCCGACCTATCTCCTGTTTCCTATTCATCCTTTATCCCTCATCCTTCATCCCTTTCCTCTTCTTCTCCGCCGTGGCGGTCGGGCCGTTTGATACCGAATTTGTCGAGGCGGTATTGCAGCGTGCGGAAGGTCAAGCCGAGTAGCTTGGCTGACTTGGTGATGTTGTAGTCGGTGCGCTCCATCGCCTGCATGATCAGATTGCGCTCGACATCCTCGAACATCACGCCCTCCGGTGGAAGCTTGAACGCGCTCTCGGCGGCGGGGCGCGACTCCTGCCTGACTTCGAGCGGTAAATCTTCGACCGCAATCAAATCGCTTTCGGCAAGCAGAATCGCGCGTTCAATCGCCGACTCAAGTTGCCGGACGTTGCCCGGCCAGGCGTAGTCAAGAATCACCTTCCGCGCCTCTGGCGTTAACCCACGCACCAGGCGCGAAGTGTTACGCGTGTGCTTCTTTAAAAAGAAGTTGATTAGCACCGGGATGTCGTCGCGTCGCTCGCGCAGAGCGGGCACGTCAATCGAGAGCACGTTGATGCGGTAGTACAAATCATCGCGGAACCGTCCGTCGCCGACCATCGCTCGCAAATCGCGGTTCGTCGCGGCGACCACGCGCACATCAATCTTCAGCGGGCGCGTGCCGCCGACGCGCCGAATCTCACGCTCTTGCAGCGCACGCAATAGCTTCGCCTGCATCCCGATATCAAGCTCGCCGATCTCGTCGAGAAAGAGCGAGCCACGGTCGGCAACTTCGAAGAGGCCCTTCTTCTCGGCGTGTGCGCCGGTGAATGATCCCTTCTCGTGGCCGAACAGTTCAGACTCTAGAAGATTTTCGTTAATCGCGGCGCAGTTGACGGCCTGAAACATTTCGGCGGCGCGCGGCGACTGATTGTGGATAGCGCGGGCGATCAACTCTTTACCCGTTCCCGACTCGCCGCGCACCAAGACCGTCGAGCTTGAGCGCGCGACTTTGAGAATCATCTTCTTGACCGCTTCCATCTCCGGCGAAGCCGAGATGATCTCGGTATCGAGCGCGTCGAGGCGGGCGAGCGCGCGCTTGATAGTTTCAAGCAACGCGTCACGCTCATAAGGCTTTTCGAGGTACTCGAACGCGCCGCGCCGCAGAGCCTCTTTGGCCGAATCGATGGAGCCGTGCGCGGTCAGCAGGATGACGATGATCGATGAATCGTAGGCCAGCAGTCGCTGTAGTAACTCGACGCCGTCCATGCCGGTCATCTTCAAATCGGTGAGAGCCAGGTCGAAGCGCCGCTCCTTCGCGATTCTGAGCGCCGCCTCGCCCGACGAAGCGGGGGTCACATCGTACCCCTCGCCCGACAAAATCATTTCCAGAATGTCGCGCTGCGACTTTTCGTCGTCAACCACGAGGATGCTCTTGCGTGCCATCGTTCAAACCTCAGATGTTAAATGTTGGATGTCAGATGCTGGTCGTCGCTTCACTGACATCTGACATCTGACTTCCAACATCTCCCCCGAAGGGGAGTTCGACAGTGAATGTTGTGCCTTCGCCCGGCGTGCTGCGGACGGAGATGCTGCCGCCGTGATCTTCGATTGCTTTTCTGACGATGGCGAGTCCGAGGCCAGTGCCCGTGTCCTTGGTCGAAAAGTAAGGTTCGAAAATCTGACTGATATTTTCCGGGGAGATGCCGCGCCCGGTGTCGGTGACTTCAATGCGCGCGACCCCATCTTCGTTTAAGAGCCGGATGGTTAATTTGCCGTCGCCGCCATCAATCGCCTGCATACCGTTGATAATAAGGTTTGTGAAGACGGAACGTAAAGACTCGGCGTCGCCGCGCACCGCCGGAATGTCGCCACGCTGTTCGATGCGTGTCTCGATGCCACTCTCGGCGGCCTGTACTTCGACCATGCTGAGCGCGTCGGTGACTGCCGCCCGCAGATCAATCGGGCGCAGGTTGAGTGTTGCCGGGCGTGTGTACTTGAGAAACTCGGTGATGCGCGTATTAATGCGCGCGACCTCCTTCTTGAGTTGGTCGGTGAGGCGCCCGAACAACTGTCGCTTCTGTACGTCTTCGGGCGCGAGCGTCGAGCGCATGTGGTCGAGCGTCAGGTTAATGTAATTGAGCGGGTTGCGAATCTCGTGCGCGATGGCGGAGGCGAGGCGTCCGACGACCGCCGAGCGCTCGGCCTGGTTGAGCCGCGCTTCGAGTTCGCGAGTGCGGCTGAGGCGCGCGATCATCTCGCTGAAGTTGGCGGCGAGCAATCCCATCTCGTCGCGGCGGCTGGCCGCCGGCACGCGGAAGTTGAAGTCGCCCTCCGCGACACGCTGTGCCGCTTGGGACAGGTCTTTGATCGGTTGTGTAAAGCGCCACAGCAGGAGCGCGGCGATCAATGTCGCGACGAGCAGCACGGCAAGCATTGGCAACAGTGAGCGCGTGACAGGCGAGGCGGTTCCGGTTGCAGCAGGTTTGGCCGACCCCAACACGATGATGATGTAATTTGTCTTCCTTTCATTTTCCTCGTTGACAACGTTGATCGGGAAGAGAAAGGCGCGCGGCTCGCCGGTGCGCGGCGGGGAAGGGGCTGGGGGGGTTGGTAGCAGTGTCCTGATGTTACCGTCCAACTGCCCGGCATTAACCAGTTTCGGGAGGGGTACACGAGAGATGCTGACCTTTGAGATATTCGGGGATTGTGGAGCGCCGTCGGTGACCGCGCGCGGTCCGTATGCCGGGTCGAGGCTGTCGTCGACCTCGCCCTTTTCATCAACCACCAGAATGTTGGTGACGCGCCCCGCCTCCCTTTCAAGCAGCGGAACTTTTGATTGCTGCTGTAAGGCTGATAAATACTCCGTCGACGCCAGACTCTGCACGGCCAGCGCAAACCCGGCGGAGAGCGCCTGCTCCTGCTCGGCAAGGACTTGGGCGAAACGTTCCTCGGCGCGGAGGTTGAGGTAGTACTGCACACCGAGCGTCGCGACCAGCAGCACCGCCAACAGCACCAGCAGACGCACGCGAAAGCTGTAAAACAGACTGAGGAAATTCATGCGCTTTGAGCGTTTAAGTTACAAGATGAAGGCAACGGACTCAAGATGCCAGCCCGACTTGCCACGAACGCCGTGGTCGCGCTGGGAATTAATTGTTGCCGCGAGTGACAGGCGGATGTTATAGTCCCCGTAGTCTCCAGCGCAAACCATGCGCACCCTCCGGAGACTGACATCGGAAACTCTTCCTGTCTCACTGTTATGACGTTTGAAAGTTGACAACTGTCCACGAGTTGGACTAGATAAAACTATCGATGCAGCACGCTCGTAAAAACCGAGTCCTTGCTTTCATCTCGACGTCAACAGCGTCGCGCAATATATTCGGGGCGCGAACGAAACGGTGTCCGACAACATCAGATAAATTTAGTACGCGGCTGAACAGCGATTTACTAACAATGAAGCGCGTCCACCGCCTCGGCTTGATACTCCACAGCGAGGTTTATTTAATGACCCACACGTCACGCCCCCTACTTTTTGTTTGCGTGCTTACCGCACTTATTTTCAGTCTCCTCATTGCACCCCACGCGGACGCCGCCGTCCTCAAGAAAAAAACAACAACAAAAGTTGCCGCTAAGAGTTCGCGCCAGGAGTCGAAGTCGCGTTCCGCGAAATCGCGTGAGAAGAGCGCAGCGAAGGCCAAGCCCTCCGCGAGAGAATCGCGCGGGCGGCGCAACGAGCGCGCGTCGAAAAGCGACCGGCGGTCGAAGCGTGATGAGCAGCGCGTGTCGGCACGTCGTGGCGACGATGACCGGAAGAGTGGGCGTAAGCTTTCTCGCCGTGAACGGTTGGCAGAGTCTCGACGCGAGGCTGAGCGACGTCGGCGTGAAGAGGCCGCGCGCCGTGCCGAGTTAGCGCGACTTGCGGCGATTGCCCGGGCGATTGCGATTGCTCGCCAGCGGGCCGCCGATCAGGCGCTCCGCGATGAAACAGCCGCTAATATTCTGCGCGATGACCCGACCGGCGAAGACCCTGAAGTGCGCCGCGTCGCCATCCAAGCACTCGGCGATCATGCCGGTTCCGTGGTCGTGATGGACCCGAAGAACGGTCGCGTCTACAGCGTGGTCAATCAGGAGTGGGCGCTACGTCGCGGCAACGTGCCGTGCTCGACAATCAAATTGGTGACTGGTCTGGCCGGCCTGTCTGAGACGGTGATTGATCCGGTTCAAACCGTCAATATTTCGGACGGCAGCTATCGGCTCGACCTGACTGACTCTCTCGCGTACTCGAACAACGCTTACTTTCAAAAAGTCGGCGGTCACGTCGGTTTCGAACGAATGATGAATTACGCGCGCCAGCTAGGTCTCGGCGAAAAGACAGGCATCAATCACCCGAACGAATCGCCGGGCCGCTTGCCGATGTTCAAATTCGGATACGCCGTTAATCATATGTCGTCGCACGGTTCCGACATCGAAGTGACGACGGTTCAACTGGCGAACATGGCTTCGTCGATTGCCAACGGCGGAACGCTTTTAATACCGCACCTGCCGCGCACGCCGGGAGAAAACACGCAGTTCAAGACCGAAGTGCGCCGCCGCGTGAACGTGCCGGATGAACACCTCAAACGTCTGCTTCCCGGCATGATCGGTGCGGTCACATATGGCACCGGGCGGCTCGCCAACGATCCGACTCAGACCATCGCCGGGAAGACCGGCACCTGCACCGGGCAAGGTTCGAAAGTCGGCCTCTTCACTTCGTTCGCACCGGTGCATGATCCGCGCCTCGCGGTGGCGGTCATCCTTCGCGGTTCGGGCGAGCGCGGGCGCACTGCCTCCGCTGTCGCCGGGAAAGTTTACCGCGGTCTCAATCAACGCTTCGGTAATCGCAATGGCGCGCCGCTAATCGCAAACGACATGCTCACGCCGCGACCGAAGATTGATCCGCGCCGGGCCGCGGTCATCAGCGACGAGGACGCGGAAGCAGACGCCGAAACGGCAGCCGGGATGAACGGAACAGTGGGCACCGGTAACACCTCAGAAGGCGCCGCCGCTACTTCTGAGACGAACGTCAGAAGCACTCTTAAATCCCTTCCGGCGACACGTCCGACTGATGTTACGACGCGGCCTACCAACGCGCCGCCGACCTCTTCGACAGCGCCTTCGACCGCTCCGACTACATCACCGAGGCAGGACGACCAACGGCCTCGTCGGGTGCTGACAACCAGTCCTTAAGATATGCATAAAGTAGTCGAGTCATCGGCTAGTAAAGCTCAAAGAGCGAGGTCATCAATTACTCGATGACCTCGCTCTTTGAGCTTCAGTTTTTGAACGCGATTGTTGCGCTTGACACTGTTCATCGGATTGATGCAGTATCTCCGCGTTAAGCATTGTCACCCTGACTGATTAAGCATTGTCACCCTGACAGAAACCCTTTTAGGAAGCGGCTTTTTCCGGCGAGCGCGTCAGCAGCGTGCGCCTTCAATTGTCGACGGCAACGGTTGCGCCGGATGGGCGCATCTGAAACAAACACACGGTGCCTGATTGGCCGTTCGTGCCCCCGAACTCATTAAACACCAACCTCGCAGAGGAACATCGTTTGGAGGATATGCGACCGATGAAAAAAGTAAACAAACTTTTGGCTTTGACCGCGTTGCTGGCGGTGTGCGCGCTCACTGCTGTGGCGCAGACTGCTCAGCCGGCCGCCGCTGCTGCTGCCGCTCCGGCGGCGGATAAGCAGTGCAACGACTTATATACGCGCTTTGTTGAGAATCGGAAAAAAGACCAGAAGGTCGCATACGAGACCGGTCGGGAGTACGTCGAGAAGTGCCCGACTGCCGAAGAGCAGTATGTGACTTACGTTAAGAAATTCGTTAACGAATATGGCAAAGCATCGCGCAAGTTCGACCTCGGTAAAGCCATCGACGAAAAGAAGTACGCCGATGCTTTCGCCCTCGCCAAGCAGATCGTCGCCGAAGAGCCGGAGGATGTGCGTACTCACGTCAGCATTTCGTATGCTGGACTGATGAACGCGACCGCCGGCGCAACCAGCAACCCAGCGCTCAATCCGGAAGCGATCAGCTACACACGGCGGGCAATTCAATTGATTGAATCGGGCAAGACCACTGAAGAGTGGAGGCCGTTCGCCAGCAAGGACGACGCGCTCGGCTGGCTCCATTACACGCTCGGTGTATTGACGTTGAAGGAACAGCCCGCCGAGGCGACGACTCATTTCATCAAGAGCGCGCAGGCGCAGAGCGCGACCAAGACCGATCCGAGCACCTATTACTACATCGCCACCGGTTACCAGTTGGGCGACTACAAGAAAATGTCCGATGAGTACAAAGTAAAGTACGCGGACAAGGATGCAACGCCGGAGAGCAAGGCCGCGTTTGAAACCGTTAACCAGGTGGTTGATCGAATCGTCGACGCTTACGCCCGCGCCGTTGCGTCGGCTCGTGCGAGTGCCAAGCCGGAAGCGCAAGCGAAGTCAGCCGAGTGGACAAAGGAGTTAACGGAGTTCTACAAGTTCCGCAACAATAATGCCGCCGACGGACTTGAACCGTTCATCGCCGGCATCATGGCCAAGCCGATTCCGTCTGGCCCGATCACCCCGGTGGTGCCGACGCCTGCCGCGACGACGGAGACGACGACGACTGGCGGAGCCACGCCGACGACCACGCCGACCACCGGTGGAAGCACTGCGACACCAACGACGACGCCGGCGACGAGTGGGACCACTGCGACACCGACGACTACGACGACCACAGGCGGAACCACTACCACGCCAGCGACGCGACCTTCGACGACACAGCCTACAACGACGCGACCCTCGACGACGCAGCCGACCACTTCGACTGCGCCGACAACCGCGTCGCCGAGCAAACCTCCATCAACAACCGCGCCGCCGAGCAAACCTGCACCAACAACCGCGCCGCCGAGCAGCGGTACTGGGCAGGGCACGAAACCGAAGCCGTAACATCTAACTTGAAAAATTCCGCTCTCACATACTTTTTTTATTGAAGAGCGAACAGAGTTGATCAGCAGCGCCGGGCGCGCGTCGGACGAGCGACGATGTGCCCGGCGCTTCGTGTTAGAATCCGCGCTTATGATTGGGAAGGATAGTCCGCCTCTGCCAAGCCTCGACGCCTTGGAAAAAACCCTCGCCTACACATTCACCGACCGCGCCTTGCTTGAGCGTGCCCTCACCCACCGCTCGTGGGCGCACGAGCGAGTCAATCCCGGCGAAGAAGAAAAGGCGCGACGTCTGCACAACGAAGCGCTGGAGTTCGTCGGCGACTCGGTGCTTGGGCTGCTGGTCGCTGCCTCTCTGTTCAAAACTTATCCCGACGTGACCGAGGGTGAGTTGTCTCGGATGAAGCACCGGCTGGTGAGCACGCAGGCGCTGGCCCGTGCCGCGCGTCGGCTCAGCGTCGGCGAATACCTGCGCTTCGGGCGCGGCGAGGAGAAGACCGGCGGGCGTCGCAAGCGCGCCCTGCTGGCCGATGCCGTCGAAGCGTTGCTCGCCGCGATCTACCTCGACGGTGGAATCGAAGCCGCGGACACCTTCGTTCAACATGCGCTCGGTCAGGAATTAATTGATGTTAACCCGGCCGCCGCCGCCGCCGCCGATTACAAAACGATGCTTCAGGAGCGCCTTCAGGCCGAGCGCCACACGACGCCGGAGTACAGTGTGGTTGAAACGCACGGGCCGCCGCACAGCCGCATGTTCGATGTTGAAGTAAGGTGGGACGGCGGGCAGGTGCATGGCCGAGGGTGTACGATCAAGGCCGCTGAGATGGAGGCCGCTCAACGCGCGCTCGAACAGATAGATGATTTGCCGCGCGTCGAGATTGCCGATTGAAAGATCCAGTCGAGAACAATCCGTCGCCTGACTCCTACTCGAAAGTCGACGGGCCTTTCGAGCCTGAGAGAACCATTATCAATGGTAAGCAGTCAGCGGTCAGCCAGTCATGCGCCGCGCCGGGTCATTCAATGGCGCGCCTCTTTCAACTAAGCGAAAGGCACGCGCGCTCGCCTTCGTTTTAGCTGATCGCTAACGGCTGATCGCTTACTATTCAAAGAATGTCTGCTGCTCGGTGCCGTTCGTCAATTGCTTTTCGGCTTGACCGTTAAGCTTCTGTTTTCTACGATGCAAACTATATGAACAATCCGAACACGGGAGCGGGAGTTGCTGAACCGCCTGCTGAATCACAGACGGGAGTTTCGCCGGCCAGTCAGTCGGGGCGGCGGCAATCGAATCCGTCCGGCTCTCCCGACGCCGCTGTCAGTGTGCCGTCGGGGCCGTCTCGCAGTGTCTTTCGCGAGTATTTCGAGTCGCTCGTGATCACCGCGGTGATGGCGCTGTTTGGGATGACATTCATCGTCCAGGCGGTGAAGGTTCCGACCGGGTCGATGCAGAACACGATTCTCATCGGCGACCATCTCTTAGTCAATAAATTTATCTTCGCACCTGGTCCGCCGCTGCCGTTCCTTCCGCAACGCGAAATCAGGCGGGGCGACATTATCGTTTTCAAATATCCGGGCAACCAGAACGACCCGGCGCTGGACGCTAACGACCCGACGAGCGTGCCCTACGTCACCAACTTTGTGAAGCGTGTGATCGGGTTGCCGAATGATCGCATTGAGTTTCGTGACGAGCGCATCTTCATTAACGGCGAGCCGCTGCCGGAGCGCCTCGTCTCCGCCGTCGATCCCGGCTACAGCGAACCGGAAAGCGACCCAGCCCACAAAGCACCCTTAGCCATCCTTGACGACCCACCCGCGGCAGGCAACGGGCCGTACACGGTCTACTACCGGCCCGACCACCGACAGCAGTTGACGCGACGCGGCGCGGAGCCACCCGATTACCCAACCTTCGATGGCCGCCGGGCGATCACTGTGCCGGATAATTCATACTTCGTGATGGGAGACAACCGCGACAACAGTTCCGACAGCCGCTACTGGGGATTTGTGCGGCGCGACTTGATCATCGGGCGCGCGATGTTCGTCTACTGGTCTTACGATCAGAGCGCGCCGTCGAGCGGATTCTTCCTCCAGGACTTCATTCAAAACTCCCGGTGGAGCCGGACTGGTACGCTGGTCAAGTAATGCTCGACGTGGCTTGAACTAAATCAATGGGAGGTTGATGATGGCGACGATCTGGGGACTCGGCGGGCTGACGTGGAAAGAATTGGCGAAGAACGTTTGGAGCGAGATAACGGAGGATGATGTCTTCGGTCGCGCCGCGCAACTCGCATATTATTTTTTGTTGGCGCTCTTCCCGCTGTTGCTCTTCCTGGTATCTCTGCTTGGGTATTTCGCCGGTGAGAACAGCGAACTGCGCGCGGATTTATTCAGGTATCTCAGCACCGTCCTGCCCGGCGAGGCTTCCGATTTGGTCAGTTCAACAATGAACGGCGTGATCGACAGCAGCGGCGGCGGCAAACTCTCATTAGGCATCCTCGCCGCGCTGTGGGCGGCATCGAATGGGATGGGGGCCGTTAGCGACTCGCTTAACATCGCCTATGATGTCGAGGAGTCGCGCCCGTGGTGGAAGTCGCGCCTGATCGCCATCGGTCTGACCATCGCGCTCGCGTTGCTGATTATTTCCGCGCTGGTGCTGGTGCTCTACGGTCACTCCATCGCGGAGGCGGTCGCCGGTAGCTTCGGCCTCGGAGAAGTTTTTGAACTGACGTGGAAGATCGTGCAGTGGCCGGTCGTTTTGGCGTTCGTCATTTTAGGGTTCGGCCTCATTTATTACTTCGCGCCAAACGTCAAGGAAGCCAAATGGCAGTGGGTCACACCGGGTGCCGTCGTCGGCGTCGTGCTGTGGCTGCTTGTCTCGTTCGCGTTTCGCACGTACCTGAGTTACTTCAACACCTACAGCGCGACTTACGGCTCGCTCGGTGCGGTCATCATCCTGATGCTGTGGTTCTATCTGACCGGCGCGGCGATTTTGATCGGCGGTGAGATTAACGCCGAGGTCGAGCACGCGATGGCGAAGGCCGGCGCGCCCGACGCGAAAGAGAAGGGCGAGAAGAGTCCCGGTGAGAAAAGTTCCGGCGTGAAAGATTTAAAGGGCGGCAAGCGCAACGCGACGAGTGGCAAGAGCAACGTTGCGGCGTCCTCCGGGCGCGCGGACGCGAAGAAAATCCGGCCCGGCAATCAACCCGTCAAGATCACCCAATCTTCGCCCGCGCGCACCGCCAACAATGCTATCGCCGTCGCATCGCCTGCGCCGAAAGGCCGCCGCGGTCAAGGTAAGATGTCTCTCGGCAAAGTCGCCGTGGTGGCGGGCGCGTGGGTGCTGTCAAAGGTTTGGCGCGGTGATTCAAATCGGCGCCCACGTTAAAGGCCGGTAGAAGTCGAGGCGACATGCCGTCACGAAAAACCGGCGAACCATTCTCACAGTCACCCCGTCGCTTTATTCGGTAGTTCTCGTGCCGCCTTCCAACTCAGCCAACGCCACCTGAAGCAACAGGATTTTCTTGATACCGTTGTAAAGCGGCTCGATCTCACACCATTCGGTCAGCGAGTGGGCGCCGCCGCACGGCCCGGCCCCGGTCGAGATGGCGGGCACGCCGGCGAGTAGCGCGGCACTCGCGTTATTCGACCCGGTGATCGTGATTGGCGGGCGCGCGAAACCCAACGCGATATGCACCGCTTCAGCCGTCCGCACCAAGCGCGAGTCGCGGTGTCCGGGTAGCTGCGATGCCGGGGTGGTCGTGATGATCTCAGTCCTAACCGTCATCCCCGCGCGCTCGGATTCCTCTCTGATGATCGCGGCGATTTTCTGTTCGAGATCGGCAATCACTTCATTACTCGTCGAACGCAAATCAACTGTGAACCACGCGTCGGCTGCCTTCGCGTTGACGACCTCCGCGCCGTCGAGCATCCCGATGTTCAGGTTCGTCGGCGTGGTGTCGGGCAACTGCAACTCGTAGATGCGCGCGATGGCACGGGCCATTGGCAGCGTAGCCGAATAGGGAGGAGTTGCCGAGCGAGTGTGACCGCCGGGGCCGATGATATGGTGCCGATACCAATTGATGCCGATGCCACCGTAAGTGAAGCCCTCATAACCGCCATCAAGCGCGATGTAATAATCGATCTTTCCCTTGTACTCTTTGATGAATTCTTTGGCACCGCGCATCGAAGTCTCCTCTTCAACGCTGAAGAGAAAAATCAAATCGCCTTTGGTTCTGATACGAGCGTGATCCATCGCGCGGATACTGGCGAGCATTGCTTCGATGTTGCGTGTATCATCGCCGACCCCTGGGGCATAAATCCGTCCGTCGCGAATCGATGCCTTAATCTTCAGTCCTTCCTGAAAGACCGTATCAAGGTGCGCATCGATGACGACGACGGGGCCGCCGCCCGTGCCTTTGCGCACCGCGATTAAATTACCGGCTGAGTCGTAGCGAACATTCAAGCTCTTGTAGCCACGCAGAATCTTTTCGACGAAGGTAGCGCGCGTTCGTTCTCTGCCGGACGGCGCGTTAATCTCGGTGATCGCAGTCCACTCGCGCAACGTCTCGTCGCGATTCTGATCGACGAACGCAAATGCTTTCGTGACCCCTGACCGCGCCAGCAGCGCACGCGCATGCGACAGATATTCTTCGGGCGATGGCCGGTTGTTCGCCGTTTGGTTGGTCGCTGCAAGATGGGTCGAGAAAGAGAGTGTCAGCAACAACGCGAGCATTGCTTTGTTCATCAATAGTCTACTCCGCCGAATACAGAAAAATTTACGCGCGGGTGTCTGCCGCCCGAACAAACTACCAGATGAATGGCAGCCGCGCGAGTCGAGAATTTTAACGTGACAGGTGACAGGTGGCAGGTGACAAGAAAGAGCTAAGGCACGTCAGTTCTTCCGAGCGAGGCGGGTAAGTTTTTGCTTTGATCTCACTTCGGATAATACTTTTTGATGTTGGGAACCAGCACAGGATAAGGGACATATTCGGCCTGCCGCCCGCCGCGGCGCAGTTCTTCGACCATCCGCATCGCGCCGTCGGCGTTGCGTGTGTGAACGATGATGGTCGACGCGGCCTGAAACGCCGGGTTGGATGCGAGCCACGCGGCGACGGCGTATCCGGTACGTTCGTCATCGTGCTCGGTGGAGTAGTAATGCTCGGGCAGTAGATCGTGATCCAAAAAAATCGCGTCGTACGAATTGGCGCTCAGCAGTTCGATGGCGCGCGGTGGGTCGACGGCAACATCAAACTGGTCGCGGATGAACTGCTTCGCAAACCATTGATGGCGTAGCGTGTCGTCGTCGAGCAGAAATACGCGCCGCGGGGCGCGGTAATTGCCAGCGGCGCGGATACCGAGCTTGGCAAGCAGTCCGTTCAAAATACCCATGTCATGTAGTTTGGAAGGCGCACGTGCTGAGGCAGAGGGACACGGGCCAATCGATTTCGTAGTATCATAACTTAATCAAGACTTAATCAAGCCTAAAACCGGGCCTCAATATATCACACGGTCTCCGGGTTGGTGGGCATCTCGCCAGAGCACGCTCCAGCCTGACTTTCGGTAGAGGTGCTTGACCGTCCCGCGATTGGCATGGCATGCTTGAGCAAAGGCCGAATCGAAAACCTGATGAGATGTCCATACTGTGCCAGGCCATTAAGCAAGGGAGGGCTGCGATGTCGTCCCTGCCGTCGCTATATCTTTAGCTGGCAACTGATCGTGATCCTTACGGTGCTCGGAATCATCGCCGTGGTTGGTATCCTCGAACTCTTTTACAGACTGGATTGAAGTCGCTATGCGTGGAACAAAAGCGCCGGTAGTTTGTCGTTAATCAAAGCGGTGGCGGTTGTTGAAGCGAGGGGCGACGCTGCTTGACCAGAAATCCTCACCAAAAGCGGTATGGTTTGATCTCTCTGAAAACCAGTCTTGCAATCTCATTTTCCGATGCTATAATCCGCGACGCATTTCCGAAGCAGACCAAATTGAAAGTCAGGTTGAGGTCTTCCACGCATCTACTCGTCAGCCCCACTTTGCGTGGAGTCGCATAGTTTCCAGCAGACTCTGAAGTAATACGTTTTCATGTCGTCTGACAACGCCAAAAAGATTCCACCGCTCTTCGCCGTGCCCGATCCTGAACCGGTCGATGAAAGACCGTCGGCGTCGCGCACACCGGCGGGGCGCGAGATGACGGTGAGAACGCCGGTGTCGGCGGCCTGCCCGCGCTGCTTCGGCACCGGGATGGAAGTGGTGTCGGGCAAAGGCGCGCGTCGTTGCGGTTGCCGGACGGAGGATCAGCGGACGAAACTCGTCGACACGGCGCGCATCCCGCGACGTTACGACGGGTGCTCACTGCAAAACTACTACCCGACGCAGGGCAACGGCTCGCAACTCAAAGCTTTCAATTATGCATTTCGTCTGGTGCGAGAGTACCCGGCGGTCGAGCGCGGCCTGCTGTTGATGGGCACGGTCGGCGTCGGCAAAACTCATTTGTCGGTGGCGGTGCTGCGGGGCTTAATGGATAAGGGCATCCAGTGTCTGTTCTACGAATTCGGCTCGCTGCTGAAAGAGATTCAGGATTCGTATAACCCGGTGTCGAAGACTTCGGAGTTGAAACTGCTTGCGCCCGTGTATCAAGCAGAAGTGTTGGTGCTCGACGAACTCGGCGCGTCGAAGCCGACCGACTGGGTGAAGGAAACGATGATGCAGATCATCGGCACGCGCTACAACGACAAGAAGCTGACCATCTTCACCACCAACTACCTCGACGCACGCCGCGCGGCCACCGACGAAACTCTCGAAGACCGCGTCGGCGTCCGCCTCAGAAGCCGTCTCTACGAGATGTGCAAAACCGTGCAGATGGAAGGCGACGACTATCGGCGCAAGATCGACGCGCAACAGATTTAGAACCCCGCCGCCCCACCTTTCGTAACACCACTCGACCGCGACCTGCAAACGCTATTAACTCTAAGGCAGGCTGACGAATGCTTCGCTCGGACTCTTCGCGCTGATAAAAAGCATCGTCTCCGGTGTCTGCCGCAACGCGACCCGTCCATCCGCGACGCGCACCATGTTGTCGAAGTGCGTGAAGTTCGTGAAGGTGGGCGATGTGGGGTCCAAGTCCTGAACCTGTTCGCGTGTCTTCTTTAACCACTTCAGAAAATCCTGAATCGAGCCGCCGGTCTTCGCGAAGTAGTCCGTCACGCGGCGGAACAGTTTCGGGAAGGTGACGCCGCCGGCTTCGAGTTCCGCCCGCGTCCGGGCCGCGACGCCGGTTTGCGAGCCGTCGAGCGCCCACAATCCCAGTCCGCCGGTGCGCGCCTGTCGCGTGGCTTCCGCCAGCACGTTGCGCAAATCGGCGAACAGCGTGTCGTAGAACAGCGGGTAAGCGTGACCGCCGAGAAGCAACTTGCAGTTGAGACTGCGTTTCGCAAGCGCGGTGGTCAGGTTCATCGTGCCACCGTCTTTCCTCGTGGTCTGGCCGGCGAAGACGAACGCGACCGGACGGCCATTCACTTCGAGGCTGCGAGAAAGGATGTAGCCGGGCGTCGCGTCGCGATCAACCGGCGGGTCAACGCTGATGTTACGCGGCGCGACGTACGGCACCGGGTTGAGTTGTAACATTCCGGTGAGAAAGTCGCGCGCATCGTCGGCCAGCGGGCGCGGTTGGTGCGTCGACGATGCGCCCCTCGGCTGGTAATGCAGTTCGAGCGCGTCGATGCCCTCGAAACGCAACTGCACCGAGCCGATGTTGCTCAGCTTGTAAGGCATCGCGATCTTTTCGAGCTTATCCAAATGAGCCGGATTGGCGGGCTTGAATTGCAGCGAATCGCCGTCCGGTTGAAAGCCGGTGCGGCGCCCGCTGGACGAAGTGTTGACCAAATGGAACGTTCCTTTAATAAGGATGAACGGCATGGTGAGACATCCTTTCTGATGAGTGGCTAAACATGAGCCATCACGTCAGGATAGAGTGATGTGGTGCGAGGCGGCGGCGTTGCGGTCATTATCTTTTGTTTGTCGTGAGCGTTCGTCGGTGCTGAACATCACCGTCATGAAGCGGGCGAGATTTCTTGACAAAAGTGCGACGAAATCATCTACGCTCAAATTAGTTTGTCGAATGATGGCGCGAGAGCGTAACCCTGTCGACTTCTTTGTGGTTCGGAATTGTTATTTGCGCCGGAGGGTCGAGGCGCACCATTGTGCTGTGACTGGTGATGTGACTGGTGATGTGACTGTCGCGTTGACGTTGGACGACGAAGCCAACTTTCTCAAGCGCCCTGACGCATTCAGCGCCAGAGATGACAGGAAGCTTGGTCACGCGGCGACCTCTACCATTTCCACGTGATAGTCTGGAACCGGCTCGCCGCGTTCCCGCAGGACTTCGACATGGATGACGATTGCTTGGCGGATGTTTGCCAATGCTTCGTCGCGAGTCTGACCCTGACTGATGCATCCGGGAAGGCTTGCGACTTCGGCAACGATGAAGCCATCTTCACCGGGATAAAGAATCACTTGTCGTTTCATTATTTCACCTCGTGAGAATGCGACTTGGCGACTGCCCGTGCTGCCCGTAGATCGTCGATGCGGATCAGCATTCTTTCGTAAACGCCCGTTCAATTCAAGGTGGCGCGGTGATGTTTCGAGCAATAGGACCTACACCGAGCGCGCTGGCGGAAGACGGGTCTCGTCGGGCGCGTGTCTTCGGCTGACATTATTCCGGGAGCGATTCGTCCTCATCCGACCTGTTGTGTATAATTCTCCGATTCGCTTCATCACATTCTTTCACCGCTGAATAAAATTTGCGCAGATGCCAAGACGCACAGACATTAAGAAGATTCTCGTCATCGGGTCAGGGCCGATTGTCATCGGGCAGGCCGGCGAGTTCGATTACTCCGGCACGCAGGCGTGTAAGGCGCTGCGGCAGGAGGGCTACGAAGTCGTCCTCGTCAACTCGAACCCGGCGACGATCATGACTGATCCGGAGACCGCCGACCGCACATACATCGAACCTCTAACGGTCGAAACGGTCGCCGCGATTATTCGCCGCGAGCGTCCCGATGCGCTGTTGCCGACCGTCGGTGGGCAGACCGCGCTCAACCTCGCCGTCGCGCTCGCCAACGCCGACATCCTCGACGAATACGGTGTCGAGATGATCGGCGCGAAACTTGAGGCGGTGAAAATCGCGGAAGACCGTCGATTGTTTAAATCGACGATGGAGGCGGCGGGGCTGCCGATGCCGCGCGGCGACTTCGCGAAGACGTGGGCCGATGCTGAACGGATCGTCGAAGAGACCGGCTACCCGGCGATTGTCCGTCCGTCATTCACGCTCGGCGGAACCGGCGGCGGCGTCGCCTACAACCCGGAAGAGTTTGAAGAGATCGTGCGCGGGGGACTCGCCGCCTCGCCCGTCCACGAAGTCTTAATCGAAGAGTCAATCCTCGGCTGGAAGGAGTACGAGCTTGAGGTGATGCGCGACCTGGCGGACAACGTCGTCATCATCTGCTCGATAGAGAACTTCGATCCGATGGGCGTCCACACCGGCGACTCGATCACGGTCGCCCCGGCGCAGACCTTGACCGATGTCGAATATCAAATCTTACGCGACATGTCCATCAAGGTGATTCGCACGGTCGGCGTCGAGACGGGCGGGTCGAACATTCAGTTCGCGGTCAATCCTGAAAACGGCGACGTGCGCGTGATTGAGATGAACCCGCGTGTCTCGCGCTCGTCGGCGCTCGCGTCGAAGGCGACCGGCTTTCCAATAGCGAAGATCGCCGCGAAACTCGCCGTCGGCTACACGCTCGACGAGATTCCGAACGACATCACAAAGAAGACTCCGGCCTCGTTCGAGCCGACGATTGATTACGTCGTCGCGAAAATCCCGAAGTGGAATTTCGAGAAGTTCAAAGAGGCCGAGGACGTTTTGGGGACGCAGATGAAATCGGTCGGCGAAGTGATGGCGATGGGCCGCACCTTTAAGGAAGCACTCTTCAAGGGCCTGCGCTCGCTCGAAGCGGTGAAGCCTCTGCGCCTCGCCGACGTGCCGAATGACGAGCTACAGAGAAAGCTGGCGCGACCGAACTCGCAACGCTTCTCATACGTCACCTACGCGCTGCAACACGGCTGGACGATCCCCGAAATTCATCGCTTGTCGAAAATTGATCCTTGGTTCCTCGAGCAACTGCAAGATGTGATGCACGTGCAGGACGTGATCGAAGGGCACCGGCTCGAAGATATTTCGCCCGAAGCGTTGCGCGACGCGAAGGAGTGCGGGCTATCCGACCGCCGCATCTCGTACCTCACCGGCAGCACCGAAGATGAGGTTCGCGCGCACCGCAAGCGACTCGGTATCGTTCCTGTTTTTAAGCGCGTCGACACATGCGGCGCTGAGTTCGAGTCGTTCACGCCGTACCTCTATTCAACCTATGAAGAGGAGGACGAGAGCGCGCCGACGAACGAACGCAAGATCATGATTCTCGGATCAGGGCCGAACCGCATCGGGCAGGGAATCGAGTTTGATTATTGCTGCTGCCACGCCTCGTTCGCGCTACGCGATGCGGGCTTCGAGACGATCATGGTCAACTGCAATCCCGAAACCGTCTCGACCGACTATGACACGTCCGACCGCCTGTACTTTGAGCCACTGACTTTCGAGGATGTGATGAACGTCATCGATGTGGAAAAGCCGGAAGGTGTGATCGTGCAGTTCGGCGGGCAGACGCCGCTCAATCTGGCGATGCGCCTGCACGAAGCGGGAGCGCCGATCATCGGCACGTCGCCGGATTCGATTGACCTTGCGGAAGATCGCAAACGCTTCGGCGCGTTGCTGCGTGAACTGAAAGTTCCGCAACCCGAAAACGGCACCGCGACATCGAGCGCAGAGGCGAAAGAGGTCGCGGCTGAGATCGGCTATCCGGTGCTGGTGCGACCGTCATACGTGCTCGGCGGACGGGCGATGGCGATTGTGTATGACGAGAAAACTCTCGATGAGTATATGCGCACCGCCGTCGATGCGTCGCCGGAAAAACCAATTCTGGTTGATAAGTTTCTTGAGCGCGCGGCTGAGTTTGACGTTGACGCACTGGCCGACGAAGAGACTTGCGTCGTCGCCGGCATCCAGGAGCATATCGAAGAGGCGGGCATTCACTCCGGCGATTCTTCATGTGTGCTTCCGCCGATCAAGATCGAGCCGGAGCATATCGAAACGATGCGTCATTACACGCGCGTCCTCGCCCGCGCGCTGAAGGTCAAAGGGCTACTGAACATTCAGTTTGCGATTAAGGATGACCGCGTGTACGTGCTGGAAGTGAACCCGCGCGCGTCGCGCACCGTGCCGTTCGTGTCAAAGGCGACGGGCGTCCCACTGGCGCGCGTCGCCGCATTGGTGATGGCGGGCCGACCGCTGGCGGAGTTTAATTTGCCGGACAACCTCGTGGTCAGTCGCGGTAATTTCTTCGTTAAGTCGCCGGTCTTTCCATTCGCCAAGTTTCCCGGCGTGGACCCGATTCTTAGTCCCGAAATGCACTCGACCGGCGAAGTGATGGGCGTCGGCAATTCATTCGGCGAAGCATATGCAAAGGCGATGATGGGTGCGGGGTTGCAACTGCCGACTGAAGGCACGGCGTTCATCAGCGTCAACGACAGCGACAAGGGGCTGGCTGTCGTCCTCGCCCGACGCCTCCGACGCCTCGGCTTTGACCTGACCGCGACCTTTGGCACCGCCGGGCGTCTGCGCGAAGTAGGGTTGGAGGTCGAGACGGTCTTTAAGGTCAACGAAGGCCGCCCGAACATCGCCGACCACATCAAGCAGGGCGAAATCGCCATCGTCATCAACACGCCGCTTGGACAAACCTCGCACTACGACGAGCAGGCGATTCGCCGCGCCGCGTTGCAACACGGCGTCCCGTGCGTCACCACGATGACCGGCGCGCAGGCCATCGTCGAAGCCATCGCCTCGCGCGAGCAGACACAAATCAATGTCATCTCTTTACAGGAAATACATAAGGGAAGTCTGGAGTCTAGAGTCAAGAGTCGGGAGTCGAAGGCAGATGCGAGCGTCGCCGTCGGACTTGGACTCCAGACTCCAGACTCCAGACTCCAGACTTAAGTTCAGACACCAGACTTAACTTATGCAGATCAACGATTCGCAAATTATCAAACGAATTATTGACGAGTGTCGCGTGATTGCCGTCGTCGGACTGTCATCGAATTCGATGCGCGCATCGCACGGCGTCGCCGGCTACATGAAGCGGCAGGGTTATCGCGTGATTCCGGTTAATCCGAACGAACGGGAAGTTCACGGCGAGCGTGCGTACATGACGCTTTCAGACGTGCCGGAAAAGATCGAACTGGTTGATGTATTCCGCCGCTCGGAAGAAGCGGGCGCAGTCGTCGACGAGGCGATTAAGATCGGTGCCAGGGCCGTCTGGTTGCAGGAAGGTGTGATCGACGAGGCCGCCGCAAAGCGCGCTCTCGACGCAGGGCTGATGGTCGTGATGAATCGCTGCTGGCTAAAAGACCATATGAGAATGTCGTGATAAAAGGAGGTGAAAAATGACTGCCGTATTAACTCCGCTTGATACTCATGAATCCAGAGTCGTGCTGTCCAACATCAGTTGGAAGACTTACGAAAGGCTGTTGGCCGACTTGGAGGATTGCAGCGCCCCGCGCCTTACTTACGACCGAGGTAGTTTAGAAATTGAAAATCTCAGCTTCAAGCATGAGCTTTTCAACGGAGCCGCGAACTTGATTGTTAACGTGCTGGCCGAAGAGTTTGACATAAATTCTCGCGGACTCGGCTCAACCACCTTTGGGCGTGAAGACCTGAAGCGCGGCTTCGAGCCTGACTCGTGCTTCTATTTTCAGAACGAATCTTTAATTAGAGACAAAGATCGCCTCGACTTGACGGTCGATCCGCCGCCGGATTTGGTTGTCGTGATAGACCTCCCCAGTCGTTCGCTCGACAAGTTTTCCATCTTCGCGCAACTCGGCGTCCCTGAAGTGTGGCGCTACGACGGAACGGCATTAGACATCTTTCATCTCGAAGGCGGTTCTTACGTCGAGCGACAATCAAGCGGTGTTCTGCCGGTTGTCACGAATGCAGTGCTCACCGATTTCCTTTCCGAGAGCTTAACAGGCAGCCGCCTCGCAGGGTTGGGCGAGGGAGCAGCTGCGGAAAGATTAACGAACTGATGAACGTGGCAATTCATGCCGTAGTGATTACTCTCAGCGACCGTTGTGCGCGCGGCGAGCAGGAAGACAAGTCGGGCGCGGTACTGGCCGATCTTTTGCGCGGAATGGGGGCGGAGATTGTCGCGCAGGAAATCTTGCCGGACGATCTGGAGCCACTGGCTTCCACTCTGAGGATTTATGCGAATCGTCCAAACGTGAATCTGATTGTGACGACCGGCGGGACGGGCTTTAGCCCGCGTGATAACACGCCGGAAGCGACGCGCGCCGTGATCGAGAGGGAAGCGCCCGGACTCGCCGAGGCAATGCGCGCCGAGACGCTCCGGCAGACGCCGATGGCGATGATCTCGCGCGGCGTCTGCGGCATCCGCTCCGGCGCGCTCATCATCAACCTGCCCGGCTCGCCCGCCGGTGTGCGCGAATGCTTCAACGTCATCAAACCGGTGCTCGGCCACGCCGTCGCGCTACTCGAAGGAAAACCGCACGATCAAGCTGGGTGACCAGCGTCGCCAAGTGTGCTGCCAACATTCGCGCCTGAAAAGTTGTTTGACATCACTCACCACGATGCCTAATATCTGAGTCGCTCACTGACCCACTGACGCGCACGAACTTAAATCACGCTTGAGATAAAAAAGGCGGTTGACGATTATGCTGCACAGCGCGCTCTTATTCCAACTAACGACGACGACAACCGATGCCACGAACATCGGGGGGCCGATCACTGCGTATTGGCCGGTGATGATCTTCTTCGTCTTCGCGGTCATCTTCCCGGTGCTGCCGATCATCCTCGGGCGCGTTGTACGTCCGAGCATCTACGGGAAGGCGAAGATGCGTCCTTACGAGTGCGGCATCGACCCAACCACAGAGGCACACGACCGCTTCACCGTCCGCTACTACATCGTCGCGATGCTGTTTTTGATCTTCGATGTCGAAACGATCTTCCTGCTCCCGTGGGCGATTATTTTTATGGGCGAAGATTTCTCGTTCACCACATTCGCCCTCATCGAGATGTTCGTCTTCCTCGGCATCCTCGTCGTCGGCTACTACTACGCCTGGCGCAAAGGCGCGCTCGAATGGGCGTGAGAGGAAGGGATGAGGGCGGAGGGATGAGGGATGAATCCAGAAGGCCGACAGGACTTGAAGGGTCGGACAAAAGCTTTCGCCCTGCGCGTTATCAAATTGTACACGGCGCTACCCCAGAGACCTGAAGCGCAGGTATTGGGTAAGCAGATTTTGCGCTCCGGTACGTCAGTCGGAGCGCATTATCATGAAGCTTGCCGCGCTAAGTCAGACGCTGACTTCATCAGTAAGGTCGAGGGCGGCTTGCAGGAACTTGAAGAAACAATCTACTGGCTTGAACTAATCGTCGAGGCAGGCATCTTCGGCGATGAACGCGTTAAGTCTCTACACGACGAGGCCGGTGAGTTAACGGCCATGTTCGTCACAATGGTCAAAAACGCCAAAACCCGGAGCGGAAAGGGGAAATGAGGATGTTTACAAAAACAACTTGTATTCCATTCATCCCTCATCCCTCATCCCTTAAAAACTATGGCTGAACATCCGGAAGGAATCGTCCTCACGACGGTTGATTCTATCTTCAACTCGCTGCGCAGGAATATCGGCGCGCCGGTGATGAACGTCAAGCCGGTGCGCGACACGATCAACTGGGCGCGTAAGTCGGCGCTCTGGCCGATGACGTTTGGCCTCGCGTGCTGCGCGATTGAAATGATCGCGACCGGCGCAGGCCGCTTCGACATTGATCGCTTCGGCGCGGGCGTGTTCCGCCCCAGCCCGCGGCAGAGCGATTTGATTATCGTCGCCGGGACAGTGACGCTGAAGATGGGACCGGTCGTGCGCCGCGTCTACGATCAGATGCCGGAGCCGAAGTGGGTGATCGCGATGGGCGCGTGTGCCTCGACCGGCGGCCCATTCGATTCCTACTCGACGATGCAGGGCGTCGACCGCACGATCCCCGTGGACGTGTACATTCCTGGCTGTCCGCCGCGCCCCGAAGCCCTGCTGTACGGTCTGATGCGTTTGCAGGACATCATCATGCGCGAAGCGCCGTCCGCTTACATCTTCGAATCGGACGGCACAGTGCGTCGCCAGCGTGCGTTAGAGGGTGATGATGATTTACAGAACATCTCGCCGCTCGACCGCGAAGCAGAAGAAGTTACCTCCGCCGCGCGAAACTAACCGGCATTAAAGAATTAAGTAGAACCGAAAAAGTTCTTTGACAACTGTCTCAATTGGTCAGCCAGAAGTTTCCCGAGAAGACTCCGGCTTTGCGTAACCGCTCACGCCGACTCATGGCGAAGATATACCGACACGCGGCATCTGCCGACTTGTCAATCGAGAGCGTCGGGCGGTCGGCCAACGCTCGCCCTTTGACACTGCGCCATAAGTGATCCATCGCGTTCAACTCCGGCGTCGCGCGCGGCAACAGGCGAACCTGGATGCCCAACCCCACCGCCACCTCGCGGCTGTCTTCCGCGGTGTGCGGCGTCCCACGATCTTCAAACAGCACGATGTGCCACCCGCGCCAATGCGCGCGGATCATCTGTAAGAAATATTGATGCGTCGTTTCATCCCACACTGTAGTGATCAATAGCAGCACCGCGCCGCTGCGGATGTTAATGACGCCATGCAGGATGCGCTTCTGGCGATTACCTGTGACGGGCACGCAGCACTGATGCCCAATGCGACAATAACAACTGTAGAGTGGCGGCGTCTCACCGATGATCACTTCGTCGAGCATCAGGATGACACTCCGCTCCCGCCCAAAGAGTCCGCGTTTGAGCCCCCTTTTGCCTGTCGCCACGTCTCCGGGCGCAACGCTAAGTGGTGACGCGGACGTTTCCACCGCATCCGTAACCGCGCAATCGCTGCGCGGACGCTGTCATCAGAGACCACGACTTGGTGTTCATCGCGCAAATACTCGACCAGGAGCGGAGCCGTC
>JALZJL010000339.1 GCA_030859785.1 Acidobacteriota bacterium
ATGAAATGTCTTCTAAGAATTGGAGGCCCGTTATGTTTATGTCGAAACTCTCCACGCTGTTACGGATGGCGATCATTACTTCGCTTTTATCATTCGTCGTGGTGGCGATTGCACGCTACTCGCCACCATTTGGTGAGTGGAAGCGAGTTTCCGTCGAGCCGGTGTTAAGCCCGCGGGGTGACGGGTTTGAATCGGCGGGCGTCTTCAATCCGGCGGTGGTGAAGAAGGACGGCAAGTTCGTGATGCTCTATCGGGCGCAGGATAAGAAGGGGACTTCTCGATTGGGGTACGCGACGAGCGACGACGGCGTGAATTTCGCGCGCCGGCCTGAGCCGGTGATGACGCCCGAAACTGATTACGAAAAGGATGGCGGCATCGAAGACCCGCGGCTGGTGAAGATCGGCGACACTTATTATCTGACCTACACCGCCTATAACAAAAAGGACGCTCAGCTTTGTTTAGCGACCTCAGCCGACCTCATTCACTGGGAGCGCAAGGGCATCATCATGCCGGCTTACAAAGGCCGCTGGAACGTCAACTGGACGAAAGCCGGGGCCATCGTCCCACAGAAGATCAACGGCAAATACTGGATGTATTTCATGGCCGATGCTGACAAAGCGCCTAATCAAATGGGCGTCGTTTACTCGACGGATTTAGTAAATTGGACAGAACCGCTCGACCGCCCAGTGCTGCCTCGTCGACCCGGATATTTTGATTCATTTGTGGTGGAGCCGGGGCCGCCACCGATCATCACCAAAGACGGAATCTTTATGGTTTATAACGGCGCTGATGACAAGATCATCTACGCAGCCGGGTGGGTACTGTTTGACAAGAATGATCCAACCAAAGTGCTCGCGCGTTCAGATAAGCCGGTCTTCGGTGCTGAAAGAGAGTGGGAGAAGATCGGGCAAGTCCCGAACGTAGTGTTCGTCGAGGGGATGGTGCGCGACGGTAACAGATGGTTGTTCTACTACGGCGGCGCGGACAAATATGTAGGTGTGGCCGCCGCGCCCGCACGTTGATTCACTTTCTTGTTAGTAGCGGCACAGTCAACTCGCGGCGCACGTAGACGCCCTCCGCGCCAACGAAGCTCACTGATAATTCATAATCGCCGCCGTCAATCTGCTTTGATGTGATGCCGCTCGTGTTACCGAGGCGGCGCGGCGTGCGGACACGCAATTGATACGAACGCCCGCCGAGTCCTTCGAGCGTCAGACGCAGAGTGTTTGCGTCGGCGCGTGAATGCAGGATGCGCAAGCCGTGGCTGTGTGCTCCGGGCATCAGCATCGGCGTCTGTACGTAAACGTCTGTGCCTTCGTTGTAATTAAAGACCACTTCAACATTCGATGGCGCGTCGTCGATGCTGACCTCGGCGCGCTGAATGTCGCCGACGCGCGACACGTTTAACTTCACGGCGCGCCCGTTGACCGTCACCGAACGTACGCGCGCATCGAGCGGGAAAGACGGCGCGATGACCAGGCGCTGCCCGCCACCCTGACCCGAAGTTACATTCGCTCCTCCTCCTGCCGCCACACGTTTCACTACCTTGATTGTTTCGAGTCCGCCTTTCCTATCAAGCGTGAGGTCGAAACGATTGCCGCCCGCCGCGATGCTTCGCACTTCGACGCGATCCCAATCCGCCGGCAGTTGCGGCGCGAAACGGACAGTCCTTCCGCCCGCGCTCGCCTCGATACCGAGCAAACCACGCATCAACGGCGTGACGATCATCGCCTCCGACCAAATCTGATGATGTGACGACCGACCGAATGGTGTGTTGACTTCGCCGGAAATCAACTCGGTGACATAGCCGAGCGCCTCCGTGAAAGACAGGAGCGCATTCGCGGTTAGCGCCTGGTAGCCGACGTGGGGCCGACCATATTGATACGCGCCCATCGACGCCCACCCGGTAAAGAGCGGCCATACCGAGCCGTAGTGATATGACAGCGGGTCGTACAGCGTGCTCTGATCCGACAGCAGACGCGCGCCCCAGTCGGTCGCAATCGCGCCGCTCCCGAAGTGATCTATCTCGGACTGCGCGCGCGTTTCTTCGAGCGTTCGCCACCACAGCGGCACCGCGGTCAGCACCGTGTTCTCGTCAATCAATGTCTTCTTATCAAGTTCATCCATCCGCTTTTGACGCACGGCGCGATTCGGCCCCGACTCCGCTTCGCGTGGCTTAAGCGGCGGGCGGTTGGTGGCGAACGCGTAGAACCCCCTGTCAGGCAACCAGTATGTCTGTTCGGTTGCAGCGCGCGTCCGCTCGGCATTGGCACGCGCCGACGCGGCAAGTTCCGGCTCACCCATCACGTCAGCCAATTCCGCAATGTTGCGCGACGCTTCGACCCACACGCCCTGCATGTAAATCTCTTCATGCGGAGGATGAAGCGCGCCACCTTCGACCCAGCCGTGACCGAACTTCGTGTTCTCGATTAAACCATTGCCGTCGGTGTCGGTCGCGGCGCTGAAACGGTAAGCATTTTTGATTGATTCCCAGTTCGCGCGGATTAACTCAAGGTCGCCGCTCGCGCGCCAGTAGTCGGCGTGGCCGATGATGTAGAGCGGCGTCGCATCGGCGCTCGCCCACGGATAGGTGTAGTCTTTGAACCACGGAATCAGCGACGCGCTCTGCGAAATCTCGTGCGGAATTTTGCCGTCGGCGCGCTGAAACTTTTTCAAAAAGTCGAGCGCGATGCGTGTCGTCGCAAAGTCGCCGTATGAGTTAATCGCAAACGTTGTCCATAGCGCGTCGCGCCCGAAGAACCAGGCGAAGCCGGGCCGCTCGCTCTCGCCCGACGTGCGGTAACCGGCGATCAGACCGGTGCCGAGGAAAGGGTTCGTGCCGACGCCTTTATCGACGCCGACCTTCGCCCACGCGAACGCCTTATTGATTCGCTCGTCGGGTGTCACAACATCGACCGTCTCTTTTTGGAAGCGTTCGTAATACGCGACGTTCTTTTCGTAGAGCGCCGGCACCGAGGCGAGCATCCGTTCATAATTCGCTTTCGCTTTGACGCGCCCATCGAGGCTTCCGGTAATCACAATCGGGATAAAGTTGGCTTTCATCGCTTCGATAGAAGCTTCAACGACGAACCTGACCGGCACGTCGCGAGGCTCTTCCTGGTACGGCATCAGCGAGATGTCGCGCGCCGTCGGCGACCCGACCACACCGACATACTTGTTGGTTTCTTCAGTGATGTAATAGGCGCGCTCCTTCTCGACCCAACTTAGGTTGCTGGTCATCAATCCGGCGGGCCACATCAATTTCAGTCGCGGGCGGAATGACCACACCACGTTTAATGGCAGCACGCTTTGCACATCGAGCAACATCACGATGCCCGGTTCATCGACGGGTGCGAAAATGATCTGCCGCGCGGTGAACGCCGAGTGCGTGTAGGTGAACGTGGTCGCTTCGGGACGCGCGTTGATGCTTACCGCGATGTCGGTGCCCAGAATCTCAAGTGGATACCCTTCGACCTGAAACGAGAGCCGAAAGTCGTCAAGGATTTTCAGCGGATAAACCCACGCCTCAAACGCGCGGTTCTCGTAACCGAAGGCCGCCGACCTCCGCCCGACGACATCGAAAAAGGAGCCGAGTTGCGTTCGCCGCTCAAGCTCCAGACCGCTCTTCCGTACAGTGAACTTTGGCGTGAATGATGGTGGAGAGGGCATTTGCGTTTGCGCTGATACGACGACACTGAAGAAATTTAGAAGACACAACAGAGCGACGATCAATCGTTTAATCATGGAAACTCTTTAATTGAAACAATGCTGATTGAGCGATTGATATTGATATATGCCGGGACGTTATTCAAGCGGGAAAATGACACGGCGCGAAGCAAGCGAAGCGGCGGGGATGGCCGGGACGGATAGCGAGTTCTAGGAGGTGGGCGGAAACTTTGAGATATAAAAATCAATTAACACGGCGCGCCGAGTCTTGGTGACCGGCACGCCGTATCAGTCAACCAAAATCAGGCGGGCAATTTTCATATCGCCGTAATTAAAGTGACGACTGCCAACGCGATTCCCGCGATGAGAAATAACGTCGCCAGTCCGATCTTTATCCACATGTATATTGATTGTTGCTGCATCGGCCCCCTGTCGGAAGACAATCGATAGTTTGAAGTTGAGGGTTAATCGTGAAGAAAGATGGGGCGATTGATCGGGAGCAGTTCCTCGTTGGGAGCACAATAAAGCAAAGAGCGAAGTTCGTCCAGCATTCGGTTTTCATCCCCGCTCAAATTTCACTCGTTCGTTGGTCGATTCGGGGGCCTGATGGTGAGAGTCTCGACGCCGTCTGCTGTCAGCGTCGCCGATTTGGTTTGCGGAATCGCGACAGCGCGCGGCACGTAATCGCGGTCGAGCATGAAGACTCGACTCAGCCTAACGTCTTCGCATGACTGCTTGCCGACCTGTCCGGGAGCGCCGTGGCAAGTGATGGAGATTTCCTCAACCGCACTGCCGCCGGTTCCCTTCGGCAGACGCACGGCGGTGCGAAAGAATCCGCTGCGGTCAATACGCAGACGCGCGTCGCCCAGGTCAGACTGGTAACTTTGTGTGCCGCCGCTGATCCGCACGCCGAGGCTGAGCGCCGCCGCAGTCTGCCGTCCGTGCGCCTCGATATATAGGTAATCGCGTGGGTCGGCGATAGTCTGCGCATCAGTTGGATTGTCTTTGATGCGGTTCTCGCGGAGCATCTCTTCACCCACCACACGATACGTCCACGGATTGTTATCCATCAGAATCTCGCGTGAGGCGGACGATAGATCAGCACGGACGGGCAGCAACGCAAAGCGCACGGCAGAGCAGGCAAGGTCGGAAAAGTTATTGTTGTCCGATGCGACGGCGAGCAGCGGGTGTCCGCCGCCGAGCGTTCGCGTACCCGTGAAAGGGGTCGTTTGGTGATTCACTCCCTGATAAATCTCGTCGACGACGCGACCATCGCGCACGCGAAACTCATAGACCCACTCGATGTCGGAGCCGCGACCCCATCGTGCCATCAGCGCCGCCGCCGGTGTGCCGCCGTCCTCGTGCGAAAAGACGACGCTGTAACGAATCAGCGTCTCACCGCTCTGGGGGCGCTCGATTTGATAAAACATCAGCAGCGGAACATCCGTGAAGCGGTCGATGGAGTTGGCGCGGGCGTACAGCACAGGCGAGCGTGTGAGCGCGAGAATGTCATCGCTGCTGAGATTGCCTTTTAGATTGCCGGTCTGATTGCTGTTCTGTTTGTCATCAACTCCGCCGGACAGATTATTCAAATTGCTAACCAAGTTAGTGCGTGAAAGACCGGTCGTCTTGGCGATGTGGAAGATCAGCGGTTTGAGCGAAGAGATGTCAGCGCGCCGTGCGCCGAGGGCGGAGCGGGCTTCGTTGAGCGACACGGCAATGGTGTGCTTGCCGCGCGCGAGTCGCCCCAACGTAACGCGATAGGTAAATGAATCGCCGCCCGCCCACAGCATTACATCCTGGCTATACTCGCCATCGACTTTGACGACGAGCGCAGCGGCCTCCGCACCTTTACGAAGCCACGATGCGCCGGGCGCATGCGCCTCGATTTCAAGGCCGACTTCGGCAGCCTCCGCTAACTCGAAACTGTGACTGGCAATCGGCGACACGTCGGATGTGTGTGCCCGCATTACGGCTGACTGCGTGACCGCGAAAAAAATTGCGACCAGTAGCCAGCACGCGCGACCAGTCAACCGGCGAGTTAAAAAAGTGAATGTGTTCATCATGCCAAATATGGAGTGCACCAATCAATAAGATGATTGACAACAAAAACAATTCGCGTACGATGCCGGGTACGCGCCGTCAAGTTTGTTCTATGTGAGAATCACCCCTTATGGATTGATGTATGTGCCGCCCCGGTTTTGAAGCGGGGCAGAGCAGAATTTGGAAAATAAAGGTAAGCGATCAACAGTCAGCGATCAGCAAAAACAAAGACGACCGCGCGGGCGCGTTCGCTCTCGCTGAACCAGACGCGCAATTATTGAAGGAGCAGCGCGGCACATGACTGGCTAACCGCTGAATGCTGATCGCTGAATGCTTACAAATAAAGTGTAAGCTAAACGGGCCGGGTTACAAAGAGCCAATCGGTGTGTTAGACGAAGCTTAAATTTTTCCCCGTGATGTCAACGGGTGATTCACTGATAACCTATCACTTCACGACAAGGAAACTCATCATGAAATACTCGATGCACAATTGGATGCGGCCAGAGCCGATTGAAACGACGCTGGAGCGGCTTCAGCGGTACGGCTACGACGGCATTGAAATCAGCGGCGAGCCGGCGAAGTACGACGCGGGCGAAGTGCGGAGGCTCCTCGATAAGCACGATCTTGAATGTTGGGGCGGCGTGACGATCATGACTGAGGGGCGCGATCTGGTGCATCCGGATAAGTACGTGCGGGTCGGTACCGTCGCGTATATGAAGGATTGCATCAAGATGATCCACGACCTGGACGGAAGTATATTCTGCGTCGTGCCGTCGACGGTCGGTAAGGTCAAACCGATGGCGTCGCCCGATGAGGAATGGACGTGGCTCGTCGAAGGATTGCGTGAGGTCGGCGACTTTGCGCTTGAGAACAAAGTTAAAATCGGCATCGAGCCGCTCAATCGATTTGAGACGTATCTGATTAACCGTCACGATCAAGCACTGGCGCTCGCCAAAGATGTTGACCGTAACTTAGGTGTGGTGCTTGATGCGTTCCACATCAACATCGAAGAACTCGACCCGCTTGAAGCAATCCGCGCAACCGGCGACCGCCTGTTTGATTTCCACGTCGCCGACAATAATCGTAAGCCCGCCGGCCAGGGTCGCTACGACTGGCAGTCGGTGATTGACACGTTCAAAGAGATCAATTATCAAGGACACCTGACATCCGAGTTTGTGCTGCCGGTCGACCGCACACCACTCTCTAAGTTGTCCGAAAAGAAAGAGGCCGACATGCAGTTCACCGACAGTGATTTGAAATTCATACAGGATCATGGGTCAGGGTTGATTAGCGCCGCCGAGTATGACCGCGCGGTGGAGTCGAACATCAATCATTTGAAGAAGCTGTTGTGAAGGAGTGAAGAGATGCAAACCAGAAGAAGCGCACCGGTTTACGATGTCTGTGTGGTCGGCGCGGGCGCAGCGGGCGGCGTGATGGCGACCTGGCTGGCGCGACAAGGGATGCGCGTCGCACTCGTCGAGGGTGGGCCGAAAATCGACACCACCAAATTCAACACGCACGGCATGGCTTATGAATACGCCAACCGCAAAGTGCCGCAGATGTTCGACGGTGCGCCTTCCATCGGGGGCGACCGGGCGCGCGGCGTCGGCGGCAAAAGCCTGCTGTGGAACGCCGTGTCGTTACGACTTTCGCAACGTGACCTGAAAGGCCGCACACTCGAAGGCGTCGGATACGATTGGCCGCTTGATTACCGCGACCTCGCGCCATACTACGACCGCATCGAGCAGGAGGTCGGCGTGTGCGGTAATCTCGATCACCTCGAAGATTTGCCGGACGGAAAGTTTCTGCCGCCAATGCCGCTGAAGTGCGTAGATCATGTGCTGCGTCGCGGCGGTCGCAAGCTCGGCATCCCCGTCATCCATGTGCGCAAGGCGACGTTGACGCGGCGCTACGGTGGCCGCCCGCCGTGCCACTACTGCGGCAACTGCATGGCCGGGTGCGACGTCATCGCGAAGTACAACTCCGCCGACGTCCATCTGAAAACACAAGCCGCGAACGCGCGTCTGACGATTCTTTCAAACCGGGTCGCGCGCGAAGTGATGGTGAACGCAGACAATCGCGTTACCGGCGTGCGGACGATTGACCGTCTGACGAAGGCCGAGGGTGAAGTCAGGGCGCGTGCGGTGGTTGTGTCGTGCGCTTGCGTGCAATCGATAGCGTTGCTGTTGATGTCGAAGTCGACGCGCTATCCGACAGGGCTGGCGAATTCGAGCGGTCGTTTGGGGCGTGACTGGATTCCGCACCTGCTCGCGTTTCACACTGGGATCGTCGAAGAGTTTGCGGGGCGCGCACCCGTTAACGACGAAGGCGCGCTCGACCACGGCTTCATCCCGTCGTGGATGCACGCACGCAAGCGCGACTACGCGCGCAGCTTCGCGGTGCAATACGACTATCAGGGCCGGCGCTCGAATGCGTGGTGGGTCAAACAACTCGACGGCTTCGGTGCTGACTACAAGCGGCGCGTGCGCGACGCGAACCCGGCGGTGTTGATCTTTCGTCCGAACATCGAGATGCTACCGAACGAGCAATCTTACATCGACCTCGATCCCGAACAGATCGATGACTACGGCCTGCCGCGCGCGCGCCGCCATCTCGTTCCCGGCGACAACGATTGGAAAATCTTCAACCACTCGAAGGAATTGACGAAAGAATTTTTCGCCGCGTCGGGGATTAAGCTGGTCAGCGCTCCGCAGCGCCCGGTCGGTCCCGACCATGAACTTGGCGGATGCATCATGGGCACTGACCCGCGCACGTCTGTGCTTAATACGTGGTGCCAGACGCACGACATCAAAAACCTGTTCGTCGTCGACGGCAGCGTCTTCCCATCCGGCGCAGAGAAGAACCCGACACTAACCATCATGACGCTTGCGGCGCGCACCGCCGACCACATCGTCGGCAGATTCAAGCGACATGAACTGTGATGTCGGCGACTGCTAAATCAAATCACCCGCCTTTTTCTATGTACGCAAAAAAATTGCAGTTAACAAACAGTTAACTTGAAACAAGAGTGCAAGGAGGGAATATGCGGCTTGTCAGAAACGACCATCTTGCAATTCAACTCTATTGACGAAATCCTCACATGTTCCGCCAGTGTTTGTTGACGAAACCTTGACTGGCTCACTCGACCCCATCTTCATTCACAGTTTGCGAATCTTCTCTCAGAAAGCATCATTTGCTTCTTCCCTGCAAAATGTATCCATCGTGCAAGTCAAGGAGAACTCCGTATGTCAAAGATCAACAAACTAACAGCTTCCCTGTTAGTGGTTCTGGCTCTAACGGTAACAATTTCGGTTGTGACTATACGTAGTCATACTCAGGAGCAAAGCCATAGCAATCTCAACAGAAAACCATCGATGGATGGACAGGGGGTAAATTTCAAAAGTCGATTTCCTGTTGCCGACTATAACGCCCCAAGACCCACAGATACTGAAAGTCTCGCTGAGAGGGATGCCAAAAACAAGCGCTATGACAAGTTTGGTCTCGTGAAGAAAGACTCCTCAAGCGAATTCAAGGAAATGGTTAGAGATATTCCTTGGCAAAAGAATGTTGCGGCACTTCCGATAGAACAAAGCGTAGCTATCGTGATTGGTGAAGTACAGAAAGCGGAAGCTTTCCTCTCCGAGGATAAATCCGGTGTTTACACAGAATCCATCATTCGCGTTGACGAAGTTTTAAAGAGCGATGGTTCTGACAGCTTAGCGGTAGGTAAAAAGATCAGCGTCGACAGGCCTGGAGGCTTTGTCAACTACCCGAACGGACACAAACGTCTTTACCGTATCTTCGGGATGAATATGCCTCGTATCGGCGGGAAATATGTCCTGTTCCTTAGCAAGGAAGGAGAGAGTCCGAATGGCCGCGTGCTGACGGGTTATGAATTGGGCCCTGAAGGCGTTACCCCGCTAGATGTCGCGCGCCACTTTGACGCTTATAAAGGGATGGATGAAGAGGCTTTCCTCAACACAGTTCGCAGCGCGATCAAGCAGGAAACAAGCAAAACAATAGAGAGAAGGCGAGTACCGACAGACCCGCTTGACATATCGTCCGGCCAAATTTCCGTGGGCAAAGATAAATCGGTTAGGCTGAATGAGAAGTTTGAAGGCAGTGACGATTGGTTGAGTGAAATCGTAATCGAATTAACGAATACGTCCAAGAAAGAAATAATTTTTTTAGCATTCCACGTAAACTTCCCCGAAACAAACTCCACCGGCAATGAAATGTCTTATAGATTCTATTTCGGCCAGAGGCCTGGTGTTCCTGGTCCTAAAGCTGAGCCTCTTAGTTTAATGCCGGATCAAAACTTGACAGTAGCTTTCGCGGACAAATATGACCGCATGAAGAGTTTTCTTGAAAAACGACATACAGTAGAAAGCCTCCGCAAAGTTGAGCTTGTAACCGGCTTCGTGGTCTTTTCCGATGGAACGGCGTGGATAGCTGCTAGCTTTTACCGACAAGACCCTGACAATCCCAGACGGTACATTCCTATTAAAAACGTGCCGGATTAATGCGCTGCATATAGTATGAAATTGAAAGGGCGGTAGACTCGCGAGTCTACCGCCCTTTGTCCTTAACACGCATGGTTTCCGGGATACGTTGTTAAGACAGCAACTGCTTCACCACTTCGCCGTGAACGTCGGTCAGGCGAAACTCGCGGCCCTGGAATTTGTAGGTCAGCTTCGTGTGATCGAGTCCCATTAAATGCAAAATCGTGGCGTGCAGATCGTGGACTGAGATCGGGTCTTTGACGATGTTATAGCCGAGTTCGTCGGTCTCGCCGACGGTGACGCCGGACTTGATGCCGCCGCCAGCCATCCACACCGAGAATGCACGCGGGTGATGGTCGCGCCCCAAAAACTTCGACCCGGCGCGGGCCTCGTTCATCGGCGTGCGCCCGAACTCGCCGCCCCACACCACTAAGGTTGAATCCAGCAGACCGCGCTGCTTCAGGTCTTTGATCAGCGCGGCGGCGGCGCGGTCGGTTTCGCGGCAGAGGCGTCCGAGTGTGCCGACGATGTCGTTGCTGGCCCCGGCGCCGTGATGGTCCCAGCCGCGATGATAAAGCTGTACAAAGCGCACGCCGCGTTCGACCAGTCGCCGCGCCAGCAGACAGTTGTTGGCGAATGATGCCTTGTCCGGTTCGGTGCCGTACATCTCATGCATCGCCGCTGACTCCTTCCTGATGTCGGTCAACTCAGGCACGCTCGTCTGCATTCGATAGGCCATCTCGAACGATGCGATGCGGGTCGCAATCTCTGGGTCGCGCACGTCGTCGGCGTGCATTCGATTCAAACTCTGAAGCGCATCGAGCGAGTCGCGCCGCGCTCGTGAATCGACGCCGTGCGGGTTTGAGAGGAACAGCACCGGATCGCCCTTCGAGCGGAACTCGACGCCCTGATAGACAGTCGGCAGAAATCCGCTGCCCCAACATGACTTACCGCCGTCAGGTTGATTCTGACCAGAGAGCAGCACGACAAAGCCCGGCAAGTCTTTGTTGTCGCTGCCGAGTCCGTAGGTCAGCCATGATCCCATGCTCGGACGCCCGATGATCTGGTGGCCAGAGTTCATCAGTATCTGCGCCGGCGCGTGATTGAACTGGGTGGTGTGGACGGAGCGAAGAATCGCGATGTCGTCCCCGATGCCCGCGAGGTGCGGCAGCAACGAAGAGATTTCCGCGCCCGATTGACCGTGGCGCGTGAAGGTGTGCGGCGTGCCGAGAAGTTTGGGCACGCCTTTGATGAAAGCGAACCGCTCGCCCTTAATGACTTCCTGCGGCACCGGCTGCCCATCCAACTCCTTCAGCTTCGGCTTGTAGTCGAGCAAGTCCAACTGCGACGGTGCGCCCGCCATAAATAAATAGATGACGTTCTTCGCCTTCGGCGCGAAGTGTGGCAACCTGTTTTCAGGATGACCCGGCGTGCCGTTCGCCGAATTCGCCGCGCTCTGCGCGAAAAGCTTTTCGTCGAGCAGCGCCGTCAGTGCCAACGCGCCGATGCCGAATCCCGTCTGCTTGAAAAAATGGCGACGGGTGATGGCACGCAGCATCTCCTGATCGTTGTTGATGTATGGATTTCCTGAACTCATGTTTTGGCATTACTCCTTCGTCACCGTCTCGTCGAGGTTCAACAGCACGTTGGCAACCATCGTCCACGCGGCTAGTTCAGGCGCGTCAACTTTCGTGGCTGGATGTGCAATCGGACTCGCGCTCGAAGTTGCGGTCGAACTTACACTCGAAGACGCCGTCGAACTGGCGGTCGAAGCCGGCACGTCTTTAATCACTTGCCCTGCCGCCTTCGAGTCGTTGCGGAAGCGCGCGAGTTGTCGTTCAAACATCGAGGTCAGTTGATCGACCTCGGCGGCGGTCGGTTGCCGCGCGACACTCAGACGGAAACCGTAGGCCGCGCGTTCACGAATCGACGACGGGGCTTCGGCGATGATGCGTCCGGCCAGCGCACGCGCCATCTCAAAGAAGGCCGGGTCGTTGAGTGTCGTCAGAGCTTGCAGCGGAGTGTTAGTGCGGACGCGCCGCACGGTGCAGAACTCGCGGCTCGGAGCATCGAATGTCGTCAGACTCGGATACGGCGACGTGCGACGCCAAAATGTGTAGAGCGCGCGTCGGTGACGGTCGGAGCCATCGCTGATCTGCCACTTGTCGCTGTTGTAAGGAATCGACCAGATGCCTTCCGGTTGAAACGGAAAGACGCTTGCTCCGCCGACCTTGCGATTCAGAAGTCCGCTGGCCGCCAGCGCCACGTCGCGAATCATTTCGCCCTCCATGCGAAAGCGCGGGCCGCGCGCCAACAAACGGTTATACGGATCGCGCTCCAACAATCCCGGTGTGACCTTTGACGATTGTTGATAAGTGGCCGACGTGACGATCAAGCGGTGCATCGCCTTCATGCTCCAACGTTGGCCGGCGAATTCAGTTGCCAGCCAATCGAGCAATTCGGGATGTGTCGGCGTGTCGCCCTGCGCGCCGAAATC
>JALZJL010000341.1 GCA_030859785.1 Acidobacteriota bacterium
TCCGAGTTGAGCCTGGTGCGCGCCGTGACGGAACTGCTGAAAAAGCAAACAAGCCATTGGGAGTTACTTGATTGTCGTCTTAAACTCAATCTGGAGGCATGTTTATGAAATGTGTCCCGGCTTCAGGATTATGAGTCAAAAACCACTGATGATGGTCGGCAGGTGAAACTGCTCAAGTCTTTATTTTCAACTATCGATGTCGAAACTGATATTGGGAGAAATCATGCGAGTAATCGTCTGCCTCTTATTCTTGGGTAGCTGCTGCTGGCCTTGCTGGGCGACTCCGAGCGAGCCGGGATTGCTGTTCTACCTTTCCGGCGAACATGAATTTATGGCGGACTATGCAGCCGGAGGAGAGTCACAGCCCACTTTCCTGCGGGACGTGAAAATCATCCCCGACGGAGCTAAGGGGCAAGGCTTTGAATGTGCTGGAACGCAATTGATGGCGTACCGCGCACCGGGCAACATCTACGCCGAACGTGGCACACTCGCTTTCTCCTGGCGTTCCCGCGAGCCGGTCGGCCCGACGGCGTTTCCGATCTTCCGCGTGGGATACGCCGATCATTCGAGTTGGGACATGGTGTGGCTGCGCATTGATTACAACGGGCGCGGCGGCTTTGATGCCTTCGTCACCGATGTCAATCTGGCGCGCATCAGAGTTTCTTACTCAATGCCGGAATTCCCGAAGCCGAATGAATGGGTGCATCTCGCGCTGTCTTGGGATGAGACTCGCGGCATCAGTTTTTATGTGAACGGTGTGTTAGCGGCGGAACAGAAGAAGCAAGCCGTCCTCTCTGCCGGACTGGATCAATTCGGCACGCACTCGCGGATCATCAGCCCCTATCAGGTGCAGAGCGCTTATAACTTCGTCCGCAGCGGAGACATTGACGAGGTTCGCATCTACGACCGTATGCTCTCGGGCGAGAATATAACTTCGATTGCCAGAGCGGTTGCCCCGCAGCAGATTCCCGCTCTGGCGCGTGACCTGAACCAGCCTGTGTGGCGTGATGAATGGTGGCTTCGTTACGGCTGGAATCGGAAAGGCGACGCGCCGCCGTATCTCAGTAATTTGCAAACGGCAGTACGGAAAGTAGAGATTCACGATGTCTACGACATCAAGCGTTGGTGGTGGAAAGGGACGGATGGCATCCGTGAAACCACCTGGCCCGGCGTCTACAATCGTTCGCGTCTACCGGGACGCAACGACTATTTCCAACTTCCCGATTGGGACGCCTATTCTCTCTCCGGCAAGTCTGTGACTTTCAACCTGCCCGCCGACGAGCCGTGGAACCATCTGTAGATTTTCGGCGCGGCGTGGGGCAAGATGTCACTGAAAAGCACGGTGGAGAAAATTCTGTTCAAGCGCCCGCGGTCGCAGGAGAAGACATTTCATCGTCTGCCGTCTTCGACCCGTGGGCAGAAGATCAAGTTTGAGAATGTCGAGCAGGAAGAGCCTATCGGAGAATTGTCCGCTTATCACGTGAGACCGGGTACAGCACCACCCGGAACGATGTGGCTGGCCTACACGCTCACGGCGGGTGACGGAACAAGTGATCGCAGCTTAGAGCCAATCGTGAAGTTCATCTCAGGGCGTTATCCCGCAGATGAACGCTCGATGATATCAGCGGTCACCAACAGCGACAGCGGGAACGCAAAGCAGACACAAGTCCATGCCGCGCAAATAAAAACCACCGGACTGTCAGCCGGACCGTCATTACCGCTCGTGCATATCTTAATTCCGGTGAACGGCTGGCAGCACGAAACTGGCGGTCTGGACGGGATCGCCATCGATCTGCCCGCGCTCCAAGTGAAGCCGACGCATGGAGCGTACCTTCCGTTGAACGTGCAGGTGAAGGACCCGCTCTGGGTGCAGCGAAACTTATTCGACTTTAGTTTCTCGGTCAAGCCGGGTGAAGCCCGCACCCTCTGGCTCGACACGCGCGACCGTATTCTGCCGAAGGGCAAGGGACTCTACCTGACGATTGCCGGCGCGAGTGGCGATTTCAACCCCACTTCGCTCGAAGGCGCGCGCGTGCGATTGATTTTTAAAGCGCGTGCGGAAGCTATCAAGGAGCATGAACTCGACCGTTTTACACAGGCGCGCGACAACTACGCCATGATGGTCGAGGAACGTCCTAACAATCCCCGCCTGAATCTCTACAATCGTTTCGTCGCTGACATCACAGACCTTCTGCGCGTGAGTCCCAACCATTTTCTCGGGCAGGCTTATTGGTATGACATTGATAAAACTCACCCGAAGCCCGCGTTCACGCAGCCGACGCCCCCTGACGGTGTGCCGCTGTGGGCCTTTCGCCAAGTAGAGCAACTGCGCCATCTCAAACGGTTCGTCATGTGGTGGATCGACGAACGCCAGATCGCCAACGGTGAATTTGGCGGCGGACTCTCCGATGATGGCGACCTGACGAACTCTTGGCCGGGCACAGCCATGATGGGCAGCGAACCGGAGAAGATCAAAGTATCACTCTTGCAAGAAATGGAAGCCTTTTACCAGCAGGGCATGTTCACCAACGGACTCTCCACCATTCAAACCGACGAACTCCACAGTTACGAAGAAGGCATCCAGGTGCTCGGCCAATCATTGCTCCTGGACTACGGCAACCCGAAGCACCTGGAGCGGGCGATGGAGACTTCGCGCGCGCTGATCGGCCTGACGGGAATCAACAGCGCGGGACACAGACACATCCGCTCATCGTATTTTAGCGGCACGAAGATGTCCGAAGAGGATACATGGGCATGGTCCAAACCCTATTCGTATCTGGTGCTGCATCCAGCCGCGATGCTCGTCGAATACAACGGCAATCCCGTGACGAAGAAACTCATCACGGAACTGGCCGACGGTTTGCTGGCTCACCGAAGGAAAGACGAGAGCGGCAAATACAAGCTATATCCCACGATCAAGTTTCAAACCGATCAGGACATGCCCATCTTGCAGGGTCGCCTCTGGCCGATCTTCTGGGCTGCATGGCGTTGGACGGGAGACGCTAAATATCTCGGGCCGATTCAAGATGAGGGGACTCGAAGTCTGGAAGTGATTCCCTCGAATGCGCTCGATCAGATGGGAGTGCGCCGGACTTTGGGCAGCGCGCTCGGAACTGTTGCCAAACCCGATGCTGGCAACTATGCGGCACAGCATCTCGCGTGGCAGGTGACGGGAGATAAGCGTTTCTTAGAATCGCTCTACGCGGCGCAGATCGAGGCTTCGGCCTTGCGCGAATACATCAACACGAAAGGGAGTTTGTGGAGCGACCGCGTCACGGTGCTCGAAAACGAATTGCAGCGCGCGCGCCTCGGCGGTATCGCCCTGACCCGAAATTCAGTCTATCCCGGCCAAGCCGTGAGTTGGAAATTTCAGGCACCGGCTAATGAGGAAAGCACCGCCATCCTGATTCCAAACGCCACGAAAGATTCGATGAAGATCATTGCTTACAATCTCAGTGAGACCCAAGTCAGAGCGACGATGACTACCTGGAGCATCGAACCGGGATGCTGGGAGATCGTGCAGGGCGTAGACATCAACAACGACGACATGGCCGACGGTGACACCTTGACCAAAACAATGGACTTGGAGCGCGCCGGTGAAGTTGAACTCGTGTTTCAGCCTCGTTCCACCAACATCCTGAATTTGAAACTGATTGCGAAAGGCACGCCTTACTGGGCGCGTCCCGATCTTGGTATCGGTAAGGATGATGTCGTGGTGCAAGGCAGAAAAGTTACGGTCACGCTACACAGTCTCGGCTCAGTAGATGCGCCGACGACGAAGTTGGTACTGTTGGATGCAAACGGAAAGGTGCTGTCGTCCGTGTCGGTGCCGGCCCTCAAAGCACCAATTGATCTGATGCCGAAGACGGTGACGCTCACGCTCACACTTCCAACTGGCAATCACTTGGGCGGCGGTGGCAGTGTCGTGATTGATCCTGATGCCATGTTGAAAGAGATCACTCGCGTCAATAATCGCGTGCAGTTGTGACGAGTTTTTTTGTAACGCTTTGTCGGAATGAGTGCCGGAACGAGTTACGTGCCGACATCAGGAAACTTGGAGGAGGCCACCATGAACATCAAGCAGACGCCACACGCCCAGCCCTTGCAAGGCAGATTAAATCGCCGCTCCTTCCTGCGGAAGTCCGCCCTCGTCGCGGGCGGGATGGTCGCCTCCCGCCTGATTGAGATGCCGGCCTTCGCCAACAAACTGTGCGCCAACACGCTGACGCTTGACTCTCCTCTTGCCACTATCAAATCCGGGCAGGTTCGAGGCTACGTGGATCATGAAGTCAACGTCTTCAAGGGCATACCTTACGGGGCCGACACCACACCGCGCCGTTTCCTGCCACCCCTGCCGCCGGAGCATTGGTCAGGGGTGCGGGATGCGCTCGACTACGGCGCGTCCGCCCCGCAAGCGTCGCGTTCGTCGGAACGTGTGAGCGAAGATTGTTTGTACCTCAATGTATGGACGCCCGGCCTGCGCGACGGACGCAAACGTCCGGTGATGTTTTACATCCACGGCGGTGCCTACAATAACGGCTCCGGATCGAGTCCACTCTATGATGGCGTGCGCCTGTGTCGTCGTGGCGACGTGGTAGTAGTGACAGTCAACCATCGCTTGAACGCCTTCGGTTATCTCTACCTCGCACGCTTCGGCGGAACGGAGTTGGCTGACTCCGGCAACGTCGGGCAACTCGATCTCGTGCTGGCGCTACAGTGGGTGCGCGACAACATCGCAGAGTTCGGCGGCGACCCTGATAAGGTGTTGGTTTTCGGCCAGTCCGGCGGCGGCGCAAAGATTGCTACCCTGATGGCGATGCCGGCGGCCAGAGGGTTGTTTCACCGCGCCGCCACGATGAGCGGCCAACAAGTCACCGCCTCCGGTCCGCTGAACGCGACGCTGCGCACGCGCGCTCTGCTGGATGCGTTGAAGCTGCCGCCGGAGCGTGCGACTGAGTTGCGCACGATGCCGGCACAGCGTTTACTTGAGGCTCTTAACACGCGCGACCCGGTGCTGCCGTTCGGCGGCGTGTCCTTCGCACCCGTGCTCGACGAGCGTTCGTTGAGACGCCACCCTTTTTATCCGGATGCTCCCGCACAGTCGGCGCACATCCCGATGATCATCGGCAACACACACGACGAAACACGCGCATTTCTAGGCGGCGACCAAAGCAACTTCACAGTCACCTGGGAACAGTTGCCAGAGAAGTTGATCCCGAACATGCGTGTGGACATCCAGCCGGAAGTAGTGATCGCCGAGTACCGGCGACTCTACCCGACACTCTCAGCGAGTGATGTGTTATTCAAGGCGACGACTGCGGCGCGTTCCTGGCGGGGAGCAATCATCGAAGCGGAGGAGCGTGCGAAGTCCGGGGCTCCGGCTTACGCGTACCAACTGGACTGGGCGACGCCGAAGGATGGCGGCAAGTTCGGTGCGCCACATGCGTCGGACATCCAGTTAGTGTTCGATAATATCGCTCAGCCGGGCGCAACGGCCATCGGCCCTGAAGCGCAATTGATGGCCGACCGGATGAGCGAAACATTCCTCGCCTTCGCCCGCACGGGAAATCCGACCCATAAACTGATTCCGCGCTGGGAGCGATACACCCTCCCCCGTCGTCAGACTATGGTGTTCGACGTGCCTTCTCACATGGAAGATGATCCGCGCGGCGCGGAACGACGGTTATTCGCCAAAGTACCCTACGTCCAACCGGGCACATAGATAACCCGTGCGGCGATCATTTCAACTGGCAGATGTCGAGCACGTTCATGTCTGTATAGTCGAGATTCTCGCCGCCCATCGCCCAGAGAAAGCAGTAGTTGCTCGTGCCCGCGCCCATGTGGATTGACCACGGCGGCGAGACCACCGCTTCGTCATTCGCTAAAACGATGTGGCGCATGTCTTCCGGCTGACCCATGAAGTGCATCACGCGCCGGTCGGGATTAAGATCGAAATAGAAGTAGACTTCGGAGCGGCGGTCGTGCAGATGTGGCGGGCAGGTGTTCCAGACGCTCCCCGGCTTGAGCATCGTTAGTCCGAGCAACAACTGCGACGACTTGCAGGTCGCTGGCACGACGTACTGATAGATGGTGCGCTCGTTTGAAGTCTCCAGCGCGCCGAGTTGGAGCGGCACCGCCTTCTCGATAGAGACATGGACTACCTCGAAACGCGCGTGCGCCGGAGTGGAGACGAGATAGAACCTGGTCGGGTTGCCCGCGTCGGACGACTCGAACACGACGTCCGCGCTGCCCATGGGGATGTAGAGTCCATCCTTCGGCTGCAACTCGTAACGCTTTCCGTCAACGGAGACGACGCCCGCCCCCCCGCCAACATTGACCGCCCCCAATTCGCGCCGCTCCAAAAACGGCTTGTCCTTCGCCGAGGCCGGTTCCTGTTGCACCGGGAGCGCGACGGGCCGGCTGGCGGGCGCGACACCGCCGACGACCAGACGCTCATAATGCGTGTAGTTCAGCCGAATCTCGTCGTCGGCGAACAACTCGTTGATGAGATAACGCTCGCGTAGTTCCTCGTTAGTGGTGTGGTTAACGGAACCGGGGTGCGTAGCGTAGTAGGTTTTGCGATACATAGACTATGTTCTCCGATTGATTGTGTCACTTATCTTCCCATCCAACCGCCGTCAACGATCAGAATATGGCCGTGCAAGTAATCGCTCGCTGGTGAAGAGAGAAACACCGCCGCGCCGGCCAAATCCTCCGGTTCGCCCCAGCGTCCCGCCGGGATGCGTTCGAGAATTTGGCGATTGCGCGTCTCGTCCTGTTGCAGCGCGGTGGTGTTGTCGGTGCGCATGTAGCCCGGCGCGATAGCGTTGACGCCCACACCGAATTTCGCCCACTCATTCGCCAGCGCCTTCGTCAACTGTGCGACCGCGCCTTTCGAAGCTGCGTAAGCGGGAACGTTAACGCCGCCCTGAAATGAGAGGAGCGATGCGATGTTAACGATCTTGCCGCCGCGCCCGCCTTCCTTCGCGCGCTCGATCATATGGCGACCCGCTGCCTGCGAGAGGCGAAAGACGCTCGACAGATTAACTTCGATCACCGCCGTCCAATCCTCTTCCGTGTAATCGACGGAGGGGGCGCGGCGAATCGTGCCTGCATTGTTGATCAGGATATCCAACCGCCCGAACTCTGCGAGCGTCTGCGCGATTAGTTTTTGGGGCGTCGCTTGATCAGCCAGATCGCCGCGCACGCCGAGACTGCGACGACCCGCGCCCGCGACGAGTTGGCAGGTCGCATCCGGCGTGCGCAAGTTGCCGTGCGCGACGACGTGCGCCCCGGCTTCGGCGAGCGCGATGGCAATGGCCGCACCGAGTCCGGCGGACGCTCCCGTGACAAGCGCGATTTTGTCATCAAGCTTGAATTTATCAAGTATCATATTTTGGGTACTCCGTAGCTGACTTTGAAATTATTGATAGGTCAGAAGATATGGACGAAATATGGGCGTGGTTAGAGCTTCTGTGAACGCCGACGTTGATCTTTTTGCTCCAGGTAAGGCTCGATGTGGACCAGCACGTTGGCGATACGGTGTTCCGACTCAAGTAGCGCGTCCTTCACGCGATGTGCGATGACATGTCCTTGCCGCACCGATAGGTCGCCGTCAACCACCACGTGAATGTCAATCAGATTATGTAAGCCGCTTTTTCGTATCCAGCACTTCTCAATATCGATCACACCCTCCACGCTATTCGCGACGGCTCTGATTTGGGCTTCATGCTCCGGCGACGCTGCCGTGTCCATCAGATCGTTGATCGCTGCTCTCAGCAACAGCATACCGTTGAAGAGGATGATGCCGCAGGCGGTCAGGGCCGCCCAGTCGTCCGCACTCTCGTAACCCGGGCCGCCGATGATAGCAATCAAGATACCGATGAAGGCGGCGAGCGAGGTCAGCGCATCCGACAGATGATGCCACGCGTCGCTTTTCAGTGCTGTGCTTTCCGCTGCCTGTCCGGCTTGCGAGACGAAGCGCGAGAGGTACCATTTGACAATTACGACACCTGCCAGCACGACGAGCGTCAGAGGGTGGGGCAGCAGGTGCGGCGTCACTATTTGCTTGATGCTTTCGACAGCGATCAGGATAGCGGCAGCGAGCAACGCCAGCGAAGCCGCCACCGCTGCTAATGATTCGGCTTTACCATGCCCGTATGGATGATTACCGTCAGCAGGCTTGACCGCGACATGAAGGCCGCCCCACACCACAAGCGAACTGACGACGTCGGCGCTCGACTCAATGCCATCGGCGATGAGCGCATTGGAATGCCCGAGCACACCGCCGGTAATTTTGATAGCCGCGAGAACAGCGTTGATACCGGCGCCGATGAGCGGAACCCGCGTCACCCTAACGACTTGACTCATGCTGTAATTGTTTCCCAGTTATAGACCAGGGCGCAAGTCGTAAGATCGCTCGAGATGTTGCCGGATTGTGTTCTAAATCGAACCATATGAGATTGGGACACTCATGCAGCAAGCCTCTTTTCTGCGGCAGCCAGCCCTTCAACCGCCGCCGTGACTTCTGATGCGTAGTAGATCGAAGACAATCTGTACTTCCAAGGCCCATTCACCTCAAAATGTCGATGCACGTCTGCCACTAGATCACGCAGCCGCTTGCGTTTGTGATTGCGCGTGCAGTTGTCGTGGACATCACCAAACGCCCGCTCAATCGGATTAGCTCGCGGACAAT
>JALZJL010000375.1 GCA_030859785.1 Acidobacteriota bacterium
TTCCGGCAGGGCGCTGGTCGCACAAGACTCTTCCAGCACGCGACGCAATCGTTCGTATTCGCTGCTGAAGAACTGCGTCGCCACCTCATCAAGCGTTGCCCTCTCCGGCCCGGCGCGCTTTTGTGAGATCAGATCATTGATGTAGCCGAGCTTAAAATCCTCGTTCAACCGCGCGAGGTTCGCCTCCACCCGGCCCGTCCGCATCAGGTGAATGCCGGTCAGCAGCACGCGATAAACGTAGAGCAAAGGCTTCACGCGGCGCGGGCGTTCCTTGTGGAACAGCTTCCACTGCGTTTCCGCAAAACCGAAGTAGTGGTGACTGTGGTGACGTGTGATGCAACCACGCGCAACCTCTTTCAGTTCCGCGTGCGCGTCCGAAGTGCGGAGCACTAGCGGCGAGTAGAGTTGCTCCAATACGTAGCCGTTCTTCTTTAGCAGCATCCCGAAGAACTTCTTCACATCGTGCGTCACCAAGTCGATCTCCAGTCCGTCGCGCTTCTCAGACATCTCGATAGTTTCGCGCCCCGGTTCAAGCCCGACGACTTCCTGCACCGGCAGGATGTGCATGCCGCGCAGGTCGTAGTCCGAGTCCGGCGAAGGGAATCCGTAGAGGTGCGCACCGCTGATCGTCACAAAGATGAGCGGGTAGGGCTGTTCGGAGACGACACGGTGTAGTCTTTCATCACTGAAGTCTGTCATCGCTAATTCCTGACACCATCGCGCGGCGCGCTTTGATTAAAAAAGCATTCGCCCTTTCATAGTCGGGGCGCTCAGGGAGAGGGGTCTGCGTCAGCGCCTCGTCGAACTCTTGATGCAATGCCAGACGCCACGCATTAACCTCGTCCCAGGAAACGCGCCCGTGACGAATTGCCAACAGCCGCTCGCCGTGTTCTTCGATTCGCACCGGCACGTAACCCTCCTTCAGTATCGTCACACCAGATAGCAGTAGGCGGATCAGGTGCATCGCGTGCTTCCATTTGATCGCGCCCTGACTGCGGATGTCTTGTTCGAGCTTTTTGAACTGCGACATCACATAGCCGTTGTAAGTCTGGTAGACGAGTCGTGAGATGAAAATTCCTCGCATCGTCAGCAGTTCCTCGGCGAGCGGCGTCGCCGTTTCGACGAGCGGAGTGTACAAGCACTCCAGCACATTCGGATTCGCCTTCAGCGCAAGGATCAAAAACTTCTGCAACTCCCAGTAACACTCTTCGCCTTCCTTGTTCTCTAACTGTTCGGGCACGCCGCCGAGTGACCAATGCAATTCCGCGGGCGGCAGGTAGATGCCGCGCCGGTCAGTGTCGGAAGCTTCTTCGTCCAGGCCATAGGCACGCGAGCCAACCACGCAGCGATAGATGACGTGACGGTACAAATCAACGTCCGCATCTACATCCGCACCTAATCCGACTGCCTCCGCCTGATGACGTTTGCGGATTGTCAGTTCATCGCGGCGCAGCATCGCCTCGACTCCGTTCGTGAACCGCACGCGGTAAGAGTGGAACGGGTCGACCGGCGCTTCAACGACGACACCGACCGCGCCCGCCGGACACAATTGATTGCCGGAAGATACCGTAACCCGCGCGCGGGTCACAACCTGCGTCCCGACAGGAATGAGTAGGTGAAAGTTTGGTGACTGCATTACGGTCATAACTTAAACAGTCAGGATGGCCGCCCCGCTTGTCGCACTGATTTTGGCGTCATCACATTCTTAATGCAAACTGAAGGATCTTGTGTTGAGTAAGAGAGAGATGATCCGAGTTGACTGCGGAGTTTGGATTTGAACCAAAGTATCCGACTTCAAAGGCCGGCGTCCTGCCAGTTGGACGACTCCGCAAAAATGATCGGGGCGGCAAGACTTGAACCTACATCCTTACGGTAATCAGCCGTTAACACCGGGTATAAGCCGGCTGCTCTACCATTGAGCTACGCCCCGAAAAAGTTGTTGGTCGCGGAGTCAGGAATCGAACCTGAAGTCTCTCGGTTATCAGCCGAACGCTTTCCCATTAAGCTACGCCGCGAAGAATTGTGGTTGACCCGGCGGGGCTTAAACCCGCACCTCACGGCTTAAAAGGCCGCCGCTCTGTCGCTCGAGCTCCGGGTCAAAATAATGTGGCTGGCAGAGTCGGATTTGAACCAACATCCTCTCGATTAACAATCGAACGCTTTACCAATTAAGCTATCTGCCAATAAACGAATCACGCACGCTCGCCAACACGATGGCGGGAAGGCACGAAGGAAACGATGAATGCTGAAGGACGAACGATGAATAAAAAGCATTTGCCTTTACTTCAGCGTTCCGCGTTCATACTTCATCATTTCCTTCGCGCCCCTGTGTGTTGGTAGGAAGCGTTTGAAGAAACTTGATTGCGGGGGCAGGAGTCGAACCTACCGTGAAATGG
>JALZJL010000376.1 GCA_030859785.1 Acidobacteriota bacterium
CGCTTAACCTCATCCGGCTCGCCTGTCAAAAACTCCCAACGCCCAAACTTTTCGTTCGCCGCGGCCTCGGTCTGAGCCGCGCCGTAACTGCGTAAGACCTGCGGCGTGTCGTGCGCCGGGTCGATGCTGATGCTGAGCAAGTGTGACTTGTCGCGTAACGTTGTGTCCTGTAACAATTGTTGGTTGAGGCGTGCGAAGTTATCGCTCATCAGCGGACAGTATTCCGGCAACGGGCAGCGCGTGTAGATGAACGCCAGCAGCAGCGCGCGACCCCGGTACTGATTGATTCGGACGCGCTTTCCGTCCTGGTTGACGAGTGTGAAGTCAGGCACCTCTCTGCCCGGCTCAGGCTCGGCGCTCGCCGCCGGAACATCGCCCGGCGCACTCCCAGTCGGCGCTTTGGTGATGACCGTGTTTTCGAGCCACGCGCCCGAATCGGCCACGACCAATGTCGCTTGCAACTGATCGCCCGCCGCCATCTCTTTCAGCGCCTGCCCGTCCCTGACGGTGAACGGCATCGTCATCGCTTCCATGAAGCCGGGCACCGCTTGATGGTCAACGACTACCTGTCGCCCTTTCAAGTCGACCGACACGATTTTCCCACGAAGTTCATACTTAACAGTCGGCCCGTCGCTCGGTTTCGCAGAGCAAGCGGGTAAAGCCACACACCACAGAGCCAAGCCAAGGTAAGGCAGAAGGTTTGCCAAGCGGCGGATGACTAGATTAATCATGTAAACCATATCGGGTAATATTTCGAAACTGGCTGAAGAGATGTTGAGAAATTATGCTCCCATGTGACACTTACTTTGACCTGTGGCTACAAAATATCCGACCTGCAAAAAATTAGCAGCACGATCAAAGGTTTGTGATGGCAGCGTTTAGCGTCCGCGAGAGATTTAGAGGGTGTAAAATGTGCTGCACCGTAAGAATTGCTGTAACTCATATCTCTCCTCGAAGTCTAAGCAATAACCGACGAAACGCTTTTATGATGCCATAAAATTACCCTCCACGGGGCAGATCGGTAAGGGGCAGCACCGAGCCGGAACGCCAGTTGCACGGGTTCGTTATGGCGGCGTTGCGAAGTCTCATCAGCATTCGGACGCCCCGGCTCTACTACAGATCAAGGTCCTCATAAAGGTGGCATTAAGCTTTGCAACAAATCAAAATACTATACGCGGAAGACTACGACCTGGTGCTTTTCACCGTCAAGCAGTTGCTTGAATTGGAAGGTTGGGCCGTGGACGTTTGCCGCGATGGCGCGGCGGCTCTCAAGCTAATTGAAAGTAACAGAGAATATGACCTCCTGTTGCTCGACGACGAAATGCCGGTGATCAGAGGCATCGAGTTGGTGCGGCGCGCTCGTGTTCTGCCACATCGGGCAGAGACGCCGATCATCATCTTCACTGCCAGCGAATGCAGCGAGGATGCGCTCACGTCCCGCGCTGACGCATGCCTGAAAAAACCGAGCGGGTTGCGTGACTTAATCAGAACCATCGAAGAGTTGATAGACCGGCAGACATCTCCGCTCAGAATCAGCAATCACGGTACGTAGAAGACCTCCATTGTCATCCCTCAGTGACGGGCGGCAAAAAGAAATAGCACAGACTTTAGTCTGTAGCAGCGGCGGCGGCGGCGACACAGACTTGAATCTGTGCTACGTGCCACCAATCACTGAAGTATTACTCAGTCAGGAACTGAATGGATACGCTTCTCATAATTCACTCATCACCGATTATTTTATAAACAAGCCCAACCCCATCTCACCAAATCGAGGCAGTGCATGAAGGCCACCCATCGCTCGTTGCGCGTAAACCGGGTGGCACATATACTGCTCACCAACACGGATAGATTTCATCTTCGGAAATCAGTCCGACATGACGGGAGACACCTCGCGCGGCTCGTTCAGCCATCAAAATAGAAACGTCGTCTTGGGGAAGTCAGGCACGTAAAATCTTATGTCATCAGTTGAGGAAACCAATGGGATTACACCTGAGCGTTTCACTGAAGCAATTCGGCGTGATCGGCGTGGTCACCTGATGAATCAATAAAACTCTTCTTCCGATAGCTGAGAACCAAGTCGGGGTGGATGCGGATCAGCGATGTATACCTTGTCAATCGAAGTGGACAGGCGACAGGCGCAACTATTCGACGGCGCGCGAATCGCCGGTGACATCAGGAGTGAGGTGCGCGCTGACGTCGCTCGTTTGCAAGAGACCGCGGGTGTGATGCCGTGTCTCGTGGTGGTCAGGGTCGGCGACGATCCGGCGTCGCTCGTGTATGTTCGTAACAAAGTTCGCACTTCGGAGGAGTTGGGACTCCGCTCCGAGCACCGTGCGCTGCCTGCCGAGACGACAACCGACGACATCCTCAATCTGCTTGCGAAACTCAATGCGCGCGATGATGTTGACGGCATCCTGGTGCAGTTGCCGTTACCAAAGCACGTTGACGAAGCCCGCGTGCTGGAGGCGGTTGACCCGTTGAAAGATGTCGACGGATTCCACCCGCTCAACGTCGGACGGTTACATCAAGGGCGGTCTGCGCTGGTGCCGTGTACACCCGCCGGGATCATCGAATTGTTGCGACGCGAGGGGGTGGCGATCAGCGGCGTGCGTGCGTGCGTGGTGGGCCGCAGCCGCATCGTCGGGCGCCCGTTGGCAGAACTCCTGTTGCAGCACGATGCGACCGTCACGATCTGTCATTCACGCACACGCGACCTCGCGTCCGTCACCAGGCAAGCCGACATTTTAGTCGCTGCCATCGGGCGGGCCGGGTTCATCCGAGGTGAGCACGTCAAACCGGGCGCGACGGTCATTGATGTCGGGATGAACAAGATCACAGACGAGACGGCGGCGCGCGATCTGTTCGGCGATGATACCGACCGGCGAATTGAAACCATCAGGGAGCGCGGCTATACGCTGGTCGGCGACGTGCATCCGGCTGAAGTAAAGGCGGTCGCCGGTCGCCTGACGCCTGTCCCCGGCGGTGTCGGGCCGCTGACGGTCGCGATGCTAATGCGCAACACCGTCACGGCGGCGATGCGTCGTCGCGGTTTCGCGTAAACTACGCTTCAGCGATGCGTTGATTGAAATTCGGTGATTGAAATAGTGATAATAGATGTTGCGCGTCGGATTGACAGGCTCGATTGCGGTTGGCAAATCGTTTGTCACAGACTGCCTGCGTGAAGCGGGTTGCCGGGTTATCGACGCAGACTCAGTGGCGCGCACCGTGGTGGAGCCGGGGCAGCCCGGCCTCGCACGAATCGTCGAGGCGTTCGGCACGGAAGTGCTGCGGCCCGACGGAACACTCGACCGGGCGCGTCTGGGGGCGATTGTCTTCGCCGATGAAAAGCATCGCGAGTCGTTGAACGCGATTCTCCACCCGCTGATTATCGCGTGTCAGGACGAGCAGTTGCGGCAGTGGCAGCAACAAGAACCGGACGGGATCGGCGTTGTCGACGCGGCGCTGATGATCGAAACCGGGAGCTTTCGGCGGTTTGATACATTGATCGTTGTGCATTGCGCGCCTGAAGTGCAGATTGAAAGGCTGTTGAAGCGCGACCACATCACGCCCGAGGCGGCCCAACTGCGAATCGCCGCGCAGATGCCGCAGCAGCAGAAAATGGCGTACGCCGATTACCTGATTGACACGACAAGTGGTTTCGATGAGACGCGGCGGCAGACGCGCGAAGTCTATCGACAATTAAGGATTGCGAAATAAATAATCTCCCGGCATTTCACCGCCGAGGATGCGAGAGGGCGAAAAGCAATCAAAGATAGCATCATTAATCTGGTTAAAAGTTGGGTATGCTCTTGCGTCCTCGGCGTTCTCCGCGGTGAATGTATTTTGTCTTCAATCTTGAGATCAGATTCGATTGATGAGTTGCAAAATCTTTAACGTGCTCATGAATCTGCTTCAACAAAATTCAATCGTTGCTCAAACGTGCGACCCGGCCTCGGTCGCTTCGCCGCGCGAACGTCCCACCTCTGCCTATCAAATCCACCCTCTGACCGGACACACAAATCGCAAGTTGAACTCATTGAAATTAGTTGTCCTGTTATTGACCCTCGGTCTGTCGGCGTCAGGTGGAGGATGCTTCGAGGGGCAGCAGGGTGATCGTTATTATGGCCGCGTGATCGTCCCGCGCGCACAGGAGTTTCGTTGGAGCGACGGCGGGTTGCCGAAAATTTTCGACCCCGCGCTGGCCGCTGTCCCGCCCGACACGGACGTGGTGCGCGCGATGTTCGAAGGGCTGACGGATTATGACCCGCGCAGCTTGAAACCGGTCTCCGGCGTGGCGACGCGCTGGGAGTCTTCGGCGGACAAGCGTGTGTGGACATTTTATCTGCGTTCCGACGCGCGCTGGTCAAATGGCGACCCGGTTACCGCACACGACTTTGTGCGCTCGTGGCAACGAACGTTGCGGTTCGGCGAGCGAGCACCGCACGCCCGCTTGATGCAAAACATCGAGGGCGCGCAGGCAACGACCGCCGCCCCATCCGTTCAGCCGCCCAGCGCCGCATCGCCAACTGCCTCCGCCGCACCATCACCGGTTCAACCTTCGCCCATTATCGCGCCGCCGCTCGCCGTCAACAGTGACAACGCACGCGCCGGTGAGCAAGGCGCGTCGTCCCCGGCCAACACATCGCAGATGCCACCCGTGTTCGGTGCGGAGGCGATCAACGACCATGTCCTCAAAGTTCGTCTGCAACACTCCGACGAAGACTTCGCGGCGCTGGTCGCTCACCCGGTCTTTCGTCCGGTCCACACAGTCATCGGGTCATCCGAGAATCGATCCACGGATGAACAATCATCTGCCAATGATTCAACCGCGGGTGAGGGCGAGTCCGATGCCAGGATTGTCTCGAACGGCGCCTTCACGTTGGCGGCGCGGGAGACTGACAGCGTGCTGTTGGAGCGGACAAGCAGTTACTGGGATGTTGGCTCCGTGGAACTGAAGCGGGTCAGATTTGTCTCGATGCGCGACGGCGAAGAGGCGCTTGCGGCCTATGGCGCTGGTCAGGTGGACGCAGTTTCCAATGCTTCTTTCGAGCCGCTTGCTCTAAAATTGCTGGCACCATACGAAGACTTCGACCGCGCGACATATGGCGCCCTGACCTATTACGCATTCAACACCACGCGGTCACCATTTGATGATTTGCGCGTGCGGCGCGCGCTGGCTATCTCCATCGACCGCGAGCGTTTGAGCGCCGACACGTTGGAGGGCCGAACCGAGGCTGCGACAAGATTTCTTCCTTTCCCGATTGCTGTCAGAGAGAACGACGACAGTAGCAGTAATAATCCGGATAAAACGTCTCAAGACGCAGATGCGAGGCTCGGCTTTGACCCGAAGCGAGCGCGCCAGTTAATGACTGAAGCGGGTTTTCCCGGCGGCGATGGCTTTCCGACCATCAAGCTGCTGGTCAACCGCAACGACCAGCAACGTCTGCTCGCGCAAGCCATCGCCGGCATGTGGCGGAACGTGCTCGGCGTCGAGACCGAGATCACCGTCCGCGCGTGGGACGAATACGAAGCGGCGATCAGAGCGGGCGATTATGACATCGCGCGCCGGAGCGTGGTGATGCCGACAACCGGCGAGAAGATGAATTTGTTGGCGATGTTTGAGCCGCCCGCCGGCGATGCCGAATCTGTTTATCCCGCCGTTGCTTTAGCGGGAGACGGTTCCGCAACGTCACCGTTTACATCTTCGGCCACAGCCCACGGCGCACCGCCTGTCACAACGCCCGGTATGCCTTTAATCACAGCACCGGTCACACCCACACCACACGGTGCGTCGCCGTCACCAGCCGCCGCGTCCGCTCAAGGAAATCTCGATGGGCAGATGTCCCCAGGCAATTCTCCGGCAACCGTGCTTGTTGTTCTGAGCGAGGCGCAGGCGCTCCGCGAGTTGCCGGCGATTCCGATCTACTTCGCCACATCGAACATCCTCGTTAAGCCTTACGTCGAAGGATTTCAAACGAACCTTTTGGACGCCCCCATCCTCAAATACGTGCGCATCGACACCGGCTGGAAGCAGTCAAGCACCAGCGTGCCGTTGATTAAAATCGCACGTCGCGATTGAAAATTAGAAAACAAAACTCCGGATGCATTCAACACCGGAATCAGCGTCCGACTTCCGCATCCATGTTGCCAGAACCTGTGCGACGCCCGTTCGATTGAGCGGATTTAATTCAGTAACGGAGTTCGAAGGCTATGATTAACCAACACGTCAGAATTCTTCAGATCACGGCGGTGATGGTCGCGCTGTCTTTGCTGAGTTCGGCCTGCGCGAGCGGTAGCGCGAGCAGCACCGAGTTCTTCGGGAAGACTGACCCGCCCGCCGGGCAAATCCTGCGTTACATCTCAGGCTCCGAGCCGGAGTCGCTCGATCCGCACTTGAGCACCGGGCAACCCGAAGGACGCATTTACATGTCGCTCTACGAAGGGTTAGTCGAGTACGATCCGAAGACGATGGAGCCGATCCCGGCCATCGCCGAGCGTTGGGAGATTAACTCTGACATTTCCGAGTTTGTCTTTCATCTTCGCAGGAATGCGCGCTGGTCGAATGGTGATCCGCTCACCGCACATGATTTTGTGTACAGCTTGCGGCGTGGTCTTGCGCCGGAGACGGCGGCACGGGCCGCGAATCTGGCCTACTACATCAAATACTCACAGCCGTACAACGAGGGCGCGATGTTTGTGCGCGACCCGCAGACCGGTGCGTTCCTGTTGGAAAAAGATTTCGCTCAACAGCCTTCGACGCCAGCAACTGCCGAAGCGATGAAGACGCCTCCGATGGCTACTGAGAGGGCAGGGAAGACGACGACTGACGTGCCCACAACGCCACAGGTCGCGAATCCGGCCCCAGCAGTTGAGACTGAGTTTTACCGCTTCATCCATTCACCCGCCCGGTTGGTCGTGGCGACGGACGAGAAGGATCGCGCTCTTCAACTTGAAGCGAACCCTAAACTAAAGGCTGCCATCACGAACAAAGAATTCGTCCCGGTCAAAGCTGAAGACATCGGCCTCGAAGCGGTTGATGATTACACCGTCCGCATCACCCTGACACAATCGGCGCCATTCTTCCTCGGCATGCTCGCGCATCAGTTCTTCAGAGTCGTCCCGCGCCAGGCGATTGAAAAGCACGGTAAGGTCAACTGGACACAGCCGGGCAACATCGTCTCGTCCGGCCCCTTTAAGCTTAAGTCGTGGAAGCCTTACAACGAGGTGGTCGTTGAGCGCAACCCGATGTATTGGGACGCCGCGAACGTCAAGTTGCAAGAGATACAGTTCTACCCGCTGGATGAACACACCACGATGATGAATCTCTACAAGGCGGGGGAGGTTGACGCGACGTATAATCACACCGTCCCGGCGGGATGGAACGATATTGTGCGACCGAAGAAGGATTATATGGACGCGCCGGAGGTGGCGATTGAGTTCTATTTGATTAATACGAAGAGACCCCCGATGAACGACAAGCGCGTGCGCCGGGCGTTCAGTATGGCGATTGACAGAATCTCTCTGGCGAAGTGGCGTAAGACTGCTAAACCCCTCACCGCTTTTTCACCGGAAGGGATTTTCCCTGGCTACCAGCAGCCGAAGGGCCTGGACTTCGACCCGGAGCGCGCCAAACAACTTCTCGCCGAAGCGGGCTACCGAGACGAGTCGGGGAAGTTCGATCCCAAAAAATTTCCGATCAGTGAGGTCGAGGTAAGTTACAACACTTCAGAGTCGAACAAGTCCACGGCTGAGTTCGTGCAGGCGCAGTGGAAGCAGAACCTCGGCATCACCGTGCCGATCAAAAACATGGAATTCAAAACGTACCTGGACCACATGGCGAAGGTCCAGTACAAAGGCTTCGCGCGGCGCGGGTGGGTCGGTGACTATATGGATTTATTCACCTTCCTTAACCTCTTCTACACGGCGGAGGGGGACAACGGTACGGGCTGGTGGGACCCGAAATATTCCGCGCTGTTGGACGAAGCGAACAGCACGCTTGACCAGCAGAAACGCTACGAACTTTTAGCGAAGGCCGAAGCGATGATTCTCGAAGCCCAGCCGATAATCCCTCTTTATACACCGGCGACCAATTGGATGAAGAAGCCATATGTGAAAGGGATGTACCCGAATCCGGGAACGATGCACGCCTGGAAGTACGTTTACATCGAATACGACCCGGCGAAGTGGGATCATGAAATGCCGAAGTTGACTGAATAGATGATAAGTAGGAAGGCAAAAGGAACAACCAGTGATGCCTGACGAGTTGGATAGCATCGGACGCATGATTTTCGGTTTGTCCAAGTATCTCAGGCAGGAGTCGGCTCGATCCATGACCGATCTCCTGTCACCTATCATTTAAGAGGAACGGTTATGTTCAGCTTCATCATTCGTCGATTGATTGTCACGGTGCCGATGGTCTTGATCGTCGTCACTTTGACGTGGGCGTTAGTGAGGCTCGCGCCGGGCAACTTCTATTCGGGCGAGAAGAAACTTCCGCCTGCCATCGAAAAGAATATCCGTGAAAAGTACGGACTGGACAAGCCGTGGTACGTGCAGTATGGCAAGATGATTAAGAGCGTCGCGACCGGCGACCTCGGCTCGTCTTTGAAGTTCGAAGGGCAGACCGTCAACGGCATCCTGCGCCGCACGCTGCCCGTCTCGGCGACGCTCGGACTGCTGGCCTACCTGCTGGCACTTGTCGTCGGTGTAACCGCTGGAACACTCGCCGCCTTAAAACAGAATTCGCGAATTGATTATGCCTCGATGACGCTCGCGATGCTTGGCATCTCGATGCCGAACTTTGTGCTCGGGCCGATCCTCGTGCTGGTCTTTTCGCTGACGCTTTTATGGTTGCCGCCGGCGCGTTGGGGCGGCTTTCCGAGTTGGAACCTGGTGCTGCCCGTCATCACTCTATCTGCCATCTACATGGCATACATCGCGCGCCTGACCCGTTCCGGGATGCTCGAAGTTTTGCGCTCCGACTATATCCGCACGGCGCGCGCGAAGGGCCTGCGCGAGCGCGACGTGGTGATTCGACACGCGCTGCGCGGCGGGCTGCTGCCGGTTGTGTCTTTCACCGGCCCGGCGCTCGCCTTTCTCGTCACCGGCACCGTCGTGATTGAGCGCATCTTCGCGTTGCCGGGGTTGGGGAACTACTTCATCAACGCCAACCTAAACCGTGACGAACCTCTGATCATCGGGATCGTCGCGTTTCTCTCGATAGTGATCTTAGTTTTCAATCTGCTGGTTGACATCGCCTATGGCTTTATTGACCCGCGCATCAGGTACTGAACAGATGAAGGAAGAAGAGAGACTACCGCACACCGAACAGCCGCGCGTCGCGCCGTCCCTGGCCGAACGCTCCGCCGATTCGTCGCTGTCGCCGCTCGGCACGCCATCCGCGCCGCCCGTCCGTTCGCGCGAGGGTAATCAGATTCATACCGCGCCGGAGTTCGCGGTTGGCGAAGGCGACGTGCGCGTCGGAGGTGACACGGGCGGGGAAATCCTCGCCGGCGATTCGCTGTGGCGAGATGCGTGGCGACGTCTACTGAAGAACAAGCTGGCGGTGGTTGGCATGGTGATCGTCAGCTTCATTATCTTAGCCTCTCTGCTCGGCCCGCCGATCATTCGCGCGACTACCGGCTACACCTACGACTCCATCCCGAAAGATGCCGCGCTGATTAAATCGTTCGCGCCGTTCACCGCGCTGGACGGATCGTTCTCGTGGTCTCACCCGATGGGCACTGACAACAGCGGGCGCGACATCATGGCGCGCGTGCTGCTCGGCGGGCGCATCTCGCTGATGGTTGGCATCATCTCGACGTTCGTTTCGTTAATCATCGGCATCACCTACGGAGCGACCGCCGGCTATCTCGGCGGCAAGGTCGATGATGTGATGATGCGCGTTGTCGACGTGCTCTACGCGATTCCGTACATGATGATTGTGATCGTGCTGCTCGCGATGTTCGGCGGGCAGTCGGCGCTCGGCCAGTTGTTTCTACTATTCGTGGCGCTGGGCGCGGTGTCGTGGCTGACGATGGCGCGCATTGTGCGCGGGCAGGTCATTTCGCTGAAGAACCAGGAGTTTGTGTTGGCCGCGCGGGCGACGGGCGTCTCGACTCCGAAGATTATCTTTCGTCACCTGGTTCCGAACACGCTCGGCCCCGTGATTGTGTACGCGACTCTGACCATCCCGTCAGTGATGCTCCAGGAATCTTTCCTGTCGTTCCTCGGCCTGGGGGTGCAAGCGCCGCTCGCATCCTGGGGTAGCCTCGCGGCGGATGGCATTCAGAACATCGCAATCTTCCCGTGGCAATTGATCTTTCCTGGCGTGACGATGGCGCTGACGCTCTTCTCGCTTAACTTCCTCGGCGACGGGCTGCGCGACGCCCTCGACCCGCAGATGCGGAAATTCTAAAAACCGTGATGAGTGATAAGTGACAGGTGATAAGAAAAATCCTGTTCTTTCCTATCAGCTATAACTTATCACCTATCACCCAAAAACTTATGAGTAGTCCTAACGGCACGCTTCTTTCAGTTCGAGATTTGAGGACGTACTTCGAGACGGAGGACGGCGTCGTGAAGGCCGTCGACGGAATCACATTTGATTTGAAACGCGGCGAAACGCTCGGCATCGTTGGTGAATCCGGTTCCGGCAAGTCAGTCACCAATCTTTCGATACTGCGCCTGATTCCGCAGCCGCCGGGCAAGATTGTGTCGGGCGAAATCGTCTTCGACGGCCAGGACATTCTCGATCTGACGCCGGACGAGGTGCGACGAATTCGCGGCAAACGGATCAGCATGATCTTTCAGGACCCGATGACATCGCTGAATCCGTTTATGCGCATCTCGAAACAGTTGATGGAGATTACACGGCTGCACCTCGGCCACACGAAAGACCAGGCTTACGCACACGCCGTCAAAATGCTGGAGACGGTCGGCATCCCCGACGCCGCGTCGCGCGTCGATAGCTACCCACACGAGTTTTCCGGCGGGATGCGGCAACGCGTGATGATCGCGATGGCACTCGCGTGTGAGCCGGAACTACTCATCGCCGACGAGCCGACGACCGCGCTTGACGTGACGATTCAAGCGCAGATTCTCGAACTGATTAAACAATTGAAGCACGACACAGGGACGAGCGTCATCCTTATCACGCACGATCTCGGCGTGGTCGCCGGGATGACCGATCACATCATCGTGATGTACGCCGGCAAAGTCTTTGAGCAGGCCCCGACCCGCGAGTTGTTTGCGTCTCCGGGCAACCCGTACACACGTGGGTTGCTGCGCTCCGTCCCTGACCCGACCGCCGAACAGGGCGCGCTCTACCAGATTCCGGGTCTGCCGCCGGATGTCGCGCACCTGCCCCCGGGCTGCCCGTTCGCGCCTCGTTGCGAGCGCGCCGAAGATATCTGCCACCGCGAATTTCCACCGTTCGTGCAACTCAACGCCGATCACCACTCGCTCTGCCACTTCGCTGCAGAGGTCTATGCGCAGTCTCGTCACGAGAAAAGCTTGCGACACACCGACGCTGCTCCGGCTTCTCAAACATCGCACGCGCCGGCTATCACCGGGGAGGCGAGTCGATGAGCGCACAGCACACAGATGCTGCGACGACCGCCGCCACGTTGGGCATGCCGCCTCCTCTATCGCGCGCCGAAACTGTCGAGCCATTGATCGCGGTGCGTGATTTCAAAGTTCACTTCAACCTCGGCGGTGGAACCGTCTGGGACAAGCTGACCGGCGGGTCCGCGGTTAAGCGGGTCGTCAAAGCGGTGGACGGCGTGTCGCTCGATATCTTTCCGGGCGAGACACTCGGCCTTGTCGGCGAGTCGGGCTGCGGTAAGTCGACGCTCGGGCGTGCCATTCTCCGTCTGACCGATCCGACGAGTGGACACGTCCTGTTCCGGGGCCGTGACCTTGCCCATCTGTCGCAACGCGAGATGCGTGCTGAGCGCCGGCATCTGCAAATGATTTTTCAAGACCCATATGCGTCGCTTAACCCACGCATGACCGTCGGCCAGATTATTGGCGAGCCGCTCGATACATTCCGCATCGCGACGGGGCGAGAACGCGAGGCGCGCGTCCGCGAATTGATGGAGACCGTGGGCCTCAGTCCGCGCTTCGTGAAGCGTTACCCACACGAGTTTTCCGGCGGCCAGCGTCAGCGCATCGGAATCGCGCGCGCTCTCACCGCGAACCCGGATTTCATCGTTGCCGACGAGCCTATTTCGGCGCTTGATGTTTCCATTCAGGCGCAGATCATGAATCTGTTGGAGAGGCTTCAGCGCGAGCGAAATCTGACCTACCTGTTCATCTCACACGACCTGCGCGCGATCCGCCACGTCTCCGACCGCGTTGCGGTGATGTACCTCGGTAAACTGGTCGAGTTGGCCGACGCGAAAACTGTCTATGACGATCCGCTGATGCCGTACACACGCGCTCTGATTTCGGCAGTGCCGGTGCCGGACCCGGAGGTCGAAGCAACGCGCCGGCGGGTCGTGTTGCAGGGCGATGTGCCGTCGCCGATCAACCCACCGTCAGGTTGTCGCTTCCATACCCGCTGCCCGTATATGATTCAGGCTTGCAAAGACCACGTGCCACCGCTGGCCGAGATTAAACCCAATCATTTCGCGGCGTGCATCCGCATCAGCCCTGACCAGCCGGACATTGAAAAGGTCGCGCCGGGTGATGCGCCGGGGCTAAAAAACTCAGGCCACATCATCGCACAGTGAAATTGTCATGCGATTAACACTTTATACTCGTTCGGAAGAAGGACGACATTGCAGACTTTTCACCCGCGCCTCACCAGATACTCCTTGACCGTTCGGCAGGCGCTTCTTATTTAAGCCTGTAGTTTCAATATCAATGATGGACAACGCTACTGCCCCGCAGCGTGCCGATCTAAACCAGCACAAATATTGCCGCGAGATGGCGATGCCGAGGGAACTGCTTCGGAGGTAGCGATTCAATCAGGTGAGACAAGTAAGATTGTAGTGACGAACGAACAATCGTAAACAGATCTCGTGCATCACCTCGGACTTGGAAAATAACGAAGTCTTCCGCGCAAAGCGGTCGAGTCAGTCCGTGGCGCACGAGTTGTTCGCCGCTACAATGAGAGCATGTGATCGTGAATATAACTGACAGCTTACACTCTCTCACCCGATTGACCCACCATCTGCTGCGGCTACGCGAAGAACTCGACCGACGTTCGCGTGCGACGGTTAATTTGCGCGACTTCGCGGAACGACTCAACGCTTCAGAATTAGACGAAACGTACACAACTATCCTGCGACACTCGACCGAGTTGCTTGGCGCCGAACGCGGCTCGCTGCTGCTCTTCGACGAAGGAACGAGGGAGTTAGAGGTCAAAGCCGTCGTCGGACCTCACGCCGAGGACGCACGCGCATCGCGCATCCCCTTAGGTGAAGGTGTCTCCGGTTCTGTCTTAAACGATGGGCGCGCACTGGTGGTGAAGGACGTGCGTGCCACCGGATGGAACACTGCTCGGACCGGGCGAAGCTATAAGACCGATTCTTTCATCAGCTTCCCAATCATTATCGGCGGGCGGAAAGTCGGAGTCCTCAACGTCACGGACAAAGTGGACGGTGGCGTGTACGACGAATTCGACCTCGACTTGCTGGAGATGATCGCGCCGCAAATAGCGCTCGCGCTCGAGCGCACCAGATGGCATCTCAAGGCGACACGTTTCCAACTACTTTCAATCACCGATCCGCTGACCGGGTTGCACAATCGACGTTATCTCGAAGAGCGCATCACGGAGGAGATCGAAAGGTCGAAGCGTCATCACTTCCCCGTCTGCTTCATGATGATCGACATCGACGACTTCAAGCAATACAACGACCGCAACGGGCATCAGGCGGGCGACCTCGCGCTGGAGATGACCGCGCAGTCCATCAAGTCCGCGCTCCGAACCGAAGACGTGGCATCGCGCTACGGCGGCGAAGAGTTCAGCGTGCTGCTACCGCAGACCAACCTCTCGAAGGCGCTCATCATCGCCGAGCGGATTCGCCGGCGCGTCGAGCGAGCGAGATTACCGAACAGAAATCTGCAACTACTCAACAGCGTTCACGTCAGCATCGGCGTCGCGGAGTTCGGCCCGCACGTCGACACTCCGATAAACCTCATCAGCGCCGCCGACCAATCCCTCTACATCGCGAAGCGCCGTGGTAAAAACTGCATCGACTCGTACACACCGTCGACACCATCAAAAATATAATCTACTCGCGCACGCCCAATTACAGTGGATTCCATTCAGTGCGGTTGAATGCGAAGTGTGTAGCTGGCGATTTCTATTTTATCGTCGGGGACGACGGGGACGCGCTCTTCGCGTGGCGCTTCACGGCCTGAGATGATCGTCGGATTGCGACCCTTCGCGGTCAGCCAGTAGCGTCCGTCGAAATCGCGTGCGAGCGTCGCGTGAAGACGGCTCACCTCCGGGTCACCCTTGATCGGCACATCGACGGAGATTGATTTCGAGCCGCGGCCAATCGTGATCTCCGGCTTGGTCATCGGCAGCACCGTCTGCCGCACGCCGTTGCGCCAGAGTTCGATTGTGTATAGCTCAACGGGGCGAGCGGTGACGCGCGTGACTTCGCTCTCGCCATGCTCGCCGGTCACCACTGGTGGCGTGTCGTCGGTGCCGTGCGCTTCATCCTCTGACGAGCGGGCGGTGACCATCGTGTGGCCGCTCTCTGATGCGTCCCACACGGGCTGGACGCGGAACTCACCTTTGTTCAGCGTACCGTCGACGCGGAGCTCGACGGCGAACGACTTGGTGGCGAGTTGCGTCGCGCCGCTCAGTTCGCGTGCGCGTTCGGAGAGCACAAAGAACAGACCCTGCTCCAGCCCACGCCGCTTATCGCCCTGCCAGTCTTTGTCGTCTTCGGTGCTCAGATAGACGATGTACTCCGGCGGGATGTAGGTCGGGCCGCCGGGCGGAGTGAACATCTCGCGCTGCATCACGGCTTCGATCTCGCGCGCGACCTTGACGAGAAACTCCTCCCAGACGCGACGCGGACGTGTCTGCTCGTCAACCGTCGCGAGCGGGTCGCCCGCTTCCTCGCCGTCAATCCAACGGCGGATGGATTCCAGTAATCCCACCTGTGTCTTAATCCTCCTCTGACACGAAATAGATGTCAGATGCTGGATGTCAGATATTGGCAACACCAACTGCCGAGGTCACGGACTAGCATCCAGCATCTGACATCCAACATCTGTTCCTCACTGGCTTTCACTTTTGCCTTTAGCCTTTTTACTTTAGCCTTGATGCTTACCGCGTCTTCAGAAACCGACTGTCGAGCCATCCACGGTCTGACGAATCAGCTTCTTCCTTCGGGCGCGCGTGCTCAAGCACCGTGACCTCGAACCACGGGCCGTTAACGGTCAGCACGCGCACGCGCGAACCGGCTTCGGCCATTCCGACGCGTGCCGCATTGCGCGCCGGCCCCTGGCGCAAGTTTACATCCGTTGTCGCCACGAATTCACGCCCGACCGCTGACGCCGGCGGGTTGGTCGTGTTAACCGTCGTCGTCGTGGACGCCTGCGGCCTGCGGATGTAGCTGTGAATCGCGTAAAGCATCCCGGCGAACATCAACAGAATCAGCAGCCCGACAATCCACTGCCGCGCCCGCGACGAGAGTTGCTCACGACCCGGTTGCGATCCGGCGTTTTGTCCGACGTTTTGTCCGGCATAGACGTGCGACTGCGATTCAACAGCAGCATCCGACGTGTGCGCCCCGATTGCTTGAAATTGGCCCGACGGGTGATCGATTTGTGGCCGCGTTGAAGTGACGGGGACGACGATGCGCGGGCGCGCCGGCGGGCCCTCGGTGCGTGGATGTAGTTGGGCTGGAACTTTATTAAAGAACGGCGGCGCGATTGAGACCACGGGGGCGGGGCCGGTGGCTGATGTGCCGCGCGCGTCCGACTCCGTGGTGCGGAATTGCGAATTTGCATCCGCCGCGTCGAGCGTGTCGCGCGTCAATGTCTGCGTCCTCGGCATCGTCGCGTCTTT